>JANWZJ010000006.1:24927-63353 GCA_025054525.1 Bacteroidia bacterium | reverse complement strand
CTTTACTATGTGCGCTGGCTTACTGAGGAAGGAAAGGTTCGGAGTGTCCGCCGACTCATTGTATCCCGCTAAGGGATATCCCCCAGTTTGCCTCTATCCAGGTATTATGCTCTCCCAAACGCGGAACCGTCCCTTCTTCCTTATCCGAGAAGTATAAAAAGCCCTCTCGCCATATCTTAGAGGCCCAGGGCTCCTGTATAGCTTCTGCGAAAGTATAAACAGGCGAGACACAAAAGGCATTGGTATCCAGGCGAGCTCTCCACTCCTGCCAAGAGGCACTGGCAAAAATCTTTTCCAGCTCTTGATGGGGATACGGGTCGCCTACCACCCGACCATACGGGATAAGGTCCTCCCTGCCCAAGAAACTACAAAACTGCGCCCAAAACTTCTCTTCAATTGCAGCGACGGCGATATAACGCCCATCCTTCGTAGAATACACCCGATAACAGGGCATACCGCCTGATAGAAAATCAGCCCCGGGAGGCGGTAGCTCACCCCCAAACATCCTATGGGTATTAGCCAGGGATAGACTCCAACGCAGCAGTTCCTCACGCATGGATACGGGGATATATTCCCCTCTCCCTGTGCGGGTGCGAGCGTACAGGGCAGCCAACACCCGCACGAGCGCTGAAGCCGTTCCCCCTAATATATCTCCTATCAAAAATCCTGGCACGATGGGAATGGCTTCTTTCAAGGCGCGCATGCGCTCCAACACCCCACTCTCCGCTAAAAAATTCAAATCATGCCCCGGTCGGTCATCCGAAAAAGCAGTGATATTTACATAAATAAGGTGGGGATGTTTCTCTAATACGGCTTCAGGTGAGAGACCTAATGCGGCCTGAGTAGAAAGACGATAGTTGGTCAGGAGAATATCTACCTTTGGTAAAGCGCTCGCTAAGAACTCGGAGAGATGCTGACTGGCGAAAGAGACGCTGTATTTACCACGATTGAGGAGGTCAAAGAGATCACTTCCTCGGATAGGGTCTGCGCCGGGAAGGGGTTCTACCTTCACTACCGTCGCGCCTAAATCCCGAAGGATCATTCCTGCAAAAGGTCCAGGAAAAAGGCGCGCCAGTTCTAATACTCTCACACCTTCAAGCGGATACATGCGTACAGGATTGATACCATTTTTCTATGAGCCAGCCTATTCCATACCCTACTATGCTAAGAATGAAGCCATACCATAAAGGGGGAATAGAGATTTCTATCCATTTCGCCACATAATATGCAAGTACTCCGAGAATCATGCTTAGGATAGCCCCTATACTACTGCGCAAACGGGGTAGGTGCAAGCCTACAACCATAGGCCAGAAAAGCGTTACTAAACTAAAAATGGACGATTCCCCCACAAGCTCATAGACATTTCGTTCGTATAGCCCCATCAGCAAGCAAAGTAGAGTTACGACTACCACGGATAATCGGGCTTTGGCTAAGGGGGAGAAGCGTGTCCAGCCGCCGATTACATTTTCAGCGAGGAGGGCTGCAGGGGCTAAGATACCACCACTGGCACTGCTCATAATAGCAGAGATCAGCGCCCCCCAAAAGCCTATTTGTACGAAGGGAGGCATATAGGTCTCTACTAAACGAAGGATGGGAGAGCGCATGCTTACTTCTTGTTCGGTAAGCCATTCGGGGTGGTACATACGCACACAGAGCCCCGCCAGTAGCGGCAAGAGTCCTATTGTCAGATACAGAATGGAGGCGCCCACTGCTGCACGAACTGCCGTATTTTCGCTGCGGGCGGCAACGACCCGCTGATACATATCCTGCTGGGGAAGGGACCCCAGCCCGATTACCATCCACGCGGCAAGGTATTCCATCCACGCATGCCCATCCCAAGGCGGCACAAACCGGAGAAAACCCTCCGGCAGCTCCTTCATGCGTTGAGACCAGCCTTCCGGCAGAAAAAAGGCTAGTACAATCAATCCTGCTACGATTACTACATTTTGCAGAAGGTCCACAGCGGCTACAGACCACATTCCCCCCCAGAAGGTATAGGAAAGGATGAGTAGGGAAGCGATGAGCATGGAAAAGTTCAGGCTCCAGCCCGAGAAGTGCGCAATCACTTGCCCCAGCGCCACTAACTGAGCTGCTATCCAGCCAAAATAAGATATAATCATAAGGGGAGTGGCTATTCGTTCAGTCCATTTTCCGAAGTAGAGCGCGTAGAAATCGCCGAAGTTTCGCACAGGAAGCCGATAAAAGGGACGGGCAAGCCACACCCCCACCAAGAATAAGCACAAAGCACTGCCAAAAGGGTCTTCTATGACAGCGAGGAGTCCTCGTTGGGCGATAGTTTCAGAGGCGCCTAAGATAGTCTCTGAGCCAAACCACGTAGAGAAAAGCAAGGAAAGCGACCATAGCAACGGCAAGCGGCGGCTGGCTACGAGATAGTCTTGACTGTTATGAACGCGCCGAGCAGCCCACAGACCAATCAAAATAGATACCCCGATATACGCTACTACGCCTATCAGCATTATCTAAAGAAATCGCGTACACTTTCGGCAATATACGCTATCTGGTCCTCACTGAGAAATGGATGCATCGGAAGAGAAATCACTTCACGAGCTAACCTTTCAGCCTGTGGAAAGCTGCCTTCGGGATAATCAGGGCTGCGATAAGCTGGCTGTAAATGCAGCGGCGCCGGGTAATACACCATCGCTGGCACCCCTCGCTGCTGGAGATAACCGCGCAGTTCATCTCGCTTCCCACTTAGCACTCGTAGCGTGTATTGATGAAAAATATGCGTACTCCAAGGCATGCGAGCAGGTACTTGAAGCGCCGCTATGTCTTTGAAGTAGCTATCGTAGATATCCGCTATGGCTCTACGGCGCGTATTGAATTCATCTAAATAAGGGAGCTTTACCCGAAGGATAGCTGCTTGTATGCTATCTAAGCGAGAATTGACGCCTACTTCTCGGAACTCATAGAGGGTGTCTTGTCCATGATTGGCGATTCGGGCCAAGCGCTGGGCTAAAGTAACCGAAGCCGTGAAAATAGCCCCTCCATCCCCATAACAGCCTAAATTCTTAGAAGGGAAAAACGAAGTACAACCTATGTCGCCCAAGGTGCCGACCTTAGCTCTGCGCCCATCTGAAAAGATGTATTCTGTACCCAAAGCCTGTGCAGCATCTTCTATGACGGCTATACCCTTTTCACGGGCAAAGTCTATGATTTCTTTCAGGGGTGCTGCTTGTCCGAAGAGATGGACGGGCACAATCGCTTTGACTCGGGGGCTCCAGGCTTTCTCTAAACCTTCGGGCAGAAGATTGAAGTGGTCTAAGGATACTTCTGCCCAGCGCACCCGCAGCCTAAGCAGAGCCGCCACTTCAGCCGTAGAGACATAAGTGAAAGCAGGCACGATAACCTCGTCCCCTGGCGCTACATCTAATGCCATGAGAGCCAGTTGAAGCGCATCCGTGCCATTTGCACAGGGAGTCACATGAATTCCCCCTAAATACCCACTTAGCTCCTGAGCAAAAGCATTTACCTCTGGGCCTCGGATGTACTGAGTATGCTCCAGCACTTGAAGGATTGCATTCTCCAGTTTGGGTCCAAAAAACTGGCGCTCCATCCCTAAATCTACCATTTTGAGCATTCTCATAGCGTCCAGTAATGAAGCGATGGATGATGAATTTTATTCCGATAAAGCCCCTTAATGTCTGCTAAAAGTACGCCAGGCTTGCCCCAACGCAGCAATTCATCTTCACTGAGGGACTTATATTGCTGATGAGCAACAGCCAACACGATAGCATCGTAAGCAGCTTCCTTTGGCTGGATTAGATTGATTCCGTATTCTCGCTCCACCTCATCGGCATGAGCAAGGGGATCCGTAACCTCTACCTCCACCCCATGCGCTCGCAGCGCAAGAACAAGATCATATACCTTGGTATTGCGAATATCGGGCACATTCTCCTTGAAAGTAAAACCCAGTACCAGAATATGCAAAGGAGGATAACGGCGCAGTTGGCTGAGTTTCTGTAGAATACGATTCGCTACATAAGCAGGAAAGGAGTCGTTAATGCGCCTGCCTGCCAAAATCACATGGGGATAAAAGTTTTTCTCCGTCGCTTTATAGGTGAGATAATAAGGGTCTACTCCGATGCAGTGCCCCCCTACTAAACCGGGGGTATAAGCATGGAAATTCCATTTTGTTCTGGCAGCCTCTAACACATCATATACACTAATCCCCATTTCTTGAAAGAGCATAGCCAGTTCATTGACAAGAGCGATATTCAGGTCGCGCTGGGTATTTTCAATTACTTTGGCTGCTTCTGCTACGCGAATAGACGGAGCTTTATGTAGTCCCGCTTCTATCACGCGCCCATAGACTTTTGCGATATAATCAAGCGATTCGGTAGTATGTCCGGAGACGACTTTAGTGATTTTCTCTAAGGGACGAGCTACATCTCCTGGATTGATGCGCTCAGGCGAATAACCCAACCCAAAATCTATACCTGCCTTGAGGCCGCTTCGCTCTAAAATAGGCAAGCATACCTCCTCTGTACAACCCGGATATACGGTGCTCTCATAGACCACGGTATCTCCGCGTTTGAGCCAGCGAGCCAAAGTCTCACTAGCCTGACGCAGCGGCTCTAAATCCGGCACCTTATATGCATCAATAGGAGTGGGCACAGCCACGATATAAAAGTTAGCTTTCGCTAAATCCCTCTCTTCATCAGTAAAGAGCAGCCCCTCTCGGCGAAGCAGCTCAGGAGGGAACTCTTTGTTTCTATCATACCCCTTGCGCAGTTCTCTGACGCGCTCGGAAGAGATATCAAAGCCGATGACCGGATAATGCTTAGAGAATGCCACTGCCACAGGAAGCCCTACATACCCCAGCCCGATTACGCCTATTACAGGAAAATCCGGTTCTTTCACAAGCGCAAAGGTAGAGAGAAGATTAGCACACTAAGGGAAGATAGGGATATTTTCTTTTGCCAGACAGCGTAGGTAGGGAGGCGATACCCTTGAGCTGGCGGTAGGGTAGAAAAGGCAGATATGCGCAGATGTTTAGTTTTTTCCGAGCTATGTAGCCGAAGAAGCTCCAGTGTGCGCAAGCAATAGCCGCTACATGGGAGGGTCCGCCTTTGATGAGAAGGTATAACGCTGCAGGCGCATCCAGTACCAATCGTAGAGCTACGCGTAGATAACGCTCCCAGCCTGAAAGATTTTCCCAGAGCAGGAATAAGCTATTGCGGAAGTTATAGAAGGTTTTTCGGGCATGAGCATGACTGAGGGAAGCCCCTCCCACATGATAAACGACACTGGCGGGCTCATACCCTACTTTCCAGCCTGCACGCTGCAGCCGCCAACACAAATCTATCTCTTCCATGTGCATGAAGTAGTAGGACTTGAAAAGCATACCTTGAAGGCTCTCGGCGATAGCCTTGGTACGCAAGAGAAAAGCCGCTCCACCTGCCCAAAATACCTGAGAGGGGATTTCATATTGTGCTTGGTCAGCTTCATCTCTTCCTCGGCAAGTAGGGTAGCCCAGCACATCCAGAAATCCTCCAGCCGCCCCTGCATACTCAAAGAGATTACGCTGCCTCCAGGCAAGGACTTTGGGCTGCACCGCAGCTAAATCCGTACATCTCTCCATACGCTCCACAAGCACACGCAGCCAAGAAGGCGTTACTTCTACATCATCATTCAGCAGCGCTAAATAAGGTACTTCGCTTCCATGCTCAGAAAAAAATCGCTGATATCCCCCCGCATATCCAGTATTCTCCGCATAGCGAAGGGCCTTCACCTGAGGGAAACGCGCTTCAATCCAGTCTATCAGTGGGGGCTGACTTCCATTATCTATGACCCAAACCCTGAAATCGGGATAATCCGTAGCGAAAAGAGAAGGTAAGAACCGCTCCAGCCAACTCTTTCCCCCATAAGTCAGCACGACGACGTACACGGGTGGCACGGGGCGAAATTCTATCTTTGTCTCGGTGGAATGGAAAGAAGCCCTGCGCCAAGCTAAACATATTCTATGCTTGAGCCACCCTCGCCCCGATGGAGATGCCGTAGGGTCGCTTTTAGGGATTTATCACACACTGGAGAGCGCAGGCAAGAAAGTCGTACCCGTACTACCCGACCCCGTGCCCGAATATCTGCGCTTTTTACCAGGCTGGGAGCATATTCGCATCGCACACACCGACGCAGAAGCCATCCAGCAAGCCGCCCAAGCCGCAGACCTTTTTTTCTGTGTGGATTTCGGACGCTGGGACCGAATCCCTGACTTTCTCCGAAACCTTATAGACCCTACCCGACTCATATGGGTGGACCATCATGCCGATAGCGAGCCCCTCTCCCAGTTGGGGAACTTCTGGAACGCTCAAGCCGCCGCTACCTGCGAAATCCTGTATGAACAAGTATTAGAGCCCCTCTATCCTGTGCCATTACCTGCGCGGATAGCACTCTATACAGGACTGCTTACGGATACGGGGGGCTTTCGTTTTCGCAGCGTGAGCCCCACTACCCTCCAAGTAGCCGCCCGGCTCATCACCCCCCCTTTCCCTTTGGAGGCTGTCCATCATCATATCTTCTACAGGAAAAAGCTCCACATCGTGCGATTGTACAGCCATATTCTGGAGAATTATGTTATCCGGATAGACGAACTGCCTGTACTGCTTATGTACATTCCTATGAGCCTTTTAGAGCAGTTTGGTGCGCGATGGGAAGAGACGGAGGGATTCGCTAATCAGCTACTGACTTTGGAGGGTGTGCTACTGAGCATAGTACTCAAAGAGTATCCCGAATCGATACGGGTCAGTCTGCGCAGCGTAGGAGATTTTCCCTGCCATGAGTTAGCCCAGCAGTTTGACAAAGGTGGCGGTCATCGCAACGCTGCCGGAGCCACCCTCTACCGAAGTTTAGAAGAAGCGTTGGACTTTACACAGAAACTCATCCGAGAACAATATGCAGAAACTATTCTGGAGCATTATCGGCGCTTTCTGGCTGGTCTGGAGCTGTACCAGCTCCAAGAATAGCGAGAGCCAACAAGTGCAAGCCGCCCCTCCTGCCGAAGCCCCTTCTACGCCTTTCATCCCCTATCCCATAGACTCTGCCCGTATTGAAAGGTTACCCTCCGGCTTGGGCCTGTATGTGCATGAGCGCGGGAATGGCAACCTCCCAAAGCCCGGCCAGCGAGTAGTTGTACATTATCACGGGATACTGACCGATGGGCGAAAGTTTGATAGCTCTTACGACCGCGGGGTTCCTTTTGATTTCATGCTCGGACAAGGACAAGTCATCCGCGGGTGGGATGAAGGCATTGCAAAACTCCCAGTGGGTACAAAAGCAGTGCTGATTGTACCACCTGAGTTAGGGTATGGCGACCGAGACATGGGTGCAATACCACCCAACTCTACTCTCATCTTTTATGTGGAATTGCTGGCGGCTATGTAGTCTCGGGGCTCTGCTCTGGGGGCAGTCCTTCGTCCAAGAACCGCTCACCCACGGCATAGCGGTGGGACCGCTTTTGCATTCATATGGATGGGGGATAAGCCTTCTCGTACCCAAATGGCATACCCCTCGCCGAGGCACCTTATGGCTCGGAGAACTCACCTCTTATCGTCTCCGCTCGGAAGCTCGCACCCGCTCCGCTTACCGAGACCAAGGCGGCAAAGATTATGTCTTTGGCAAGCTATATTATGCGTACCTTTTGGAGATAATCTGGGGCTATCAGTACATTCTGATGCCTCGCACTGCCATCACCCATGCTCAGCTCAGTCTCTTCGGTGGAATAGGCCCCGCCTTCACCCTCCTCAAGCCCTATTACATAGAAATCGCCATACCTATCTCAGCTAATCAAGCCGTTATACAAGTAGATACTTACGACCCTACTCGGCATTCGTATTATGATATTGTGGGAGAAGCGGACTTTTATTTGGGGTTTGACCAGCTACGAGCGGTACCCGGAGCCGTTATACAAGCGGGTATTCTACTGGACATCGGCAAAAATCCCTCCCTCATACGGGCTTTAGCCTTAGGGGGGCGATGGCAGTTCTTCAGTTCGCCCATCAAAACCCTCCATCAATACCCCGGAAGAAGAGACTGGCTCTCAGGCTTCATGGCATTTTACATAGGGAACGGATGGAAATAGCCCTATTCATTATTGTAGCTTATCTCTTCGGTTCGCTTGTACCGGGAGTGTGGATAGCACGAGCATATAGAGTAGATATTCGTAAAGTTGGCAGTGGGAATATCGGTAGTACGAACGCATATCGGGCGTTGGGTTTCTGGGCTGGCGCTGTCGTACAGGTCATAGATATTCTCAAAGCCGCTTTACCTACTTATTTAGCGATGAAGCGGGGCTTGCCTTCTTGGAGCCTTTATCTCATCGTGAGCGCAGCGGTGATAGGACATATTTACCCGATATGGGGAAAGTTCCAGGGGGGTAAAGGCATCAATACACTCTTGGGAGGCATGTTAGTGCTACAGCCACTCAGTGCTTTGGCAGCTGTGGGGACTTTCCTATTGACACTGAGCCTATCACAGATAGTCTCGGTTAGTTCTCTTGTAGCGGTGGGGAGCTTTCTGGTATGGCACGCTTTCATAGGGGAAGGAACCCCCGTCGGATACATTATGGGAGGACTCTGGTGGCTGTTAGTGGTATACACCCACCGTAGCAATCTGGCTCGGTTATGGGCGGGCACTGAACCTCGGATAGGAAGCTCTAAACGCTAATTTTGAGCGATGCGACTGATTATACCGATGGCGGGAGAAGGCAAACGCTTGCGCCCTCACACTTTCACGACGCTGAAGCCTCTCTTCCCGGTATTGGGCAAGCCCGTACTCCAATGGCTCATAGAAGAAGTGCAACAAGCCCTTCCCCAAGAGGTGGAACTCATGGTGTTTATCGTACGAGAGCTGCGTGAGCAGCAGCGGCAGTTTCTTAAAGATTTAGCGCGGCGCTGGGGAGCCCAAGCTGTATTTTGTGAGCAAGAGCAGCCCTTAGGTACAGCCCATGCTATCTACCAAGCCAAAGACTTCTTAGAGGGACCATGCGTGATTCTCTTCGCCGATACTATTTTCAAAGGCTCTATGCGAGTACCTTCTACAGCCGATGGTGCCCTCTGGGTCAAACGCGTAGAAGACCCTCGCAGTTATGGAGTAGTAGAGCTTTCCACTGAAGGTTTCATCACGAAAATGGTGGAAAAACCCGAGGTTCCCCCCTCCGACTTAGCGATTATCGGTATCTACTTCCTGCAGAATGCAGAAAAACTTATCCCTGCGATAGAGTATCTTTTCCGGCATGAAATCCGCTCTAAGGGCGAATACCAACTCACCGATGCCCTTCAATCTCTCATAGATCAGGGCGCACAGCTCAAGGCACTGCCCGTAGAAGAATGGTTAGACTGTGGAAGCCGCAAACTCATTTTAGAAGCGCAGCAACGGCTTTTGGATTTATTAGGTTCGTCCTATCCTGAGAACATGCCCTCTGATGTGTGTCTTATTCCTCCGGTTTATATCGCAGAGGGGGTTCAGCTCTCCGAAAGCATCATAGGACCGTATGCTGTCATAGAAAGTGGGGCTCGCATACGCCGCAGTATTCTCAGCTACTCGCTCTGCCGAGAAAACGCCTCGGTAGAAAACTCCATCCTTAGCTATGCCCTCATAGGCGCTCATGCACACTGCCAACACGCCATAGGCAACGTAGATTTAGGAGACTATAGCCGATATGGATAGACTAAGGGGGGTATTGTTAGTGATCCCTTTAGTTTGGGCGCAAGTAGGCAAAAAAAATCGCAAGCAGACTATTGTTGATTCGGTGGCTTGGCGGAATGCAGCTTCTTCATTTGCGCGGGGAGTAGCTCTTTTTTCCCAGGGCTTGATAGAAGAGTCCGTAGAATACTTCTCCAAAGCAGCCGAAGCCGCCCCCCAAAGTGCTGGGGTACATTATTACTTAGCTCGTATCGCCTATCAACAAGGAGATTATATCCGCATGCTCACGCACGCCGAAAAAGCCTATAAAGAATCTCCCAACGAACTATGGATAGCCTTAGGGTATGCTGCCGCACTGCAGCTAAACAATCAAGAAAGCGAAGCTGTCATCCTCTTGGAAAAGTTAGCAGAGCAATATCCCTATGAGCCAGAGGTTCTTTTTCGCTTAGCTCAAGCATACAAGAATAAAGGAGATGAACTCAAAGCGGACAAAACCTTAGAGCAGATACAGCATATCACCGCTAATTACGATGAGCTCTTCCAAGCGCGGGTTCAGCTCTGGATAGAAGCGGGTAAACTGGAGCGTGCAGCCGCTTTGGCTGAAAGTCTTGCTTTGCTTTGGCCCAGTCATGAGATGTATTTAGAGACCGCTGCTCGTATTTATGAACTTATGCGCAACTATCCCAAACTCATAGAAACCGTTGGCAGACTACTCCAAATGGATTTAGCGTGTGAAGGCTGCTGGAGCCTCGTCCTCAACTACATAGAGGTATTTGAGGAAACTTGGGATAGTGATGAGTGGCAGCGATATTTACTTTCTCCACATGTTCCCGTTGAAGTAAAGTATAATCTCTTGAGCCGCATCGGATGGAGTGAAGAAGAAGAGTTTGCTGAAATCATGGAAAAGCTACTGCGGGAGTATCCTTCGGCTTTAGGATGGACTTTATGGGGTGATTACTGGAGCCGACAAGGGCGTTGGGACAGTGCGGCCCTCGCCTACAAAAAAGGTCTCCTCTTGGACTCGCTTAACCTCAACCTCTCTATTACTTACTTCTATGCCTTGTGGCGACTGGGGGGCGGAGACTCCCTCTTGGCTGAGGTGCATCGCCTTCAAGAAACTTTCCCTGGACAAGGCAAACTTTTTCTCTGGGAAGGGGTAGCTCATGCGTCCCGACGACACTGGCGAGAAGCCTTAGCCGCCTTCCAGAAAGGCTGGAAACTCACACCACAACCCGATACCCTGACCGCCCGAGCCGCCACTTATATGCATCTCTTCACAGAAAGCGCAGAGATGTACCCCACCCCCCTTTCTCAAAAAAGACTATCTCTCTACTTCTCCCCTGCATTAGCTGAACTCCTCTGGCATATAGCCCTGCTCAGAAGCAAGAATCCTTCTCCTGTCTCCCTCTCTACTAATGAAGCCAGTATATATCAGATGTGGTATCAAATTCTCTTTGCTATTCACCGCAAAAAAGAGAGTGAAGCCGTGGAGCTTACACGCAGAATATCCCCCGACATAGTACTACCTTTGGAAATGTGGGAGGATATTCTTTTCAAGTTAGGCCGCTCTTCCTTAGGTTCTCTGTATACTGAGCTCAAGGCCCGAGCGCGCAAACAATATCCTTTGTCAGGCTTATGGCGCGCTTTGCCCTAAGTATTGTTTTAGTAATGAGCGTAGGCTGTATGCGCAAGGCTCGCCCTAAAGCCATAAGCCTACCCGTGAATCTTCCGATGCTATTGGATAGCTTAGCGCTTCCCTCCGCATATACCACCTTGCGCGCCAAGTACGAGGTACGCACCTCCCAAGATCAAACCTTTTCTATGCGCATGCAGGTCGGAGGCGACTCGGTTTTATGGGGCTCTTTTAGCATGTTAGGGATAGAAGGACTGCGCCTTCTCTGGAATCGGGACTCTCTCTTAATCCTAAGTCGCCTTACCCGAGAAGCCTACACAGGCTCGCTAAGGACTCTGCGTGGATTCCTTCCTGCTTTAGGACCACTGGACGTGGTGGCGCTGCTGACGGGATACCTACCCCCTTCTCTTCGGGATGTACCCTGCCAGTGGGACTCAGCGGGAACCCGCCTCCTTTTTGATTACCAGGGCTACAAAGTACAAGCCCGCATACGTTATCATCCCTCTCCCTCTCTGCAAGCATGGCAGTTTCTCCTACCCTCAGGAGAAATAACGCAAATCACCTATGAATATATTGAGAAACAGCCGATTCCTGCGCTTTCTCTTCACTTTCCGCAAAGCATGAAAATGGAACTTGTTCCCCGAGAGGCCTCTTTCCAGCCCAATAACCTCCCCCTCCGATGGGGCATTCCTTCTGACTATACTATCCAGCCTCTGGAGAAACTTCTACCTTGAGTCGCTCACTCAAAGTAGCCATCAGCCCTTGCCCTAACGATACCTTCGCTTGGGGTCCTCTCATACTCGGTGAAGTACCTTCTCGCCTCCCGCTCCACTTTATCTATGCCGACATAGAGGAGCTCAATCATCTCGCACAACAGGAAGCCGCCGATGTAATAAAGCTGTCCTTCTTTCAATACGCCTTGCTTCCTCGGAGAAAGTATCGCCTCTTACCAATCGGAGCGGCATTAGGATATGGCGCAGGCCCCCTCCTCGTCAGCCGAAAACCCCTCTCCTATGAAGCGCTGCAGAAAGCGGTTATCGGCATACCAGGCTGGCACACTACGGCTTATTCCCTCTTACGCTTTTTTGCTCCCCATGCTGAGAACCTGAAAGCTGTCTTATATTCAGAACTCATGCCCAGCGTCAATAGAGGCGAGTTAGACGCTGCGGTAATCATTCACGAGAGCCGATTCACCTATGCTGAATACGGACTGACAGCTCTGATAGACTTAGGCGCCTACTGGAGCGAAAAAACAGGGTATCCTGTGCCCTTAGGGGGAATCGCGGCGCGACGGGAGATGCCAGTACGAGCATTAGTTCGGGGGTTTCGCCGCAGCCTGCGCAAGGCTTGGCGAGAACCTTCCCCTGCTTTACAAGCCTTGATTTCCTCTCATGCTCAGGAAATAACGCCTGCCGTCCAAAAGAGCCACATCCAGCTTTACGTAGGTCCGGATACCTACCGTCTCTCTTCCACCGCTCGGGCAGCTATTCGCTATTACGTGCACTGGGTTCGCAGTCATCCTATGCTCTGGAAGCGGTAATTTTGTTTGAGTAAGTTATGGGCAAAGGTATAACTATCCTATGGGTGGCAGTAGTAGGGCTGTCTGTGGTAGCATTCCGTTCCACGAACTCTTCTCAGCCGCCAGTAGGCTATGCAGGAGCCCCTGGGGATAATGGCTCCTGCCGCAACTGTCATGCAGGAGGCAGCCCTGCACCCCGCGCTGCCCTTTTCTTAGGGTCAGATACCTTCCGTACCTACATCCCCGGTGGCTCTGCTATCACCCTCACCCTAAGAGTAGAACACAACACGCTCACACGCTACGGCTTCCAACTCACGGTGCTGAGCAGCCAAGCAGGCCAAGAAAATACCCCGAATCAAACCCTCAGCACCGGTGGCAATACGAATGTAGTCCTTCAACAGACAGGCTCTGGCAACCGAAAATACATCGCTCATAGCGGCATTTCTACAACAGGTACGTGGAACTTTTCCTGGACTCCGCCTGCCTCTAACTTGGGCACGCTCACCTGGTATATCGCAGCAAATGCCGTCAACGGAAATGGAGGCACTTCTGGGGATGCGCCGGGGACTTTCACTCAGCAGACTGCAGTTTCTCCTTCTTCCAGCCTGAGCCACGCAGAAAAGTACTCTTCTCTCTTCTCCATTCGGCAAGGCATGCTCTGGATACACGAAGAGGTGCGGGAACTCATCTTCTACGCGCTGGACGGGCGGGAAGTTGCACGCTATGGGGCTTCTGGGATGCAAGAGTGGGGGCTTCCGTCGGGCCTTTACGTGGTGCGATGGCGCACTGCTGACCAAGAAGGCAGTACGAAAGTTTTCGCCCCTTAACCGCCTCTCCCTCAGACACTCCCCACCATAGACTTACAGATATTCTTCTCTTCCAGATGTTTTGAGGGTCTGCACCCATTCGCGAATCCCTTGCTCCTGCGCTTTCGGTAGAATAAGCAAAGCATCGGGTGTATCAATCACTAAGTAGTCGCTGAGACCTTCCACTATGATGAGTTTGTCAGGCGTGGCTGAGTAAATGAATGAGTTTCGCACATCCTTGAGATGACTTATGCTATGTAGTCTATTTCCCCTTTCATCACAGGGGGACACTTCATGTACAGCATTCCATCCTCCCAAATCCCACCAGCGAAAGTTTCCTTCTACTACCATGACCGGACTGTACTTTTCCATGATAGCATAGTCAAACGAAATAGAGGGTGCCCGCTGAAAAGCCCTAAGTACTTCTTCCGAAGAGTCAGGGCTCAAACCTTGGAATATCTCGTAGATTTCTGGACTATATTGTTGGAAAGCATGCAGAAGTACGGTAGTACGAGCGATGAACATACCCGCATTCCATAGAAACTCTCCGCTTTGGACAAAGACCTCGGCAAGTTCCTGAGAGGGTTTCTCCGTAAAGGTCTTCACCGGATAGCAAATGGAGTTGGGTACAGAAGCATACTGAATATAGCCATATCCCGTATGGGGATACTTGGGACGAATGCCTACAGTGAAGATAGCCTGAGAAAAATCGCAGTTTTGGAACACTCCTTGCATAAGCTCAAGGAAAATATCCTCATCTGGAATGTAATGGTCTGCGGGCATTATCCATAATAGCACATCCCCCTGCAACTGGTGAATATGAAGAGTACTCCAAAGGATGCTTGGGGCTGTATTGCGCTGGAGGGGTTCTAAGAGAAGGTGAGATAGCGGCATTTCGGGTAACTGCTCTTGCAGTAGGGGGAGATGCTGGCGATTGCCTACCAACCAGATTTGGGAGTCGGGTAGGATTTTTCGCAGCCGAGCATAGGTGGATTGGAGTAAGCTGCGTCCTGTGCCCAGAATATCCAGAAATTGTTTGGGGTGCGCATTTCGGCTCACAGGCCAGAAGCGTGTACCACTCCCCCCTGCCAAAATCAAAGCATGTATCTTAGTTCTCATGTATGCCTTCGCGAATGAGGTCATGAAAGTGAATCATACCCCAAGGCTTCTCTCCGTCTAAGATGATGAGCTGAGAGACTTTATGAGTGCGCATGAGCTGGAGTGCTTCGTATGCTTTCTGATGGAGTTGGATGGTTTTAGGGTTAGGGGTGGCGAGGTCTTTCCCTGTTAGAGAGAGAAGCTGAGAGGGCTCGGATCGTTCCACGGCTCGGCGAATATCCCCATCCGTGATAATCCCGCGCAGCAGCGTAGTATCCGGGGCTACTACTGCCACGGCTCCTTTTCGGCCTGCGGTAATCGCTACCAAGATTTCTTTGAAGGAGGCATTTTCCGAAATAGTGGGCAAGTGAGGCTCCGCTATATCGCGCACTTGTAAGAGAAGCCTTTTGCCTAAGGCCCCGGCGGGATGCGTAGCTGCAAACTGCTCAGGACCGAAGCGCCGTGCTTGCATCAGGGCTATCGCCAGGGCATCCCCAAAAGCCAGAGCCACTGTCGTAGAGGCTGTGGGGGTGAGGTTATGGGGGCAAGCCTCCCGTTCTATGCTCAGGTCTATCACCAAATCCGCACTGCGCGCAATAGAACTGGTGGGATTGCCTACACAAGCTACTAACCATGCCCCTCGCTCTCGGAGAACAGGTAAGAGACTACGCACTTCACCGGTTTCCCCACTGCGTGAGAAGATGAGTACTACATCGTCGGGTTGTACGATTCCTACATCGCCATGTTGGGCTTCTGTGGCATGCAGCCACACGGCGGGCGTACCCGTGGAGTTGAGGGTGGCCGTGATTTTGGCAGCGATATGGGCGCTTTTGCCTACGCCAGTGAGTACTACTTTCCTCCCTCTCGTCAAAATCTCTTCTACAAGCCTGTCAAATCGCTCATCTAAACTTTGCATAAGCCTGTGAAGAGCCTGCGCCTCTATCTCCAGCACCCAACGAGCCGTGGAGAGGTGCATATATGCCCAGTCTTTACTTATCTTTGGCAAAGGTAAAGGAAAGCTACAAAGGAATATGTCAGCGGCTACAGTGGATTTACGAGAGGCATTACAGAGGCATTTTGGGTATCCCTCCTTTCGGGGACCCCAAGAGGAGATTATTCGTACTCTCCTTTCTAACAAAAATGTCGTGGTCATCATGCCTACCGGCGCAGGAAAATCCCTGTGTTATCAGCTCCCCGCCCTTTTGATGCCGGGTACTGCGCTTGTTATCTCGCCCCTGATTGCCTTGATGAAAAATCAGGTGGACCAAATGCAGGCCTATGACATTCCCGCTGTCTTTCTCAATAGTAGCCTATCTAAACGAGAATACGAAGAAGTCAAGCGCCAGTGCTTGCGAGGCGAAGCAAAAATTTTATATGTAGCACCTGAGACTCTGGTCAGTGAAAGTTTCTCTGATATTCTTCACCAGCTCAAGGTGAGTTTTGTAGCCGTTGATGAGGCACACTGCATATCGGAATGGGGACATGACTTCCGACCAGAATATCGCCGGATTCGCCATGCGCTGCGGGACTTGCCCCCTATGCCGATTATTGCCCTAACCGCTACTGCTACCCCTCGCGTCCAACGCGATATCATGGAAAACTTAGAAGTCTTGGATGCGGTGGTGTTTCGCACGAGTTTCAATCGCTCTAACCTGTACTATCAAGTCGTGCCCAAACGGTCTCAACAAGCCGTCCTGCGCGAAATAGTACAATATATCCGTTCTCGATCCGGACAATCTGGGATTGTGTATTGCCATTCCAGACGCAGAGTAGAAGAAGTAGCCAAAACGCTTCAATCCAATGGTATCAAAGCCCTCCCCTATCATGCAGGTATGGATTCAGCCCAACGCAATCGCAATCAAGACGCTTTCCTGAATGAAGAGGTACAAGTCATCGTAGCCACTATTGCTTTTGGCATGGGCATAGATAAGCCCGATGTGCGATTTATCATTCATTATGATGTACCGAAAAGCATAGAGAACTATTACCAGGAAACCGGAAGAGCTGGAAGGGATGGACTGCCAGCAGATTGTATCTTGTATTATGATTACGGCGACATCCTAAAGTTAGACCGCTTCCTTAAAGACAAGCCCGCCAGCGAACGAGAAGCTATCGTCTTCCTCCTACAGGAGATGGCACATTTCTGTGAGAGTGGCCAGTGTCGTAGAAAGTTTCTCCTTCAGTACTTCGGCGAGAGCTACGAAACCGATAAATGCGGAAACATGTGCGATAACTGCCGCTACCCCCGCCAAAGTATAGAAGGCAAACCCATCGCCTTAGCCATACTCCAATCTTTCGCCGAATTAGGTAAGTTTCCCTACATTCCAGTCTTAGATCATCTTGTAGGTTTAGCCCCTGAGATTAATGGGAAGGTTTTATCTACTCACCGAGCCTTGAGAGAGCATTCCATAGATGAGGCTAAATCTTTTCTTACTCAGCTTTTAGTGGAGGGCTTCATAGAAAGAGACCCTAATGATTATACCGTACTGCAGCTTACAGAGAAGGGGAAAAACTACCTTCATCATCCTACTTCGTTAGCGTTGTATCCTCCTTTTGATAGGACGCCTCGCTCTGAAGAAGAGGAAGTGATAGAAGAACTCCTTTTACACGATGAAGTACTCTTAGAGAAACTCAAAGACCTGCGCCGTACCATCGCCCAGCAATATAACGTGCCCCCTTATGTTATCTTTCAGGAGCCGACTCTGATAGAGATGGCCACTCAGTATCCCCTTACACTGGAAGAGCTGGAGCGCATACCTGGGGTAGGACCTGTTAAGACTCGTAAGTTTGGCGAGAGCTTCGTCAAACTAATACGCGAATATGTAGAAGAAAATGACATACAACGCCCCATAGAACTCATTATGCCCACTCTTCAGAAGCGCCAGAGTGATTGGGTGGAGATTATTCAGTCCATAGATCAGCGCACGCCTTTACAGACGATTGCACGCCGATTAGACCTTACGATGGAGGAGCTTCTGGACAAGCTGGAAAATATCGTACTAAATGCAGGAGTACGACTCCGATTAGACTATGCTCTGGATGCGATGATAGACCCTGACCGAGTGGAGGAAGCTTTTGATTATTTCTACGAAGCGGAGGATGATGATTTAGAAAAAGCCATGCGCGCCCTTCGCGGCGAATACACTTATGAAGAACTTCGGTTGATACGCTTGCATTTTCATTTGACGGTGATGGCATGAGTTGGCTCTTTCTGCTGGTAGGCACGGGGGCTCTTCTGCCCTCCGTACCTGAGGTATTGACCTTCTGCGCGATGCAAACCCGCATAGAGCCAGAGGCTCGCTATTCTATCCAGCAGTATATCATCAAGTTGCATGAACATCCCCCCACCCTGCAAGCGCTCGTGGCGCGCGCCGAAACCCTACTCCCCTACATAGAAGAAGCCTTACAATACATGGGCGTACCCGAAGACCTCAAATACTTAGCTATCCAGGAGAGCCGACTCAACCCAAATGCTATTTCTCGCTCTCAAGCAGTAGGCTTCTGGCAGCTTAAGGACTACACCGCCCGCGAAGTAGGACTTGTCATTAATGACACCATAGATGAACGGCGGCATCTTTTCCGATCCAGCGCCGCAGCTGCCCTCTACCTCACGAAGCAGTATAATCGCCATCGTAACTGGCTCTTCGCTATCATCGCTTACTACGAAGGAGGCACAGGCGCAATCCCCTACCTGGATAGCGCTTATATTGGAAAAAGTGAAGTGTGTCTCAAAGCCACGACGCATTGGTATGCCCTCCGCGCGGTCGCATACAAGCTCACCTTTGAATCGCTGATTCAGAAGAGAATATATGCCCTACGACCTCAGATATACCAAGGACCTGCCATTCCTGCCCAGCAAATCGCCGACCAAAACGGGATTACCTTAGAGGAATTTCTCAAGTGGAATCCTTGGCTTCTACGACCTACACTCCCCGCTTCTCGCCCCTCTACTTATTACATTCCTTTGACCCAAATCCCGGATACCCTCCCTTCCGAACCTCTGCGCTCGCTTTTCAACCCTATGGTTTTCACGCTCCTTACTCCGGACTCAACCCCTGCTCCTGTCCCAGTTTCTCCTAAGGATACTATAGTTTCCCCTCCCCCTAAGCCGACTTCTGCGCCAATCACACCTCCCGATGTAGCACGCCTTCCTCTTAAGAAAGAGCCTTACTTAGGTAAGCACTGGCAATATCCACCTCCTCCGCTTACACCCCGTCTGCGACAATATAACCCTTTCCATAGGGGAAGCGGGCCTATTCTGATTGTCTCCCCTCGCAAAGCGTACATCCACATCGTGCAAAAAGGTGAAACTCCCCGAGCCATCGCTGAGCATTACCATCGTCCATTAGAGAAAATCCTCGCCTACAATCACATCTCTAATCCCGATAGCGTATTACTAGTTGGACTGCGGGTGCATCTGACTAAGCGACGCCCACCTGATGAAAAGCCCATCATTTATTCCTGGTGAAAAAATTTCATCGCCACTTCTATACGGAACTCCCTTCTACCCAAAGCTTCTTGAAGGAGTGGGTTGCTTTCTCAGCTCTACCGGAAGGTACGCTCATCTGGACACTTTATCAAACAGCAGGGTATGGACGTGCCGGTAATCCTTGGTATGCCACCCCTGGTGAAAGTCTCACCCTGAGCTTTTTGCTTCACCCGCCCACGGAAAAAGTGCCCTTACTCACCGCTATCAGTGCGCTTGCGCTGTATGAAGCAGTTTCCCCCCATTTGCACGCCCCCCTATACTTCAAGTGGCCTAATGATTTATGGGTATTTTCTTCAAATCATTCAGGTAAGTTAGCTGGCATTCTCGCTGAAGCTATCCATAACGGTTGCGTGATTATTGGTATAGGGCTAAATGTGTATCAGCGCTATTTCCCTCCAGAGCTATCCGCCATCAGCCTGAGGCAAGCGGGATACTCGCCTCTCACGCTGGAAGAGATTTTAGACCAGTTTGAGCAAGCTTTTTGGCGGTGGTACGCTACCCATCCTTCTAAGATTAGAGCCGACTTTGTGAAACATCTTTATCCTGAAATACCTTTCCGATTTGGGGACAAAATCCTCAGGGCTCAGGTGGAAGCATGGGATGACGAAGGCTACTTACATCTGAGAGCGGAAAGCCAGCTATGGAAAATACCCGCTTCACAAGCCCAGGTCGTTTGGAACCTGCACTCGTTGTAGATATAGGGAATAGCCGAGTAAAAGCGGCTCTTTTTGACGAAAGTGGGAAGTACAAGGCGTTTATTGCCCAGCGACCTGAAGAACTACCTATCTCAAAATTGACCAATATCATCTTCATAGACACGCGCGGCGAGGCTCTGTGGCGGGAATACCTCCTTCACCGAGGAGCGGAAGAACTCACCTCGGCTAAACCCCTTCCCTTAGAGACCTTTTACAGCAAAGAGTTGGGAGCCGATAGAGCAGCACAGCTTGTAGCGGTGTGGTACCAGCGACAGTTCCCAGCTATTATCGTCAGCATGGGCACAGCTTGGGTGATAGATATATTAGACAAACGGGGTATCCATTTAGGTGGGGTTATTCTGGCGGGGGCCCACCTGCGTCTCAAAGCCCTACATACCCATACAGGCAAACTGCCCCTGTATCCTCTACCTTCCTTATCCCCTCCTCTTATAGGCATATGCACCCAGGAAGCCCTCCAAGCAGGGGCTTTTTGGGGAACGCTGTTAGAGATTCAGGGATGGCTTGGCTGGCTTACGGCTTCCCTTCCGCAAGCCACCCTCTGGGTCACCGGCGGAGAAAGTGCTTTGCTGCTACCTTACTTACCTGTACAGACTATCTTTGCGCCAGAACTTACTCTCCAAGGTGCGTGGCAGTGGTGGAACTATCTGCGTGGCTATTTTCCCTGACAGGGTGGATATGGCTGCAGCCTATTTACAACCCTCATAGTGGATATGGCACGGGACTCCCTTATCTCACGGCTTCCAGTGCAGGCTTAGGAATGGGACGATTGAGCCTCGTGGGAATAAATGTAGGACTACCAGACCAACCTGCCCACAGTGCGCATCTGACGGCTATGCAGTTAGATTTCGGGGGTTACGCTCGCACAAGCCGCCTTACTACGGTGCGGCGTTCTGGACGCTTCGGTACTGGGGGAGTGCATAACCTTCAACTAAGCTTCGCTCGGGGGAAAGGATGGGGTTTCGCCGCTGGTATCGTCCCTCAAGCCCTGCAGGGATACACTGGTAGTCAGCGCATATCTACTCCCACTTCGCTCCAATACACCGAAAAAGCAGAAGGTATCTTCACCTTAGCTTACATGGAGGGAGCACTCCGCTGGCGCAAGCTTGCGTTTGGCTATCGCCTCGGCTACCTCCAAGGACTCTATGAAAGACAACGAGACCTCCTGCCTCCCGCTCAGCCTTTGCCTGACCAGCTTTTCACCCTCGTCCGCCTCCAAGGATTACAGCACAGAATAGGCCTCCTCTGGCAAGACTCCCTGAGCTCCCTGCGTTACCAAGTCAGCATATCCACAAGCCTCTCCACCGCCCTAAGCCGAGAAGTTACTTATGTCTTCCAGAAGAACTTCTCCTATACCAGCTTCATTACAGACACGCTTTATGCGAACTCAGGGCACTGGCGCCAAGGAATGCATATCCGAGGGGGAATTCTCATCGCCCAGAATCGTTGGAAAATCGGTGCAGAAGGGGGATATGCGGCTATTTCCTCACCATGGGATACACCTGGATTACCCCCTACTAATCCGAGGAGTTCTTGGGACGGGCGGTTGGGCGCAGAGTTTATACCCGATCCGCGCAGCCCTGCTTTTTACAAGCGCATGCTCTATCAGGTAGGTGCTTGGACAGCCCGTCCCCCCTTCGCTGAGACTCAACTCTATGGAGCTACTATCGGTCTGGGATGGCAGTTTCCCCGCAGCCCCAATCTGGTATTCCTCGCTGTAGAGCGTGGCTGGCTCCCCCATCCGCTGATCCAAGAAACTTACTGGCAAGTAGCCATAGGAGCAGTATTCCGAGAACTCTGGTTCATTCCTCCAAGGCTGGACTAAGCCAATAGGCACTTTAGTTAGTATCTTAGTAAGGATGGAGGTACAGATTATAGAATGCCCGCGAGACGCATGGCAAGGTTTAGAGACTTTCATTCCCACCGAAGTAAAAATCCAATACCTCACCGCCTTACTCAAGGTAGGATTTCACACTATAGATGCGGGTTCCTTTGTCTCTCCTAAGGCAGTACCGCAAATGCGAGATACGGCTGAAGTGCTGCAGGCTCTTCCTTACGCAGCATATCCGCAAACAGGACTTTTAGTAATCGTGGCTAATCAAAGGGGCTTAGAACAGGTGCTGGCTCAACCAGCCGTACGATACGTCGGTTATCCGCTTTCCCTCTCCGATACTTTCCAGCAGCAGAACACCCGCCAGACTCGCCAAGAAGCAGAATCCTTCGTCAGCGAACTGGTACAGCGCTGCGGAGAAGCAGGCAAAATACCCGTAGTCTATCTTTCTATGGGCTTTGGGAACCCTTACGGTGAGCCATATGATGCTCAGGAAGTTATAGAAGTAGGGGAAAGACTACGGGAAAGAGGAGTGCCGATTTTATCCTTAGCCGACACCGTGGGAGTGGCTACTCCTGACCTCGTCTATAAAGTGCTCAGTCAAGTACTGGGTACTATTTCGGGGGTGATGTGGGGTGTGCATTTGCATGCACAGCCCCAAGGTGCGAAAGCTAAGATAGAAGCTGCTTGGGAGGCAGGATGTCGCCGCTTTGATAGTGCTTTAGGAGGGTATGGCGGGTGTCCCTTCGCAGGTGTGCCCTTAGTGTCTAACCTGCGCACCGAAACCCTCATCTCATTTCTCCAAGAGAAAAATGTCCTACCCCCTCTCTCCCAAGAGGCTCTACACGAAGCCCAACAGCTATTGAGTCATGCGTTTGCGGCATAAAGGCGTAAATTTGCCTGTAAGCGATGTGGGCAATCTGCCTCGGGCTCTGGGGGCAAACACTTAACCTCCCCAACCTGGAAAAAGAACTCGCTGCAATAGGACATATCATCCTTTACCATCAAGATACCCAACTAAAAGACTCACTTAACCGCATTTTCCTGCAGAAATGGAAGGATATATTCAGCTATCCGGAGCACTTCAGTTATCCCTTTGACTCCGTAGTTACTGTGTCTGACCTGTGTCCGCCCGATAGTGCGTTTCGCATACTTACTTGGCAGATTATAGATTTCTCTAAGGAGGAACATAGCTACTATGGCATCCTTGTACGGAGGTGGCGAATCTCCGAAAAAAGCCCCTGGCAAGTCAAAGTATATGAGCTCAAAGCCATACCTGAGCCTTTAGAGGAAGAAGACATAGAACGGCGCACGCTATCGCCAGAGGAGTGGGTGAGTGCTTTGTATTATCACCCGCGTCATCTATCCCATGGCGTACTTCGCTATGAGGCAACGGCGCGCATTCCCCGAGGCAGTAAAATCCGGAAAGAGAAAATGCATTATTATGTACTTCTTGGGTGGAATGGGTATAATCGCCGAAGAAACTACAAGGTAGTGGAGACAATCTTTATTGACTCGCGCCAGCCAGAGAAAGTCTTCTTCGGGGCTCCCGTCTTGTATGTCGGAGTGGTGCCGAAAATGCGGATTCTACTGCCCTACCCTGAAACTACGCCGCTTACACTCAACTATGGATGGTACGTCAAGAAACCCGGAAGCCGAAAGCATTACCCAGCGATTATAGTAGATCATCTTAGCCGTTCTATCCGAAAGTCTCGCATGAGCGAAGACCCCCGACCTTTTTATGGCGCAGATGGGAGCTATGATGCGATTGAATACTGGAAAGGAAAATCTATAGAGGGTCGCAAAGGAATTCTTGTTTATCGCCGAGGGGTGACGCCCTATGACCCTGAAATGGAACGGTACACCCCTTCCGCACTCAGAAAACCAAACAGACAAAGCGCTCCGAAAGAAACCTCCCATGGAAAAGCTCAGAGATAGTAGTATCTATCAGCTATGGCATAAACTGCGTCATCGTGAGATTATATTTCTACTCTTTGCGACTTTGATTTATGCTATCGGTATCAGTAGCTTCTTAGTATATGTGCGGCACGAGATGTTTTTAGTCTTCCCCCGAGAAGGCCAAGTATGGAACTATAATGACCTCTTTGCCCCCTTTGATTTCATTACCTATAAGAGCCCAGAAGAATCAGGACGAGAAATAGACTCACTCTCTCAGCGTCATTATATCGCGATTATCCAGGACTCAGCCTCCATCTACCAAGCTCAACGAGCATTAGACTCCTTGCAAACTAAACTTCCTCCCGAAATCTTAGAGGAGCTTCATTTAGTCAAAGATTTTGCCTACCGCTTTGGTTATACTAATTTTCCCATTTCTATGCTCAAAGGTATTGCTCTTCTCAAAAAACCTTCTGGTGAGGAGGTATTTTTATCCCTCAGTGCATTAGTGGATACGCATCAGCTTGCCCGATGGATTGAACAGAATCCCCAGATTTCTCATAAGCAGGAAGTGCTTCTATGGAGTCGGCGACTTTTCATACCCAATTCTTTCTATGATCCCCCTGGCGCCGAGGAGCGATTTTATCAAACCCGCCAGCAGCTCCTCTCCTCTCAGGGAGTCATACGCGAAGGCGAACTCATCATCCGCAGAGGCGAACGCATCTCCCCTTCTACCTACCAGAAGTTACTCTCTCTACGCTCCTATTACCTTAGCTCCTACCCTCTCGCTAAAAATATTACAGCATTCTTGGGAATTACTTTACTCATAGCCTCCATCAACTATATCGCACTTTATTATCTCTACGCATCTAATAAGATTTCCCTGCACAACTCGCGCCCTGTCCTTCTACTCTTTACGATTTATGCTTTCATGACCATTTTGGTCATGCTCTTCACTCTAAAAACCGCTCACATAGCACAAGAACTGGAAATACCCCTCCGTCATTTAGTACCTTTTGCATTAGGACCGATTATTCTGGCGATATTTTTTGATGATAGGGTAGGATTCGTGGCAGCGGTTACTCTGGGCGCTCAGGTCAGTCTCATCATGGAAGAGCCCGTAGAATACTTTTTCGTTCATGGATTCAGTAGCATGCTGGCTGTATTCCAGCTACGCGTCATGCAAAAGCGCTCAGATTTGTACTATGCTTTAGCTGTTCTCGTGATAAACTATATCCTGACTTATGTTGGCTATCATGCTTTTATACAAGAGAGTTTTCGCACTATTCCATGGAAGGGCATCCCTATTCTCCTGACGAATGCGATTCTATGCCTGACCGCGTATCCTCTAATCTATCTCATAGAAAAGGCCTTTAACCTTAGTTCAGACATTACTTTCTTGGAGCTGCTCAATATGAACCATCCTTTGCTTAAGGAGCTCAAAATGCGCGCCCCAGGTACATTTCAGCATAGCTTAGCCGTGGCGAACTTAGCGGAGGCTGCGGCGCATGCGATTGGAGCCCACCCCCTCAAAGCACAAGTTATGGCTCTTTTCCACGATGTAGGTAAACTCCACCGGCCCCAGTACTTTATAGAGAACTTAGCAGCTATCCCCCAAGGACATACCCCTAACCCTCATCACGACCTAAGCCCCAGAGAAAGCGCCACTATCATCAAGGACCACGTGTCTTATGGTATCAAGTTAGCTCAGAAATACCGTCTCCCCATAGAGATTATCCAAGGCATTGCTACCCATCACGGTACGACCTGCATTAAGTATTTCTGGGAAAAAGAACGGCGTCAGAATCCCGACGAAGCCGAAAAGGTTCGTGCGGACTTCTACTATGCAGGTCCTCTGCCCTCCACTCGGGAAGAGGTTATCTTGATGCTATCGGACTCTCTGGAAGCAAGCACCCGGGCTATTAGCCAACCTACCCCAGAGCTCCTGCGCAAACATGTCAAGAAGATTATTCAGGAGCGGATTGAGGAAGGGCAGTTAGATGCAGCACCCCTTAGCTTCAGCCAGCTCAAGATTTTGGAGGAAGTCTTCTATAATCAACTCCGCTCGCTCCACCATGCCCGAATTCAGTATCCCTCTCAGGAAAAGGAACCTGAAAGATTTTTGCGATGAGCGAGCTTTTTCGCTAAAAAATTTCGCCAAAAACTGAGTCCATTCTGAAGGGCTATTTTTCCTGCCAGCTCATAAGGAGTGAGTCCCGTATCCGCGAAGAGTTTATATTCCCGCTCAAAGAACTCTATAAGGCCCTTCCAGAGTATAGTGGGATACTCTAATACCGTCGGCACGGCATCTATGGGGTCTATAAACCCATCAAAGTCGCTTCCTATACATAACGTGGAGATAGCGGTCAGTGGGTCTATGCCTTGATGAATAAGCGTAGTATAGATATATCGGACCTGCTGATAGAAGGGTTCTAAGGGGTGTATTTCTCCGGCACGCACGGCTCTGAGAAGCTGTTCTCCTGCCAAGATTCGCTCATCCAGGATGATTCCGATGAGTCCCCTACTGCGTGCGATAGCGAGCAGGTCCTCATCATGGAGGTTGATATCCCAAGGATTGAAGCTAAAACTGCGAAGGCGATACCGAGGGGTATCTCCACGCTTAGGGCGTATATTCCTGCTATGCCCTGAAGCCGCTACATGGGAAGCTATCACAGGCATGCCATAGTCCTGAGCTATTTCGTATATCTCCTGCCTCGTAGCGTAATCACAGTGTTTCACATCTATGAGAATACCTTGCCGATAAGCCTCCTCTACAAAGAAAGTGCCATATCCTGTGAGTCCGCGGTACGAACCCATACCTCGCAGGCTGCGATAGGGGTCGGGTAAGAGTGCCGTTATCCCGCGCAGTTCTAATGCCCGTGCAGGGGTGCCCAGGTGATTATAGACCATGTGCATTAGCGTAATCATATGAACCCCACTCTGCGCCGCCCATTGAAGTCGTGCCCGGATTATCTCTCTTTCCAAGGGTGTGAAGCCATCATAGCGAAACCCCCGAATTGCTGGAAAAGTATAGTTCCTGTACTCAAAGCCCAAAGCATGCGCTCCTTCTATGCTAAGGATAACGGCGATTTTGTTAGGATGAAGGAGAGCTTCATCTAAATGAGAGGGCTCGCGCACGATAATCACTTCACCTTGCCCCTGAGGGTCAGAACGATAAGCCTGTAGGAGATTATACTCTTGCTGGAGAATATTGAAGGGATTGCGCTGAAGAACTTGACGGACGCGTTCTAACCGCATGCGGAAGATCAGCGCATACATAACAGGACGCGTAGTGAGTGCTGCTATGAGAAATCGTTCTATTGGGTGCAGCGCCAGACACACGATGCGCGTCCCCGAGCGCAGGAGCTTAGTAAAATCACTGGCAGTGAGCTTAGGCGTGCGGCGCACACGCTCCTCTGGAGTAGCTTGGTCGTAATCCTCCCATGGCGAATCCACAGCGCTCAGCATATATGGCTTGAGCGTGGGATGAATGTGTAAATCGAAAAATATAGGCGGGTTCATCGGTATTTCTGGAAGAGTTGTTCTTGAGGGTTGTCGCTGATAGAGATTTCTTTACCCTCTACCCAGATGCGCAGCACTCGGGAAGTGGGTATGTCCAAAATATCTCCTTCACTCAGCACGAGGGAAGCCTTGTAGCCCGGGGCAATCCGACCCACACGGCTCAGTCCTAGCCACTGAGCAGGATAATCTGTAAGCAACCGAAGCGCTTCCTCACGGGACAGACCATAAGCTGCAGCAGTACCAGCATTATACGCAAGATTCCTTTGATTCCAGAAGCTAATATGACTGAGCATTACCGCGATGCCGCTATCTCGCAGAACCGCTGGCAATCGGTATGCGAAATGAAGAGGAGCATCTTCGGAGGGCGGGAGCCTGTGCGTAGGCTGGAGAATGACAGGAACATCCAACGCCTTGAGCTGCGAAGCTATAGTACTTGCGTAGTTTCCCCCGGCGATAGCTATGCGAAGGTTCCACCGACGACTAAGCTGAAGTGCAGCTTCTATGTCATGAGCATGTTCTACGTGCCATACTACAGGCAGTTTTCTGTGAAAGCATGGGCACACTGCGCGATAGCGTAGATTAGGCTGAGCTGAGTCACCGGCACACCAGCGGGCTGCTGACTCCCAGAAAAATTCTATCTCCTTCCATACTTTGTGGGCATGCTCTGCGGCTTCCTTTTGCTCTTCGTAGGAAGTGTAAGGACTGGGAACTAAGGAGGGAGGAAAGAGGTGGAGGGCTGCCTCAGGCAAAACGACCGCCTCTTCTCGGGTACGCCCTCTCAGTGCAAAAATAGCAGATATGCCGGCTATCACGCCCCCTCGGGGCACTGACTCTACATATAGGATTCCCGCAGCTCGTAGCGTGGGAAGAATGCGTGAGTCTATGTTATATGCAGTATAGGCACGGGCTTCAGGCGTAAAATCACCTCGTTCTGCAAAGTCTGCGGTTGCCCTTACCTGTTCTATTTCTACCAGCCCCACGGCTGTGCCCAAGGCAATAAAGCCCGGGTATAAGTGTTTACCTTGGGCTTCTATGACCAGAGCACCAGAGGGAATGGGCAGAGAAGCGGCTATCGCTCTGATACTATCCCCCTCGATCCATAGGTCAGCTTGTCGAGCTGGGGTGCCGTCTCCAGAATGAACCCATGCGCCCCGAATAAAAATCTGAAGCCAGAGCCAGCCCCACGCCAGCAGTCCTTCAATAACCAAAGCTTATCCGTGCTCCTACTTGCCAGCTAAAGGTAGGTACAAACTCATCCAGAATTTCCGCTCGTATGCGAACAGAGCCGAAAAGCTCAAAGTGCTGTACAGGATTAAACATCGTGCCTATTCCTGCGAAAAGGTCTGGCACGAAGACTGATTTTTCTTGCCATCCTCCTCTCCCATCGGGCTGACGCAAGCGATTATAATAATAACCCCGAGCCCCCATATCCAAGTAAGGCAGGAACCAGTATATGCCGCAATCTTGCGTGAGCCACCCCCCTAAGAGGCCTTGATTCATTCCTACACTTACGACATAGGCGCCGCTCTGTAGCCCTGTTAGATTAGGAGCTTTGGATTTACCTACACCACCTGACACTTCCACGAAGGTGTATTCCGAGGCCCCTAATGGCAACCGAATAGACCCGCCTACTAAGTGCGGACCATACGTGCCCCCGATTGCAAATCTCCCAAAGCCTGCGACGCTTTTGCCTCTTTGCGCTAAAACTAACCCCAGAAGAGAGAAAATGAGTACGAGTCTAAACATACTCAAAATTACCAAGAATCTGACAAACGCAAATCCCGAAGTTTGCGATATGCGCAGCCACACGGCTTACTTGTGGATACAGACCCCTGAACGGCGCGGTATTCTCCATCTCACCCCTAAGGTTCGGGAGGAAGTGCGCCGATCAGGCATCCAAGAAGGCCTATGCTTAGTCTCCTCCATGCACCTAACAGCTTCTGTAATCATACAGGATAATGAGCCTGGTCTCCATCAGGACATCATGGAGTGGTTAGAGAACCTTGCGCCTTTTCGCAAGGATTATCAGCATCATCGTACAGGCGAGGATAACGGCGATGCTCACCTCAAAAATCTCCTTTGTCATCTCCAAGTGATTATACCGATTACGAAGGGGGACTTGGATTTAGGACCTTGGCAGGAAATTTTTTATTTAGAGTTTGATGGGCAGCGCCGCAAGCGCGTGGTTATCAAGATACTCGGCGAATGAAGCGGCCCAGAGTCTCTTGCTCTGGTATCGCCGGCAGGGACGGCGGCTTCCCTGGCGAGAGACCCGAGACCCCTATCGCATTTGGGTCATAGAAACCCTTCTCCAACAAACCCGAATCCTCCAAGCGCAGACCTACATCCAGCGTTTTTTTGAGGCGTTTCCTGACTTAGAGACACTGGCAAATGCCTCTCTCAATCAAGTGCTGGCGGTTTGGCAGGGATTGGGCTATTATCAGCGAGCTTATCATCTACACCAAACTGCCCAAAAGCTCTACCAGGGGGGCGGTTGGAGCTTTTTGGATTCACCGCAGGCGTTAGAGAACCTTCTCGCTCTTCCCGGCATAGGGAGCTACACCGCCAGAGCAATTCTATGCTTCACCGAAAAAGGAAAATATCTACCTGTAGATGGGAATCTCGTACGGGTTTTGGCTCGGCTGTGGAAGGACACTACACCTGCTACTCAGCGGTCAGCCTACCAAGCCCAGGCTGACACCCTGCCAGATATATGGAAAACAAGAGAAGTAGCCTTCGCCCTCATGGATTTAGGGCAGCTTCACTGCCTGCCGCAGCGACCCGAGTGCCTGTTGTGTCCTATGCAGCGTTTTTGTTGGGGGGCAGAGGCAGGCTTGGCTTCCCAACTACCCATACGCAAGCAGAAAGCTCCTCGTCCAGTGCAATATTGGCACTTCTGGCTTCACGCGGATGGAAAGCACGTCTGGCTGGAACAACGGCCACCCCGAGGCATATGGGGTAGCCTCTGGTGCCTTCCCGCCCATCCCCTTCCCAAACCGCCCAAAAACAAGCCCGCCTTCAAGCATGCTTTCACCCACTTTGAACTCTGGGGCTATGTAGAAAGAGTAGCTGAACCTCCATCCTCTGCTCAGCCCGTTCCGTGGACGAGGTTATGCGAGTTTGCCCTGCCCACCCCTATCAAACGTCTGCTGCATAGCCAACTTCCCTTTTAGATGCGCTGGATAGTACGGGTCTATGCACTCATTCCCAACGAATGGGGTGGATACTTAGTGATGGAGGAATATTTCCGAGGCGAATGGCTTACTAAGTTCCCAGGCGGAGGGGTAGAACCGCATGAAGGTCTAATAGAAGCTCTATCCCGTGAGATTTGCGAGGAGCTTCACACAGAGATAGAAAAAGCCCATCACTTCTACACGCTGGACTATTTTCAGCGGTCATATTATCACAAGGATGCGCGCCTGATGGCTATTTATTACAAGGTCCAGCTGAAGGATGCCCCCTTGGTTTTTTCACCTCGCGTGAAGCTGTATTGGCTACCTCCGCATTTGATGCAACTCACTTTCCCCGGCGACCGGCAGGTGCAGAAGCTCCTGATGCAACACGACGCGCACCTGAGTACCGAGCCTTCCAGTGAGAATCCTCCAGACTATCCTCCCGCACCCCCTTACTCGTAGAAGCATGAATGAATCGTACTTCTTTCCCTTGCACCTCAGAGACGATTCCCACATGAGTGATACGACTTTGCCCTGGCTCTTTGAAGAAAACTAAATCACCAGGACGCAACGAAGAAGGTTTGACTTTCTCTCCTACTTTAGCCTGGGCATCTGCCGTGCGCGGAAGGTCAATGCTGAGCGCCTCTTTATATGCCGCACATACTAGGCCTGAACAATCCATGCCCTTACGATCCATGCCTCCTAAACGATAAGGTGTGCCGATGTACCGCCTGGCTACTTCTACTACAGAAACCTTAGCCTCCTTTGGCTTGGCCGGGGAAGAAGTCGCCTGGCGCGTGCATCCGACGATTAGCAGTAACCCCCCCATGACCCTCGCATACGACCCGTGCATAGAGAAATATTGAGATATTCTTGGCGGTAGAGACACCGAAGCGGAAAACTTATCTCTCCCCACTAAGGCAGTGGGACTATTCGGCGAGGGTGGAAAAAGAGCGATTGAAGAGGGAAGCAGCTCGGTCTATTCCTTCTATTCCCCAAGTAATCAGTGCTTGCGCAGCCTGGGAGAGAACCTGTTCCAAGTGCTTCTCCTCTTGAGCTGTAAAAGGACTGAGTACATATTCCACTTGCTTGCCCATGGGAAAGTTTTTATCTATTCCCACTCGCAGGCGTGGAAATGCCGTGCTTTTCAAGGTTTCTATGATATGCTGCAGACCGTTATGCCCGCCGGCTCCCCCTTTCGGTGTGAGCCGAAGCGTTCCAAAGGGCAACTGAATCTCATCCAATATGACGATGATTTCACTGAGCTCTACGTCAATTTGCTTTTTCCAGTAGGCTACGGCATCGCCTGACCGATTCATGTAAGTAGTGGGTAAAAACAAGTTCCACTGAATTCCCCGCCAAGTAATCTGGCTATGCAGGGCATAGCGCCCAGTTTGGAAAGGGGGAGCGTGGAGCGTGGCAGCTAAGGCCTCTACTACTCTGTAGCCTATATTGTGGCGAGTAAGGCGGTATTCTATGCCGGGGTTGCCCAGACCAAACAGAGCGCGTTTTTTCATCGCACGCGTAAGCGCTGCCCCGGCCGAATCACACTGCGGGGAGATAAGCCATTCAGCGCACACAAATAACGCACTGTCACTCCATAGCGCCGAGCAATCAAATATAACGATTCCCCTCTGCGCACGATGTGATATATGGCATCCCGTAGAACGCTCAGATGATCAAAAGTTTGAGCTGAGATGAATATCTCTTTTTCTATTAGTTCTCCACTGGGAAAATCTATAAGAGCGCTGAAATCTATGGGTTCTCCCATGAAGCGAATCTCAAAATGCAGGTGTGGCCCGGTACTCCACCCTGTACTCCCGCCGAGGCCGATGGGTTCCCCTGCTTTAACCATTTGTTCGGGCTGTACCATCAGATAAGAGAAATGTCCATAGACAGTCTCTAATCCATTGGGGTGGGCTATCACACAGAAATACCCATAACCCAAAGGGTCATAGCCAGCCAGTCGTACTTCCCCATCCATCGCCGCTACTACGGTATCTCCCACTTGCAGGTCAATATCCAGCCCAAAGTGAAACTGCCACCCTCGCCGAAACCCAAAGCCAGAGTTGACCTTACCACGGATAGGGATGACAAAACGGAGGCTCCCGTCAGCATTTTCTAAAGGAATTCGTACGGGGGCGACAACCTGCCGAATATCCTTAGGACGGCAAGCGCCCACCCACTGCCTGTCCCACCACACACGCGGTAGCTTCTCGGAGAGTTCTTCCAGCCCAGCATACAGAGTTTTTGAGGGAGGTTTATTGCTGAGGGTGGTATCCGGGTCAATAAAAAGAAATAGGAATAGCCAACTCATCAGCACAGCGCGAAGATAGGTGCTTCTTTAGAAAAGCGGGCTATGCCCTCACTTAGAGAGGAGCGAGCGTTTGTGGATGAAAGGAGTATAAGAAGGCTATAAGCACATCCCCCACGGCTTGGAGGGTAGCCTTATCTATGATGGATATATCATCTCGGGTAGTATGCCATTCTGGGAAAAACCCTTTGCCCATGGGGTCTCGCTGAATGATATTGACCATAGGAACTCTGCCGCGGCTGGAGAGATAATACGGGTCATCGGTTATAGGCTCGCCCGCTAATGGGGGAAAGTAGCGCTCGTATCCTAATTGTCTCGCTACGGCCCATAACTGTTCTACCAATAGAGGGGCATACTGGCGACTGTACCCTTCTTGCAGAAAGGTGGCATTTTTACCCCCTACCATGTCCAAATGAATACCCCACCGATACCGCTGAGGTGGATAAGGAGCGGGATTTTCTGTCCAGTATTGAGTGCCCAGACAGTAAGAGTCTGATACGCCCTCCTTCCCTAAATCTTCTGAGTCCCAGAAAATAATATCTACGCCATACGGCAAGGGTCTCTGCTGAAGAAGCCGGCCTATCTCTAAGAGTACGGCTACCCCGCTGGCATCGTCGTTAGCGCCGGGAACCGGAGCCTGGGGATTTTGGGGGTCTTGGTCAGCATGGGGACGACTGTCCCAATGCGCCGAAAGTAGAATCCGAGGCGAAACAGTATCCCCCCCATAACTGGCGATGATATTGTGTATCGGCGTACCCCGATACACTCCGACTTGCTCATATACGGAGGCACCGCGCCGACGAAGGGCTTCCATGAGCCAATCCCCACAGCGTTTATGTTCAGGTGTGCCAGGAATACGATTACCGCATTTCATCACCTCCTCCAAGTATTTATATGCACTGTCGGCAGAAAAAACTGGGCGATTCTGTGCCAGCTTTACGGGGGGAGGAGCTGAGACAGGTGGCGCAGAAGAAGAGGAGGAGCCCTGACAACCTATTATTATGAGGGCAGCCAGCGTTATTATTCCTCCTCTTGCTCCCATATCGTACGCTCAGGAAAGTCTAACAACTTGACGCCTAAACCCTTCAGCTTATCCCGAATAGCGTCAGCCAAGGCATAGTTTTTTTCATGGCGAGCCCTTGTGCGCAAGTCTATGAGGAACTCTACCATATGTTTCCAACTCTGCCAAGGCACAGATATGGGTCTCCTAAGCCCCAAGATATCCTCTAAAACCTCCCTCCAAGTTCGTTGTAGAAGCTGTAGGTCCTCCTGAGTGAGTTTTTCTTCACCTCGGTAGAGTTTGAGAATGAAATCCGTCTGCTCAAAAAATAGTGCCAGAGCCGCCGCAGTATTGAGGTCATCTTCCAAGGTAGCCAGTACTCTTTCCCGCCAGGGCTGAACCGCAAAAGTAGAATAGCTCTGAGGGGCAACCTCCTCTAAACGAGCATGGGTACTCATAAGCCGATAATAAGCCCGAGAAGCTGCTTGTAAGGCTTCTTCGGAAAAGTCCAGCGTACTGCGATAATGAGCTTGGAGAATAAGAAAACGCAACGCCATCGGAGGATAAGCACGCGAAAGATGGGGCGGTTTCCCTGTAAAAACATCTTCCACCGCGATAAAGTTGCCCAAGGACTTACTCATTTTCTGACCGTGAATTGTTACGAAGTTATTATGAATCCAGTATCTCGCCTCGTAGTGGGCATCCTTACCGAAGCAAGCATGGGCCTGAGCGATTTCGGCTTCGTGATGAGGGAAAATTAGGTCTATTCCTCCCCCATGAATATCAAAAGGCACCCCTAAGTAATGAGTACTCATCGCAGAACATTCTATATGCCAGCCCGGATATCCCCTTCCCCAGGGTGAATCCCACTGCATGAGGTGAGTGGGTTCTGCCCTCTTCCACAAGGCAAAGTCCCAAGGATTCTTTTTCTCACTCTGTCCTTCCAGTTCTCTACTACCCGCAATAAGTTCTTCTACATTCCGACCAGAGAGAATCCCATACGGAAAATCCTGCCGGTATCGTTCTACATCCAGATAGACGGAGCCATTGACTGCATAGGCATAGCCCTGTTCTAAGATTCGCTCAATCATAGCGATTTGCTGAGCGATATGCCCAGTAGCGGTGGGTTCTATGGAAGGGCGCAACACATTCAGCGCATCCATCGCTTGATGATACATGGCTGTGTAACGCTGGGCTACTTCTATGGGCTCTATCTGCTCCAAACGAGCCTTTTTGAGGATTTTATCTTCTCCCTCATCGGCATCACTTTCTAAATGCCCTACATCTGTGATATTGCGGACATACCGCACTTTATAGCCCAAAAACCGTAGAAACCTATAAAGCACATCAAACACCACTGCGGCTCGGGCATGCCCTAAATGAGGCTCTCCATAGACTGTAGGCCCACAGACATACATGCCCACATACGGTGGATGAAGCGGGATGAATTCCTCCTTCTGACGCGTAAGAGTATTATACAGCCGAAGTGGCATTAGGACAAAGGTAGAGAACCTCTTTTCTATGTGAAGCCGAAGCCCACCCACCCTCTCCGACCACATCTCAAAATAGAGGGCTACGACAGAACCCCATTCCCCACCTAATCCAGGAGCCCTGTACTCCGAGGGAGTAACCCAGAAGGTGAGAGCAAAAGCGAAAGGTGTTAATTTCGTACTGCGTATGGCTGGCAAACCGAGAAAGCAGGGCTTCACATATCCTCAAGTCTTCTGGAAGCAGCCGTGGGAATGGTTGAGCCGTTATCGTGATGCGAATACCTATATCACGATGGGCTTTTATGGGAGTATCTCTCTAAGCATGCTTCTATATGCAACTGTGAGCCAGGGACTCATCTGGTGGCAAGCAAGTCTTCTCTTTTTAGCAGGCATGCTAACATGGACCTTGGCAGAGTATTTCCTGCATCGGTTCGTACTTCACTACATAGATGACCACCCCGTCGTACAAAGATGGCATAACTTCATGCATGGTGCCCATCACGATATACCCCGCGATTTGCGCTTCGTAACGGCTTCTCCTTTCGTTACACTTCCTATCGCCATAGTATTTTGGGTGCTTTTCTGGCTCTTGCTGGGCTGGCAATGGGTATGGGCTTTCTACGCAGGCTTCGGGACAGGATACATCCTATACGAGTACGTACATTATGCGATTCACAAATACCCCCACCCCCCCGTACCTTGGCTAAGAGGCCTGTGGCAGAATCATCATCTTCATCATTATCGTACGCCAGAACGGCGCTTCGGAGTCACTAATACTTTCTGGGATAGGGTTTTCGGAACCTATAAGATAGACTAAGCTAAGCCCACACTACCTTTGCGGAGTGCTTCTCTCGGATTATGAGAAATGGCAGGAGCAGGCTTTATCTATCTTTCACCAGAAGCAAACGCAATATGGTGAAAGTTGGGAAGTTTTATCCCTTCCCTCTCTGATAGACCTTCTTACTATCAAGGCGCAACGAATTCACACCCTGATGAAGCAGACTACCCCTCAGACTGGAGAGCCTCCCTTACAGGACTGGCTTGCCCTCATCAACTACGCCACCCTAACCCTGCTTCGGCTACGAGGCAATTCCGAACCCACCGCTCTCGTCCTGCCCAAAATCTTATCCGAAGCTGCGCAGCTTCTCCAACGAAAGAATGCCGATTATGGGGATGCATGGCAAACTATGCGCCCCTTAGCATTTATAGAGTTCATTCTCATGAAGCTCCTGCGAATTCGCCACATGGACAGCCAACCCGAAGCGCACCGTCAAGCCATAGAAGACAACCTATTTGATATTATCAACTACGCTTTGTTATATCTAAGTCGCTATGAAAACTCCGCTACTACCGCTTAGGGATTGGCTGAGGGGGGGACTTCTTGCCGCCTTTCTACATGTGATTGGAACGCTCTTAATAGATTATGGAGGCTGGAAGTTAGGTTTCGCTTACAAGATCATGGCAGGACAGTTTTTCCTGCTGGCAGGTGCTGTGTGGTTTGTGATTGTGCTGGTATTGGTTCTTACCCGCTTGCGGAAAATCGGACAATTAGACCCCTTACGCACTATTCTATGGGTGCTCGGGGTAGCGGTACTAAGCGCCCCCCTCAAAGCTATCGGAGAACACGCAATGTACCCCTTACTTAAGGAGGCTTACGACGCTTATCCTGAACGACGAGCCGCAGAAGTGCGTGCTTATTTACGCTCCCAGCAGCAAAGCGGAAAAGCAGAGTTCAGTTCTGAGAAGATAGAGGAGATTGTGACCATGCAGATTCGCCTCTTTGAAGAATATCGCCGCCGTCAAGAGAATCTATGGCTTACTATGATAGACCGGCTGAAGGTTTTAGGGATTATGGGACTGATATATGGTCTTATTTTAGGGCTTTTGTTGCGCGGGGGTGGTATCGGTCCAGCACCTGGCGCAGGTCGTTCGGCAGCAAATGAAGGTAATGCTGGGTAGTCGTGGCTGAAGCATGTCCTAAAAGCCGCTGTAGATAAGCAACATCCATACCTGCTAAAAGGAGGTGCGTAGCATAACTATGCCGTAGGGCATGGGGGCTGATTGGACGCTCTATACCTGCATAGTGCGCTGCCTCCCGCACGATAGTGAAGGCCTGAATGCGAGTAAGAGGCCCTCCCTTTTGACTCAGAAGCAAATAAGGACTTCCGCTCCTATAACGCACCGAACGAACCGCCAAGTAACTCCTCATCGCATCATCTATGCTTTTTCCGAAAGGAACCCAGCGAATCTTAGTGCCTTTTCCTCGGACTTGCAGGAAACGCTCTTCCCAAGCAATATCGTCCATGCGCAGGCTACAGGCCTCACTAACTCGCAAACCAGCCCCATATAGTAGTTCCAAAAGCAGCCGATTTCGGGCACTATGGCGTAAAGTCGGAGGATAGCTTTCTATGAGCCGTTGAGCTTCTTCTATAGTGAGATAGGTGGGAATTTTTCGCCAGAAGGAGGGATTGTCCCAATACTGAGACCAATCCTCTGAGAGCTTGCCTACTTCGTATAGAAATCGGAGAAAACCTCTCAAGGCTGAGAGCTTCCGAGCCAAGGTAATGGCTTGCCATTCTCGCACTGCACTTAGTTGAGCCAAGTGCTGTTGAAGAGCCTCTAAGGTCAAAGGTATATCCGCAAGCGGAAGAATATCCTTGCGGTATGCACTAATAGTGCGGGGACTCAGATTTCTCTCTACGCTAAGGTATTGTAACCATTCCTCTATGCTATCTTTGGTCAGATGAAGCGCATTCGCATTCTTCATGGACCGAATGTACGACTGATTGGGCGAGGACGCGAGCCTGAGCTATACCGCAGCCGCCCTTGGGATGAGGTGTGGAAAACCCTCCAAGAGAAATATAGCACGCAAGCCCTTCTTAGCTTCTTTGAAAGCCCGCACGAAGGACAACTGATTAGCTGGATATGGGAAGTAGAAGCATATGATGGTCTCATCTTTAACCCAGGCGCATTAGCTCACACGAGTTATGCCCTTTATGATGCGCTCAGAGGTGCAGGCAAGCCTTGCATAGAGGTGCATGTCAGTCAGATTTATGCAAGAGAACGATTCAGGCACCGACTGATTACCGCCGCAGCCTGTAGAGGCGTGATAATCGGGTTGGGAGAATACGGGTATGAGATGGCGCTTTTAGCCCTTCTCTATGGAGACTCAAATGCAACTGATATAGGTTCGCCTTCCTCCTCTGTTCTCAAGAATCCTAAGTGATAAGCATAAACAATAATCATTATGCCTAATAGAAGGCTCATCGTAACGGCAAGCAG
>JANWZJ010000006.1:0-24917 GCA_025054525.1 Bacteroidia bacterium | reverse complement strand
TGCGCTCAGGGTACATGGGCTTATAGGGGGGTTGAATGATGAAAATCGCATTCGGATAGACTCTCAGGAAATCTTCCCTTCTTGTCTTCTCTTCCAATAGATGGGCATAGGTTTCCTGCAGCTTGATTAGGCGAGTCTCTTGGCTGAGCACCCTATCATAATAGGCAAAAGCCTCTGGGGTAGGTATCTGAGCCCCGCCGGTGTGATTTTCGCCAGCAGTGATGATGCGGTATTTAGTGCGGATTTCAGAGAGTTCGCGTTCCAGAGAGGTTATATAGGCAAGTAGCTGGTTTATCTGGCGCTCCGTCTCTTTGAGTGCTTGATCCATGCCAATGAGACTCTTGGAAAAATCTTCCACTTTTCTCTGAACAAATAGAATCATCTGGTAAGCCATGTCAGGAGACTCGTCGCGAATCTGAACTAAAATGGTGGAGTTGCGAGTGATACGAACCTGATACTTATCCTCTAACTTATCCTGAATGATACGAAGCCGCTTGTAAGGGTCTGACGCTTGCACTTTATAGTGGTCATAGAGACGAAAGGTATCTACGAGCATTTGACGCAGAGAGAAAGCCTGCAAATATCCAGATATCCGCTCCAAATCGCTACTGGTGCCAGGGATTAAGGCAGCATTTTTGAGCAGCGGGGAAGCCGTGGAAAAGTCAGGAGGCACAAACTCCAGTTCGCATTTATACTCCATGGGACGAGTGATAGCCCATAAGACAGCAATAATCGTGACTATCAGCGAATAGGATACAAGCCAAAAACGAAGACGCCATATTTGCTTAGTAACCGAGATTAGGACATCCTTACTCCTACTCATTTTCATGCAGGAGTAGCAAAGGAAGATACAACCTCCGGATTTTCTGCGTCTTCTTTATAGTCTCTCGGATGTATTAGCCCGATCTTATGTAGATATAGTATAAGAAATAACGAAGAGGCTGTAGAAGCTAAGAAGGCACTGATAATCCAACGGAGTCTTTTGGGGCGAGCGGGAGCGATGGGTATTTGAGGCTGGTACAAAAGCCAGCGATAGGTCCTATAAACCCTAAAGAATCCCTCTATATCTATAAGCTGCTTCCGAAAATCTTCTCTCAGATTAATATACCTGCGGATTTGACTTTCCAGTGCTATAATCTCATCTAATGCCTCAAAAGAGCGGGGATTCTGCAGCATAACCTGATACGGAAGCTGAGCACCTCCGGATAAATCTGGATAACCCACTATTTTGTAACTACTGCGGAGTGTTTCTATCCTCTTTAGCAGGGAGTCTAAAACAATAGAAATCTGGACCATCTGATAGGTTAGTTCACTGTAATTCTTCTGAACATAGCTATATTCTATAACCTTATTATGAATTCTCCTAATCAAGAAGTTCAAAATTTCATATGACATTAGTGGATTCTTGTCATATACGCTGATGGATATTGTGCCGTTTTTGGTAATCTTAAAGACAAAATTTCTTTCTATCTTTGAGAGCAAGGCAAGATATCGTTCCTTCTCATCGGAGATATCATGTAGTTCGTAATAAGAGATCAAGTTAAAGGTGTCTCGCAATTCTCGGTAAAGCTCTTCAGACTCCAAGTAAGTTATGAATCGTTCTAAATCAACAGCTTGTCCTGGTTGAATCTTGAGTACAGGCAGGAGGTCGATATCAGGAGGCAACAGCTCTGTAGTGCATACGTACTCATCGGGTTTGAGATGCTGGTATATGGCTGTAGCTGACGTGCTCAAAAGAACAAATCCTATCATCCACATGCTATAGCGCTTAATGGTGAGCCAATACGAGTGGTGGGGTATTTTTTTCCAGACCTCTTCACCAAACCTCATATGCGCAAAGGTAGTGAATTCTCTATGGTCTATACCCAGCTTCTTGGAATAGCGTGGCGTAACGCTCTACAGGTAAGCCAAGAAGTTCTCTAAGAGATGCCTTATGTCGGTTAGCGTAACGGCGCACCGCCTGCCAACCGAAGTACCACCCTAACCGAGGCGGAGACTGACGTCCAAACGCTTTCGTAAAGGGCTCTTCCCCTACATAAGGTTGTATGGTGAAGTAGTTACTTTCATAAAAATACGGTAGCAGTTCTACATAGGCATCGCGGGCATGCTTATCTAACCAAGCCATATGGTCTGCCGTATAAAAGAGTCTCAAGGTATCGGGCAGTTCTGGGAGAAGTTTCTCTAATGCATATAGCTGTATGCCATACCATACCATGTAGTCTATCATTTTAGGCATGTGGCGCGGAGAGAGCCGGGGCATTTTGCTGCGGATGAGTCGCAGCGCTACAAAGACAGGAATGTGTGGCTCAGTAAGCCTTCTGCGTATAAAATAGGGCAAATCGGGTGGATAATACGAGAAGGTATCCGATAAAAAGTAATGCAGTCCTATCATGAGATGCTGATTGCAGAGTTGGCACATGTCTTCTTCCATCGTGAGGGCCCCTACGCCACCATATCCTGTTACGAAAGTCAGCACCTTTCGCACAGTATCTTCAGGAAAGAGCGCTTTCCATCGCTGAAAGAGGGGCTTGAGACGGAGGGTGAAATCATAATCTTCAGGGTAGCGTTTCAGGGTAGTGTCTATGAGCCATAGAAAAAGACTATCTCCTCTTAGTATCTTGAGGTCTGCTTGATAGAAGCTATCGGGCACATGAGCCTGCCCTTCATACACACAGTCATAGTAAAATGCTCGGAACTGTGCGGAGTCCTGAGGCCCAGAAAGTCCTCGTCGGAAAGCTGCTTCCGCTCTCCAGACGGAAAATGGAATCTCGGGAAGTTGCTCTTCCTCAGAAGTACAGGTAGTTAGTATAGTCCCACATACCGCCGCAATACCCACTCGGCGCAAAATAAGCCTAAGACTAACGCCAGCCATAATCCCAGTTCGTGAAGGGGAATCGTTTCGCGGGTAATATCCTGCAAAGTAAGAGGTAGCTGCCCAAGCCGAAGCACTTCGGGCAAAGAGTCCCGACTCTCCCAGGAGAAGTACCTGCCCTCGGTACTGCGAGCTAAGTAAGCTAAATACAAGGTATCTCTTCCCAAAGTTTGCAGTTCTCTACTTCCGAGAGGCTCCACCCATATACTACCGCTGAGTAGGAGGTTACCTTGGAGCCTCAGCTCATAAGGATAAAGTCCAGCACGAGGGGGTATCCATACGGCTTCGGTCAATCCATCCGGGCGTCTACGCAGGGGCAGGACAGTCTGACCGACTCTAAGCTCGGTACCTTCGGGTACGAAGCCCTCCCAATACACAGGTTCGCCCTCTGCTATCCGAGACCGCCGAGGAAAAAAAAGAATTTTGCTTTGCTGGAGCAGCATACCTTCACTAATCAGCGCCACCATCAACGAGTCCCACTGCATAGCGAGGTAGGGATATTCTCGTAGCCGCCACCAGCCCTCCCCCGGAAGTAAAGTGAGAAGTTTATTTCCCACATACCGACGATAAGCGATAGGATAACCCCATCCTATGTCTATAGCTTGACTGGGGGCAGAAAATAAAGGTCTACGATGGATGAATAGTGAAACACCTTGAGGTAGGGAGCGGGCTTCTAATCTAGGACTTGCTTGAATGCCAAGCTGCTGCCAGAAAACTCCCTCCATAGGAATAGCCCCCCATACCGCTATTAGGAAAGCGTTCTCCGCTATAATTTTCTCAGCCAAAGGAAAGTCTTCTCTGCGACGAGGAAAATTGTAGAATATAGGTATGACGCCTATACCTTTCTGTAGTGTATCTGAGGAAAGGGTGTAGCCTCCTTCACTTCGTGCGGCGATTAAGTAGACTTTGCCCATGCGCTCTAAGAGCCTTCGCAGAAAGGCGATATCTGGGGTAATTTCACCAGCCCAGAGATGGAATATCCATCGCTGCCGCCGAACGGAGATAAGCTCCTGCCACTCGTTATTAGCGGGGTTGGGGTCATTGGGAACTATCAGACGCACGCGCAGGGGATAGCTGCCTGCATTTAGCTTAGGTAGGGGTACATTTAGCACAGAAGCAGATGAGGAGACGCTCAAACGCTCTGCATACTCGCCCACTCGTATTTCCACTGAACCAGAAGGGTAGTTTCCTCGGAGCTTTATCCGCAGGGTGGGGGACTCGCCTTCGGCTATCCATGCTGGGACTTCTACCGCTTCTACGGCGGCATCTTGCAGAGGAGGTGGTCCCACGCCTACTGTCCAAACTGGTAAGCCGGAAGGTACGGGGACACGCTCCCCTGTTTCGCGACCGTCCGAAACAAGTACAGCCAGGGCTGCTTGGGACTCTCTCTCGTAAGCCTTGCGCAAGCTTAGAGTAAGGTGGCTTAGATTACCCTGGCCGTTCAGGCTATCCAGCGGACGAAGCGTCTCATCCCAAGCATAACTGCGTACCTGCCAGCCTTTTTCTTCTAAGCGACGCACCAGCCTTAGCAGCTCTTCCTTGTAAAGAGTGGGCGAGAGAGCACCCCGCCAAAATACACTACGACTATTATCTGCGAGCAAAAGCAGCGTTGGACGACGCGAGCGTGAAACAACCCGATTCCAAACTGGCTCTATTAGAAGCCATAGGAGCGCCCATACCGCCAAAGCCCGCATTGCCCCCAGCGTCCCAAGCCAACCTCTGGGCACTCGCACAGGAAGACGCGCATAGCTCCATACCGCTATCGCTACCGCTATAAGTCCAGCTATGATACCCCACCCTATCATACCTTTCCCACAATCAAATAGTTATGCTTGGTGGAAGAAAGTCTCACCAGAAGCTCTCCTAAGAAGCCTGTCAGGAAAAACTGCGTTCCCATAAGTAAGGCAGTGAGCCCCAGATAAAAGAGCGGCTGTTGGACTACTTCTCGACGCACCACCCCATATGTGCGGAGTTGATAGAGTTTATCACTGATAAGCCAGAGGACGATCACCAGACCCGCTGTAAAAGCCAACACACCCCACCCCCCAAAAAAATGCATCGGTCTGCGCCCAAATCGCACAAGAAAACTTACCGTAAGTAGGTCTAAGAACCCATACAGAAATCGCTCTATACCGAATTTAGTCCTACCATATTTACGGGGATAATGTACTACGACTCTCTCACCTATCCGCCGAAAACCCATGGAATGAGCCAGATAGGGAATATACCGGTGCATTTCTCCATATAAGTCTAAGCTGCGGACTACCACACCCCGATAAGCTTTGATACCGCTATTGAAGTCGTGAAGTGGAATACCCGTAAAAATCCGAACGACATAGTTGAAAAGCCGACTGGGAAGGGTCTTAGAAGGAGGGTCTTGCCGATGTTTCTTCCATCCGCTTACGAGATCATACTGCTGGTCTTTTATCATGGCATAGAGGGCGGGTATTTCGTCGGGGGAATCTTGGAGGTCTGCATCTAAGGTAAGAACGACCTCCCCTTGTGTATGCTGAAAGCCCGCATAGAGCGCTGCCGACTTGCCATAGTTTCGGGCGAAACGCAGTGCGTGCAGATAGTCTCCATAGCGTTGGTGCAGTCTTTGAAGCACTTCCCAGGTCGCATCTGTGCTGCCATCATCTACCACCCAAACTTCAAATGATCCAAAGTTCTGGCTGCATACCCGCATTACCCATTCTATCAGCTCAGGAAGGGATTCCGCTTCATTATAGGCAGGAATGACTACCGAAAGCTGCACTACATCTCTAAAATTTTGAGCTCTGTACGGCGATTCTTTTGCTTATTCTCTGGCGTATCATTGGGGGCGACGGGACGGCTCTCCCCATAGCCCCGAGCAATAAGCCGTTCCGAGGCTATCCCCCGCGATATGAGATAATCCACGACCGACTGCGCTCGCGCCTGAGATAGACGGAGATTGTACGCTTCCGAACCATCACTATCTGTGTGTCCCGAAATCTCTACCTTCAGAGAGGGATTCTCCTGGAGAAACTGCACTACTCGCTCTAACTCCTCAATAGACTCAGGACGCAACGTCGCTTTATCATAATCAAAATATATGTTGCGCAAAACGATTGCTTTTTCCGAAGCTACAGGAGTCAAGAAGAAGTCTCGTTGAGTGCCAGAGGGAGGTATTTGTACCGAGTCGCGATAGGGGAAAAAGCCCTTATGAATAATTTCCACATAATACACCCCGGCGGGGAGACAGGCTTTGAAGGCGCCGCCTATTTGGCTCACGAAGCGTCGCCGAATCCCCTGCTTATCTATGAGATGTACTGTTACCCCTCGCAGCGGGGACTGATCCCCATGATGAAGAACCTTACCCTCCAGACATGCCTGAGAAGGCGGAGCTGCCTGCAGCAGTAAATCTATCTGTAGTCCTCTAGGATAGTGCTCCTGACCTAAAGAAAAGGTGCGGATTGTGGGTTCATAGCCCAGGGCTTCACCTTGGATTTGATGATTAAGTCCTAAAGGTATCTGAGCTTCATAGTAGCCTTTTTCATTGGAGCTTACTTCCGCCAGCATCTCCCCAGAACGAGTGGAGATTCGCACAACAGCCCTTGGTATCGGTTCTCGGCGAGCAGCTTCCATTACATAGCCCCATACCCGTAGCCGCTGTACCTTCTGCACTACAATTTCGCGATAAATCCCTTGCTGTAGGACCGAGTCGGGCAGTTCCTTGAGCGGGGGTATCACGAAGGAAACATAAGCAGGAGGATAACCCGGCGCCACGGCCTTTAGCGCAATGACATGTCGTCCTCCCACTACTTCAAACTGAAAAGGCTTCCCGGGCTGAAAACGCTGCGATTGAAGGGCATCTTTACTCTCGCCAGGCTTCTCTAACGCAGTGCTATCTATGAGAGAGACATTCCCCGCGACTTCCTCACGAGTTTCCCCATCTATGATTCTACCCTTTATCATTATCTTAACGGGGCGAGGCGGATTGACAGGTATATTACGATGCACATTAATCGCATTATCATGCAAAGAGGTGGTGATAAAATCTACATTCTCATCTCCATTCACATCAGCTAAGGTCAAGGAGATAGGCCACTGCCCTGTAGCGATGCGATGCCGCTCCGAAAGCTGTCCGTTACCATCATTTAGATGCACATTAATCACATTATCCCGAGCCGAGACTGTAACGACATCCATGTCCCCATCTTTGTCAAAGTCCCCTGCATGCAAACTGAAGTTGTAGTTACCTGAGGATTGTACTTGGACTTTCTCCCAGCGGAGCGGCTCTTTCTGGAAGAAAGTCGCCAGAGAAGTACCTGTATAAGTAGCGATTACAATATCTGAAAGTCCATCTCTGTTGAGGTCTGCCACTCCTAACGCCCACACAGAAGGGAGAGCTGATAATCGAATGGGTTTCTCATAGTTTTGGCTGCTGAGGAAAATTAGAAGGACAGGCTCTTCTCCGCCTGCTACAATATCAGACTTGCCGTCCCCATCCCAATCAGCAGCGCTGGCAGTGCGAGGACGGATGGGAGCTTGTAGTCCGCGGTAGTTCTGCAGCGTACCCGTAGGAGTAGCGGTTAGCAGTTGTATTACCCCTGCATCAAAGCACACTACCCCCACATCTACTCGTTTATCCCCATTCCAGTCCCCGGCGAAGAGATGATGCGGACCACGAGGAACGCCTATTTCACCTGAGAGCGAAAGGTCGCCGTTGCCTCGTGAGATATGCCACGCCACTTTATGGGTGGAGAAAGAAGCGATGACTACATCCATTCGCTTATCTTGATTGAGGTCCACGGCAAGGGGTTTCCATGAGTCTGGAAGCGAACTGAAGCTGCGCCGCTGGGGAAACTCGGCTTTTTGGTCATTAATGTAGAGGGTGATTCGTCCCTCGCCCCTGCATGCCACTACGATATCCTCCCATGCATCTCCCGTAAAATCCGCTACCGCCGTACCCCACGGATCGCGACAAGCAGAGATTGGGTAGTTAGGCAGAAATACCTGACCTGAGATAAAGATAGTACTATCTTTTCCCGAACGATTGAGCAGTTGGGCATGAAGCACTAGCCATCCCATTCCCATGACCACTGCAGCCCGCACGCCTCAAAAATACTCTCTCTGCCCCAAAAACCTTACCTTTGTCGGAAGGAGTGGGATTATGGACTCAAGAGAGGTATATTCCGTAAGAGTACGAGCGGGGAAACGCACTTACATCTTTGATGTAAGAGCTACACGCAATCAGGATTATTACATCACCATTACTGAGACTCGTAGGGATTTCAGCGGCGAGAACCAAAAGCAGAAAATCTTCTTGTACAAAGAAGATTTCGTCAAGTTTCAACGGGCGCTCAACCGAGTCATTAGTCATGTGCGAACGGACCTACTACCGGATTTTCCGTATGAGCGTCATGTGAGTGAGGAGGACGAGGAAGTACAATCCTGACGCGCGTACCTGGGTTCAAGCGTTCTGCGAGGAGCTGAGCCCTACCTTCGTAGAGCTCTTTGAGCCGGAGGAGAAGGTTGGATAATCCGATGCCCTTCTCCATACGAGCAAGGTCTATTCCAGGCCCGTCATCCTCCACAGAAATCTCTACATGCGAACGCGTCTCCTGCAAGTGTATCCTGAGTGAGACAGGGCGCGTGAGACGACTGACCGCATGCTTGACGACATTCTCGGCTAAGAGCTGGAGAGCGAAAGGTGGCACTTCTACCTGAGGGAGTCGGGAAGGAAGATTCCACTGAACCTTCAATCTCTCTCCGAAGCGCTGCTGCTCTATGTCTAAATAGTCCCGTACCAAGATTATCTCTTCTTCTAAATAGACCTTCAAGTGACGGGCATGATGAAGAGTGCGCCGAAGCAAAGCCCCCAGCTTAGCCATAAGCTCTTCAGCAAGGGCAGGATTTTCGTAAATGAGGGCTTGAAGTGTATTGAGGGCGTTGAAGAGAAAGTGGGGGCTCAACTGTCCGCGAAGGGCTGCTAAGCGCGCTTCGTGCGCTGCCTCAAAGAGCTCCAAGTGCCGTAAAGCTATGCTTACTCCCGCCATGAACGGCTCTAACTGCTCCACATCCCCTGCTCGCAGCGGCTTTTTTCCCTCCTTAATCAATAGCCATCCATAGCGTGGCAGTGAAAAAATAGCATCGGGTTCTCCTGCTGTATCTTGAATCCTTAGGGGTGGAGGGACGCCACTGCGGCGCAGCCATACCACACGCCCCATGGGTGGCTGGGAAGTCGGCTGAATATGGATAGTAGCTACGCCGGCATATTCCCGCAGGGTATCCAAAACAAAACGCTGGAGTTGTGTCTTATCTACGATTTCCCAGAGCAGGGGGAGACGCTCTTGGAGCAACTTGAAGCGATACCGACTTCGCTCTATGATGCGCTGCAAGAACTGCCCCACCAGCCAGCTCAGTAAAGCGGTGCTTATCCCTCCCGCTAAGGTATAGCCAGGCCCCTGGGCATATAGAAAACCGCCTACACCTAAGCCAGTCAGTATTGTCAGTGTAGGAAGAAGTACTTCTGCGAGAGACAAAATGCGGAGATTTTGCCAAAGGTGCCGTTCACTTAGGATGAGTAGCCCCCCCATCAGCCCCACTAAGGCTGGATCACGCGCCCCGAGCCATAAGGTCCATATTCCACTATATACAAGCGCCCCAGGGAAAGGGAGATAGAGTATGCCCAAGGTAAGCAGCGCTTCGGCAAAGACCTGCTCTACTATGGGGGGCACGACAAAAAGAGGGGATAGCCCAAGCAAAGGGGCTTGGATACCTATCCTATGCCGTAAGGGCAGCCCACCGGTAAGCCATATTCCCCAGAGCCCGAGAATAAGGTAGGTTTCCTCCAGCAGAGAAGCATGCTTCTGCCATGCCCAGAAGAGCCAGAGAGATAACAAGCTCCCTATTCCAGCGAGGTACCAAAACCTTTGAGCTAAGCCAAGACGGGCCCAGTTGAGAAGAAGAAGCCAAAGGCCAGCTAAAAACCCAAGCAGGGTAAGTCCCTCGGTAAGCTGGTATGCCAATACAGAACGAGGCCAACCCCAAGCAAAAGTGGCTTTACTTTCTACAAAGCATACATGCAGAGTTTGTCCTCGTTCTACTTCGTAGAGATACAAGCGCCCTTGGACGGGATGCGGAGGTATGGCTTTATACCCACAGAGAGGTAGGTAATCAATCCGCAAAAGCCTATCCTCTTCTCGCAGCTCTGTGTCGGTGAAATACGGCAGTACTCGATGAAGCTCAAACGAACAGGAATCCCGAGGTCGCCACTCTACGCCATCCGTGAAACTGGCTTCCCAACCTCGTATGGTGTGATATACAAGTAGAAAAAGCCATGTTGCTGCCAGAAGCAGCTTATGTTTCACGGTACATGCGCAATATGAAGGGTATTTGTTCGTTGGCGGGCTTGGAGGGGCATGGAGACCGTGAAAATCACTACATCTCCCGTCCTTACATGACCCATGTCCCGCATGATGTGGAGGATATCATAGATAGTAGGATAAGTAGCCTCTTCCTTTCGGTAGTAATAGGCACGCACCCCCCAGAGCAGATTGAGGATCGTGAGAATGCGCGGATTAGAGGTAAAGATGAAGATGTCTGTTTTTGGTCTCCAGCGCGCCAGTTGGAAGGCAGTGTAGCCAGAGTAAGTAAGGCCTACAAGGGCTTTGGCTCTGACCTCAGAAGCCAAAGTACAAGCTGTCCAACAGACTGCATCAGAAAGATATGTAGGCGACTCCGCATCTGGGTGCCCCGCTAAGCGATAGATAGTAGGCTCGGTTTCGGCTGCCATGAGTATGCGCTGCATTTGCTGCACAGCCTCCACTGGATAAGCCCCTACCGAAGTCTCTCCACTCAGCATCACAGCATCCGCTCCGTCTAACACCGCATTTGCAATATCGGTAACCTCCGCTCGCGTAGGAGATGCATTCTGAATCATGGTCTCTAACATCTGTGTGGCTACTACGACGGGTTTGCCCAAGCGATGACAGGTTCGGATGATTTTCTTCTGCCACAAGGGCACTTCTTCTATGGGAACTTCCACCCCTAAATCCCCTCGGGCTACCATGATGGCATCGCTGACAGCTGCGATACGCTCCAAGTGTTCCAAGGCTTCGGGACGCTCTATTTTCGCCATGATGTGAGTAGAAGCTCCCATTCGCCGCAAGAAATACCGCACTTCCTGCACATCCTCTGGACGCCGCACAAAGGAAATCGCCACCCATTCTATTTGACGATGCGCAACCTCTAAGAGATCATCCCAATCCTTCTCCGAAATCGTCGGCAACGAAATAGGTCTGCCTGGGAGATTAATGCCTTTACGACTACCTATGCGATCGCCCGCTAACACCTGTAAGCGCACCATTTGTACGCCATCTGTTTCTAAAACCCTGAGCCGCACACGCCCATCTTCTACTAAAATCACATCCCCCGGCGACACATCACGCGCTAAGGTCTCATATTCTACAGGTATGATTTCATCTCCGCCCGACTTAGAAGAGAAAATCACCTCATGTCCCGGGGCTATTGGTATAGGTTTATCCAGCTTACCGATGCGCATTTTAGGACCCTGTAAATCCGCCAGCAATGCCACCCGCACACCTAACTTGAAATTGATGCGCCGCACTTGACCTATGAAGTAATCATACTCCTCCCAGGTGCCATGACTGAGATTGAGCCTGAGGACATCTACGCCTGCTCGTATTAGCTCTTCCAGCACAGCTGGGTCCTTACAAGCGGGACCCGCCGTAGCTATGATTTTGACACGATTATAGGTTACTTTCTGCATACGAGAACCACGCTAAGTTCCATTCGTGAAGCTGGGCTACTCCTTCTCCTGAGCGCGCCGATATAAAGCTCATACGCCAGCTTCGGGTATAAGCTGATGATAAAACTTTGTGCTGATGATGGCGCTGTTTCTGTGTGAGAAGGTCTGCTTTCGTAGCCAGAATCCCATAAACTAATCCCTTCTGCTCAAGCCATGCCACCCACGCTAAATCTAACCGCTGAGGAGACAAACGACTATCCACCAGCACCCAAATCATCGGACGATAGGCTAAGAGAAACTCCTGAACTTCCCACTGCCAGCGCTTGCGTTCGGTATGGGATACCGCAGCATACCCGTACCCGGGTAAATCGGCTATCTGATACCCCTCTGCTTCATAAATCCTAATCATGCGAGTGCAGCCGGGCTGACGACTGACCCGAGCCACTTCCATCCCCAAAAGGCGATTAACGAGAGAAGATTTCCCTACATTGGAGCGTCCCGAAAAAGCCACTATCCGCCTTCTATCGCCGCTCACCCGCATACACGGATATACAGAGGCGATTCTCGGGAGGATACGGCAAGCAAATGTAGTTCGGATTATACGCACAATAAGGAAAATAAGCTCTATTGAAGTCCACGCAAGCGCTATCACCCTCCACGACGATGGGCACATACCGCCCTCCTTCATAGGTAAGTCCTTCCATCGCCGTAGAATCCCAAAAGGCTATGTAGGGCAGCTCTCCCTTTCCATCATATACTACCATGGAATGCGGCGCCTGACAACTTGGAAGCCCAGGTAAGTTCAGAAGCACCTTACCAATCACAGGTGCCAGCGCATTCGGTGTAGGTTCATACCGCCCGCGCAGCCGCCAGGTACTATCTATGGGAAAATATTTGAGCCCAGAAAAATACCCCCGCTCAGCCTCGGGAATAGGAGAATGAGCCGCCGTGCGAAAAATACTATCTTTCCCTCGTCGCGCTTCCTCTAAAAGAGCCGCATACTGATACCAGCCTTTTTGACACAGGCCTTGAAGAAATGGGGCAGATTTCGTAGTACGGCGAGGAAGAAGTAATAGGATGCCTATGACCGCACCTACCACAATAAGCTGCCAACCCCATTTCCTCATGCCCTAATCCAGCTTCAACTTCTCCATCAGTCTTATGAGCGGACGGGTATAGAGCATCGTGTAAAAGTGAAGATTCTTCACTCCATGTGCTAAAAGCTCCACCGCTTGATGATAAGCCCACTCTAAACCTATCTCCAGTACTTCTTTATCGTCCTTCGCCGCCATCACCGCAGAAACCAGAGGTTCTGGCAGAGTGATATGAAAAGCGCGGGGCAAAGAATAAATATGCTCTCGCTTCGTCAAGATTTTGATGCCTGGAATAATAGGAATATGGATGCCTGTTTCTCTTGCGCGGTGCAGGAATTCATAGTAGAAGCGATTATCAAAAAACATTTGCGTGATGGCATAACTGGCACCTGCATCTTGTTTTCGTTTGAGATTCAGTAGGTCAAAGCTAAGATTAGGAGATTGATAATGCTTTTCGGGATAAGCCGCCACACCTATACAGAAGTTAGTGGGTTCTGCATCGGTAATCTCATCTAAGTAGCGTCCTTGATTCATGGCGCTGATTTGCTCCACCAGTTCCACGGCATAATGATTGACAGTGCGGTCAGGACGAGGAGGCTTGGCGTACTTTTCCTCACCCTGCAACGCCAGAACATTTTCTACGCCTAAATACCTCAGTTCTATCAGGGCATCTTCGGTTTCTTCGCGGGTGAAGCCGTGGCAGAGCAGGTGCGGTACGGGCTCTATGTGGTATTTGTATTTGATGACGGCGCATAACCCGAAAGTACCGGGACTACGCCGTTTGACTCGGCGGCGAAAGACGCCATCCGCTTGTTCCTGCCATATCACCTCAGCGGCATGACTTGTGATGTTGATGTAACGAGGGCGATAAGGGAGCAGACTCTCTACTGCATCATACACCTGCTGAATGCGTCCCCCTCGCTTGGGAGGAATAATCTCCACACTGATAAAGGGACTATTCTCCCGATGAATCAGCTCCAGAACATGCATCGCTCAAAGTTCCCAAATCTCTGCGAAATAGCGAGTAAGTTCTTGGAGGAGCAAAGATTTTTCTTCGTCGGGATGCCAGGAGGGGAGGTTTTCTAAGCCTTCCCAGCGCGGCCAACCGTCTTCTGTTCGTCCTATGCAGCGGAGGTACCCTGCCCGAGCCAGAAGTACCAAGGCACCGAGATGAATGAGGTCGGTTTTGAGCTGGCGACTATTCCCCTCTGGACAAAACCCCAGTTCATTCAAGCCTATTAGAAAAAGCGCCCCTTCCACAGAGGGGGAAGGCACCCCATAGCGCTGCGCAATTTGTGCTTGTACTTGCTGCCAGGCTTTTTCAGTTGACTCGGGGATCATCAGGGAAGGTAGCGATAAAAGCGAACTTACCGCCCATGTCTGTGAGGACTCGGCGCCAGAGGTTTTCGGGTTCAGGGCTGAATACATATTCTCGCTGGGCTGGGGTGAGTATCCAGGAGCTTGCGCGCATCTCAATATCTAACTGCCCGACCGCCCAACCTGCATACCCTACATAGAAACGCAGCATAGAAGCAGGAATATCCCGGGTCGCTAAAAGCGCACGAATGCTGCGCATATCGGCAGTCCAGTAAAGACCCGGCATGATTTTGCGACTCTGCGGCTCTAACATGGGAAGGCTGTGAAGGGCATGAAGCATATCTCGTTGCACCGGTCCTCCGATGAATAAAGGATAATCCACATCTCCGAAGAAATCGGTAACTTCTTTTACCCCGACAGGGGCAGGACGATTGAGGACGACCCCCAAAGTGCCCTCCATATTATGCTCTACGAGCAGCACCACTGTGCGGAAAAAGTTGGGGTCTGGTAAGAAGGGTTCGGCTAATAGGAGCATGCCTGGCGCAGGCTGGTGCTTACTCACTCAACAAACATACAAAATTTCTTACCTTTGTACAGATGCGGGAGTAGCTCAGCTGGTAGAGCGTCAGCTTCCCAAGCTGAAGGTCGCGGGTTCGAGGCCCGTCTCCCGCTCAACAAGTGATGCGGTTAGCCGTCGTAGGGCTATGTGCGTGGAGTGCGGGCATCGCCCAAATGCTTGAATCTACTTATCGGGTTCAGGTATCTACCGTAGCAGGTAGTGGTAAAGTAGGCTACAGAGGCGGACCTGCCTTAGAGGCACTTCTCAACCGCCCCAACGGAATCGTAGTAGATAAAGCAGGCAACATCTACTTTTCAGATGATGAGAATCACTGCGTGCGCAAAGTTACCACGGATAAGAGGGTAGTCTTGGTAGCAGGTAGCCCTCGTAGTGCAGGGTTTGACAATGGATATCAGGAAGAAGCGACCTTCAATAGTCCGCACGGGCTTACGATAGACCCTGCCGGCAATCTATATGTCTGCGATTATAGCAATCATGCTATCCGCAAAATCAGTTCTTCTGGGGATGTATCTACCTTAGCAGGAGGCTCCCCTGGCTTCACAGATGGCAAAGGCAAAGAAGCCAGCTTTTTCTTTCCTATCGCTATCGTGCGCGACAGCCGAGGCAATCTCTGGGTGTTGGAAGCTGGCAATCATGCCCTACGCAAAATCACACCCCAAGGGCAGGTCATCACCGTAGCAGGTACAGGACAAGCAGGCTACAAAGATGGAATGGGAAAAACAGCCGCCTTTCACTCGCCTGTCGGTCTGGCCATAGACACTCGCGATAACCTTTATATCGTGGATGCAGGTAATCGGTGCATTCGTCGCGTTTCACCAGATGGAAAAGTAGAGACCTTGGTCAATCTTTCCTTTCAAGGCTGGACGCTGAGAGGGGACGCCTCTTTAGGGCTGAGCTTCTCCACCACAGGTGGGCATGGCGGTGGCGTAGCCGTAGATGCCGAGGGCAATCTCTATATCGCCGACGGCGGACAACACCTCGTCTATCAAATCAACCTTTCCACCCGTACCGTAGAAATCTTAGCGGGGACCGGGCGCCCTGGCTGGGTGGATGGCAACGGTAAGCATGCCAGCTTCCATGAGCCCGTAGAAATATGCCTCGGTGAAAAACCCAACACCTTCTACATATGCGACTACCGAAATGCTGCTATCCGCAAAATCGTTATTGAGAAGCTGGAGAAGTACCGCACTCCTCCCCCACCTGCGGAGGCTGAAAGTCGTCCTCCCCTCGCTACACTCAAGATTCGGGTATCGGATGAACCCAGTCGCAAACCCCTAAGTGAGGTACGCATTCGGATTAATCCTTCCCCCTCAGGAAATCCTTCCCCTCTCTCTACTAATGCTCAAGGGCAAGTGCAGATTCAGCTCCCCCCTGGCACTTATACTCTCACAGCCGAAAAAGAAGGCTATGCTGCCGCTCAGAAGACAATCAACATCCGCCAGGAAACTCAAGAGATAGAGCTTTTGCTGAATGCGGTACCTACTGCTCCGCCTGCCGCTATCCCCTTCCGCATAAAGATACGAGATGAGAAAACCCTTCGCCCCATAGAAGGTGCGCGGGTGCAACTTCTCCACTCGGGTCAAGTCGTCCAAGCAGGTACCTCCTCCGCTGAGGGAGAATATGTTCCCACTACTTCTGGATTTTTTGAAGTGCGTGTGGAACGCAAAGGATATTTTCCTTACAGCGACATAGCTGAAATCCGTCCCAAAGACTCTCTTGTTGTGCTGCTCAAGCCTGCCGTGAAAGGAGCGATTCTGCGGGAGCATCGTATTTTGTTCAAGCCCAGCAGTTCGCAGTTAGACCCTACTTCTTATTCGCTTTTAGATAGGATAGCGGAGTTCATGCAGGCTAATCCCGATGTCCGATTGCGCATTCATGGGCACACTGATATAGGCGACCCAGACACTTCCTATAATCGTCGTCTCTCCGAAAGGCGAGCTGAGAATGTACGGCAGTATATCATTACCAAAGGGGTGGACCCCAAACGCATAGAAGCGGTCGGGCATGGCAACACCCGCCCTATCGCCGACAATAATACCTCTGAGGGACGCGCTCTCAATCGGCGCGTGGAGTTTGAGGTAATAGAGGATTAATGCGTCCCACTACCAGTGCTGTCTTCAATATCTTTCTGCAAAAAGGCTCCAAAAAATGGCGCTTTTCCCAACTCTTAGAAGCGACACGCCCCTTCTTAGATGAGGCGGCGCTTCAGATAGAACTGCAAGCCTTGGAAGGTGGGGGGTGGATTGAGCAAGACGCCAAAGGACGATACGCTCTCCGGCTCTTAGGGCATACCTTCTCCGCCGAAGTCCAAAACTGGCGGGAACAAGCCTATGTCATTCTATCGCCTTTTGGGCTACGAGTCCTCTTGGGAGACCTGCATAAGTTACGCCTCCTACCGGGTGATAAAGTAGAGGTAGAGATTACGGCTCTTTATCCCGAAGAAGTCATAGGACGCCTTGTACGACGCCTTCAGCCCAGCCGACGCACCTTCGTAGGAATCGTGGAAGAAGGACGCAATCGCCGCCTCTATGTGCGCCCCCAACAGCCCTTCATAGAGATGGATTTCCAACTTCCTCGCGATACGCCCTCCTCTCTTATAGGGAAAAAAGTAGCTATCCGTTTCTCTGACTGGGGGCTCAAATACCCCATCGCCGAAGTTATACAAATCTTAGGTGTTCCCCGCGAGCATCAGACTGAGATTCACGCCATTCTTTATGAGTTTGATTTGCCCGAAGGTTTTCCAGAAGAGGTCATAGCCGAAGCCAAGTCCCTACCAGATACTATCCCGCCCCAAGAAATAGAAAGCCGCCACGACTTTCGGGGTATTCCGACTTTCACGATAGACCCCGAAGATGCCAAAGACTTTGATGATGCGCTATCCCTGCGTCCTCTTCCCAACGGTTTGCTGGAGGTGGGTATTCATATTGCGGATGTGAGCTACTATGTGAAAGAAGAGAGTGCCTTAGACCGGGAGGCTGCCCAGCGCGGCACAAGCGTGTATCTGGTAGATCGTACCATTCCCATGCTGCCCGAAAGGCTTAGCGCTCACCTCTGCTCCTTGAAGCCCCAAGAAGACCGCCTCGCCTTCTCGGTGGTCTTCCAAATGGATAAGCAAGCCCGCATTCATAGCACATGGATGGGACGCACCGTCATTCGTAGCGAACATCGCTTCACCTACGAGGAAGCCCAGAGCATCTTAGATTCAGGAAAAGGACCTTTCGCCGAAGCGCTTCAACAACTTCATCACCTGGCTCGCTTGCTCCATGAAACCCGCATGAAAGAAGGGGGTATCCGCTTTGATACAGAAGAGATTCGCTTTGAACTGGATGAAGAGCTTCAGCCTATTCGTATCCGTGTCAAAGAGCGCAAAGACTCCCACCGCCTCATAGAAGAATTCATGCTTTTAGCTAATCGGCATGTAGCGTGCTTTCTCTCGCAGCAGCGCATTCCCACTGTCTATCGCGTGCATGATGTGCCTAAGCCCGACAAGCTCAAAGCCCTGAAACTCTTCTTAGAAGGGTGGGGCTATACCATAGACATGCGACATCCCCGAGCCTTGACCCATTCTCTCAATCTTCTCGCTGACGCCATCCAAGGCAAACCTGAAAGTCATATTATCCAATCTGTAGCCATTCGCAGCATGCCGAAAGCCCTCTATACCCCTCACAATATCGGGCATTATGGGTTAGGCTTCACGCATTACACCCACTTCACGAGCCCCATCCGAAGGTATCCTGACTTACTCGTGCATCGGATTTTAGGAGCGGTTTTGGCTAACCAACCCTCCCCTTACCCCGACCTGGGACGCTTAGAGACGCTGTGCCGTCACAGCTCCGAAAGAGAAAAAATCGCCGAACAAGCGGAGCGAGCCTCCATTCGGTACAAGCAGTTAGAATATCTCAGTCGCATGACCGGCAGGGCCCTGGAAGGGATTATCGTAGGGATTGAGAGTTGGGGACTGTATGTGGAGCTAACAGAAAGTCGCGCCGAAGGATTAGTTTCGCTGCGAAGCCTGCCCACCGACATCTACGAACGAGACGAATACGGACACGAACTCCGAGCAAGATATACTCGCCGGCGCTACCGTTTAGGAGATAGTGTCGTAGTGAAAGTAGTAGGCATAGACTTTGACCGGCGATTAGTAGATTTGGAACTGCTGCAGCATGAGGGAGAAAAAATCCGCTAAGGGTCCACCCGAAAAAGTATCCGAGCCGCATGAGTCCCCGATCGTTCATAGTGGTACTGCCGCCATACTTTGAGCTTTTCCCGCAGGTCTGTCATAGGGTAGCGTAGCGGGAGCTTGAGCAGAAATCGCATGTGATAGTACCCTTTTACTTTTGGCACTTCTGCGTACACAGGACCGAGCACCTCGCGGTGAATGCCCTTAAGCTGCTTTAGACAGAGGGCTGCTTGTTGTTCCAGCTTTTGGGCTTCCCGATGGAGGAGATTAACCTCCAGGAGGCGCACAAAAGGAGGATAGTGATACTTCTCCCGCTGCTTCAGGGCCGCATCCGCATATACCGGGTATAGCTGTTCCAGCTGCTGAAAAAGAGGTAAGGTAGGATGAAACGTTTGAATGACAACGTGACTCTGCAAGCCTCGGCGACCCGAGCGCCCCATGAACTGTACCAAAACCTGATAGGCTCTCTCTTCCGCTCGGAAGTCCGCTCTGCCCAAAAGGCTATCGGCATATAGCACAGCCACTAAAGAGACCTTTTCAAAGTCTAAACCTTTCGTTACAAGCTGAGTGCCTACAAGGACATCGGCTTCTCCCCGCTCAAAAGCTGCAATAATCGCTTCATGACGCACTCTCTGCATCGTGTCCCTATCCAAGCGCAGCACCCGAACCCCTGGAAAAAAATGATGAAGCTGTTCTTCTATCCGTTCTGTGCCTATGCCCGAAAAGGTAAGATTGTGATTACCGCATACAGGACACTGCAGCGGTACGATTTCTTTATGTCCGCAATAGTGGCAGTATAATCCATGGTCTCGTTTATGATAGGTAAGCGTAACAGCACAAGAAGGACATTCCCACCGATGTCCGCAGGTAGGACATAGCAGTATGGGAGCGTAGCCACGCCGATTGCGGAAGAGAATTGCCTGCTGCCCCTGCGCCAAAGTTTGTTGTAATAGCTCTATGAGCACCGAAGAGAAGACGCCCGTGCTGAGTTTTTCTCGCAGCTCAGTTCGCATATCCACGATGTGAAGCTGGACAGGCTGGGTGAGTAGAGCCTTGGTAGTAAGGGTTACCCAGTGATATTTGCCACGCAGCGCATTTGCGTAGCTTTCTAAAGAAGGCGTAGCCGAACCTAAAACAATCGGTATCTGCCGCAGGTGCGCATAATACACCGCCGCATCTCTTGCTTGATAGTAAGGCGCTCTGACCTCCTGTCCATAAGAGGGATCATGTTCTTCATCCACGATAATCAACCCCAGCCGATGGAAGGGGAGAAAGAGCGCAGAACGCGTGCCCACTACTACATCTACTAAATCCCCTCGTACCGCATGCCAAATGCGCCAGCGTTCTGCTTCGCTGAGGCTGCTGTGATAGAGCTCCATCGCTTCCCCAAACGTAGCCCGGAGACGATCCAAGGTTTGCTTCGTCAAGGCTATTTCGGGCAAGAGATAAAGTACTTGTTTTCCTTGTTGGAGCTGCTCTCGTATCAGCTCCATGTAAAGGAAGGTCTTCCCACTCGCGGTAACTCCATACAAGAGCACAGGACGAAAAGGAGGGCTCTGGAGATAGGTTCGCAGCTGTTTGAACGTTTCTTGCTGAGCAAGTGTCAGCTCATAAGGCTGCAAAGGACGAGCATACAACCGCTCATAGTAGGTGCGTGCGGGTATCCGATGCACTAAGCCTTTTCGCAGTAGCTGACGCAGGTTCTTGCCAGACTGCCGCAGAATATGCGCATATGCAACCAGTTCCTTCCGTAGCGTGCGCTGAAGGAGATTCAAAAGAAGCTCTTGCTGGGGGGCAGGCAGCTTTTGGTAAGCAGCCTCAAAAGCAGATTTCTCTAAGTAAGGGGCTGCTACTTCTACGAAAGAAGGAGCGCACCGAACCACTTGCCTCACTATTGCTTCCAGCCGAAGCACCCCTTGCCGATACCACCGCCGCAGAACAGAAAAAAGTTTCTTAGGTGCTACTCCTACTTCCTTCGCTGTCTGTCTAAGGGTAAAGTGCTCTCTTCCCCTCAAGACATAGAACAGCTTTTTAGGAGTGAGGATGCCTCCTCCTTTCTCAGTCCAAGTAACCTTCCAATCCTTTATGCCTCCAACCCTTCCCGGTAGGGCGACATATGCCATATCGCCCGCAGTAGCCATGTAATACTCTACCATCCATCGGAAAAACTGTAGGCTTACCTCATCATAAAGCGGCATTTCGTCTAACTTCTGTAAAATAGACTTGGGATTAGGGGTAGGAGGGGACTGTTTCTGCACTTCTACCAGTAGGGCAATATGGGGGAGATTATGCTTGCCCAGAGGAACTAATAGCCGCATTCCCGGCACATAAGGGGCATATTCGGGTGGAAGCTCATACCATAAAGGCTGCAAGCCCCGCCTGCGCACCCAGAGCAACCCCCATGTTAGCTTTGCGCTCGTATGACAAAGCTACAGCTTCTGTGGGGTATGGGAATCCTTTGGGCGCAGCCGATGCTCCCCCTCCGAAAGTTACTCTGGTACAGCTCAGGGAAAGCCTATTGGGTACGAGAAGCCACCTTGCCTATGCTGCGCCCCTTCCTCCAAGTGCGGATACCCCAAACCGCTTCCATGCCTTTTCCGTTGCCTCAATCCGACTATCGCATTCAGAAATGGACAGTTACGCAGGATACGCTCCTTTTGGCTCCGTACCATTCCCCTACGGACCTTCTGAGCTTCCTTCGCCAGCATATCGGCGCTAATGCTTGGCTTCTCTACGAGGCAGGAAAAGAGTGGGAAGAGACACATGGAACCATAGAAGGAGCCATAGCCGCTAAAGCGATACTGCTTAGGAAACCCAATCAGGAACGAGTATGGCTACCAGTGGAGTATTTGCGGGCAGCTCGGGTGGAAGGTAGCCTTCCCCGGGAGCTGCGACCTGCCTGGCGACTCTCTATAGAAACCGATACTACTTTACCGTCCGCTCCGGTAGCCGTAGCCGGCTGGGATACCCTACCTCCTTGGCAGGCTTATCATCTCATTCAACTCATCGCCCCCAATCGCCTCCTCCTCCAATCCACCCTTCACCTGCCCCCTCTCAACGAAAGTGCTTCCTCAGTAGAGGTATATCTCCTTCAAGAAGGCTCTGACAGTGGCTATGTCCAGAGCTGGTACCTTCCCCTCCAGCAAATCCAAGCAGGCACTACAACACACCTCACACTTCTGCAAGCCGAGCTACCTTTCACGGATGTATATCGGGCTTCTTTACCAGACTTGTTAGAAAGCACGGATCCCCTCACCTTAGGTTCATGGAAAGGGACAGCCGAGCGCTCCCTTCAAATTCTGAACACTCAGTCCATGCCTTTACCCCCGGGTAAGGTACGCGTGCTGGACGAACAGGGCATGCCACTTGCGGAAAGTTATCTACACCTTACCTTGCCTACGACGGCAGGGTATGTGCCTTTAGCAGCGACGCCGACCCTTCAACTGCGTCTCCAAGAGAACGAACAGCGCCGAGAAAAGCCCAAGGACCCCGAAAAAGGAACTACTCGTGTGCTAATAACGGGCTTGCTCCGTATCCAGAATACAGCACCTCGGGAAATAAGGTTGATTGTGGAGAAGTCCATCACGGGAATGCCTGTGCCGGAGAAGTTGGGCTTCGCTCGGTCCAGCTTACTGCCAGAGCGCCGAGGAGCAAATCCCCGCTATGGGCTCACTTGGGAACTTGTTCTACGACCGGGAAGCACCGAAACGATTGAGTATGCTTATGAAGTTGCTTTGCCTTCTTTGCGTTGAGCTATCGTTGCGGGGGTGGGATTCGAACCCACGACCTTCGGGTTATGAGCCCGACGAGCTACCACTGCTCTACCCCGCGGCGGTACAAAGGTATAATGTTTCTCTCAATCTTTCACAGGCATCGTCCCAAAGACCCAATCCCACAAAGGCGATGAGACGCCAAAGGCTCTATCCGGCGACTTGAAGTGATGTAGGTGATGGTGCCGCCACAGCCGCTTGAGTAGGCGATTCGGTGGGTTTTTCACCCGATGCATGAGGTAGTGTGTCGTAGAATAGAGCAAATACCCCACAATAAAGCCTGCCAAGAAGGGTAGGCCGTATTTTCCTAATATGAGGTAGAATAGTCCCCCGAAAAGCGAAGCCAGAATCAAGCTGGGTACAGGCGGCATGAAGAGATGATGGGGGTCCGAGGGATATTCATGATGTACGCCATGCACTAAATAATGAAATCGCTGCACCCACGGACGCTCATCCACCCAGTGAAAAACAAAGCGATGTAGGAGATATTCAGCCAGCGTCCAGAAGAATATAGCAGCCCCAAACGTAGCTACCACTTGACGTGGTGGAATACGCAGTCCCGCTACACTATAATACAAGAGCCCTCCCACTATTGGTATGTACATTCCCCAGATGACATAGGGTGAAGAAAGAGTGAGAAGTTCCAGCAGCGGATTCTGAAATAAGCGAGCGCGCTGATGTACTTTGGGTCGGATGGGCAAGCCTGCCATATCACCGGCAAATTTACTTTATCTGCGCTTGAGCTCAAAGAAGCAAGTTTCCGCTCGCCCGATTCCTAACTGTACTCGCACCGTGAGAAAGAGACTATCTCGACGGGTCTCTCCTTTGCCAGAGATGAGCGCTGGGGTGGAGACAAGAGATTGGTCATCCACTATGAAACTCCAAGGGTCTACTAAGACAGCTTTGAGGGTATCAAAGCCAGTTCCGTAGAAACTCCCACCTAAGAAGAGGAAAGCCGTACCGGGTTCCTTCCAGACAGCGTAGCGAAGCCCACTGCGCACACTTTCGCACCGCCTGCGTCCTTCCCAGGGGTAGAGGAACTTGTCTCGGGCATCTTTTTCACAGGCAGGTCCTTCTAAGGGCATAGGGCACTGACACTGCCCCGCCAAACAAGGTGCTCCATTTTGACAGGGGGGATTGCAGGTAGGGCGAGGCTCCCTACGACAAGCTATCACAGCCAATAGCACACTCCATCCTATCCATCGCAGCATGCTCTAATCTACATATTTGCCCCGTGCGATTGCTCGTCATGGCAGCAGGTCCAATCTCCCACCTGCCCAATCTACGCTTTCGCTTCCTACCCTACCTGCCCTATCTCGCAAAGGAAGGGTATCGGCTGGATTTTCAGCCCTTTCTTACGGGAGAGGAATATGAGCAATTTTATCGGCTTGATGCTTCTTATTTGAGTAAAGCGATTATCGTGAGTCGGGCTACCCTACGCCTGTTTCGGGCTCCCTCTCCTCAGAACTATCAAGGATTTATTGTGGCAAGGGAAGCAACTTTTTTAGGTACGAGCTATTTGGAGCGGCGCTGGGCTGCCCACCTCCCGATGCTTTTGGACTTTGACGATGCCATCTGGCTACCCGCCGTCTCGGCCCAAAACCGACTCTTCCGCTGGCTCAAAAATCCCCGAAAAATCCACACCCTCCTCTCCTTAGCCCGAGCTGTTTTGGTATGTAATGAATTTTTGGCAGCTTATGCACGCCATTATCATGACAAAGTATATGTTATCCCCACCATAGTAGATACCCAACGATTCCAGCCTATTTTACGCTCACCTCGTCCGTATGTCGTTATTGGATGGACGGGGAGCCCTACGACAGCCCCTTACTTACACCTCGTAGAAAATGTACTCGCTGAGATACATCGTATGTATCGCGAGAGAGTCAGGTTTCTCTTGATAGGTGCGATGCCTTATCAGCCGCCTTTTCCGGCACAAGTAGTCCCTTGGAGCAGCGAAAGGGAAGTGAGACTTCTGCAGGAGATAGATATAGGGATTATGCCTTTGCCAGAGGATGAGTGGAGCCGAGGCAAGTGCGCCTTGAAAGCTATTCAGTACATGGCGGTGGGGATTCCCTCGGTAGTGTCGCCCGTAGGTATGAATCGAGAGGTTATTCAGGAAGGGCAAACCGGTTTTTTCGCCAGCACGCCAGAAGAGTGGATAACCCAGCTTCGTCGGCTTATAGAGGACCCTGACTTACGCCAGCGCATGGGTAGGGCAGCCCGTCAAACCGCCGAAAAGCGCTACTCCGCCCCCGCTAACTTCCCTTATCTACTTTCTATTCTCCGAGACACTTTTGGCAGTACTACGCCTTCTTGACTTTTTGGCACACTTTTTGTGCTACCTTTGCGGCAAGTATGAAACCTATG
>JANWZJ010000069.1 GCA_025054525.1 Bacteroidia bacterium | reverse complement strand
TGGCTTTCTTGAAGGGACTTTTCTATGCGCAGCTTTTCTTGCAGGAGAGACTCAACAGCATCTATTTGCTGCTTGAGCTCCTCGGCATATTGCAGGATGTTTTGGCGAGAGTTCTCTAATTCAGTAGCATCTTGAAATACCAGCATAAAGCGTGTGGGGAAAATACTATCCCCCCGCTCTAAGCCTACCCAGAGCCCCACTATGTAACGAGGCTCTTTACCTTGAAACCGTAACTCATAGTGAGCTTCTCGCACTTTATTGTGGAAAAGTTGGAGAAGGGTTTCGGGGGGCTGAAAAAAACGTTCCAGGAAGATAGTGGCAGACATATGCCGAAGCTCTTCTGCTACCACCCCTGTGAAGGCAATTGCCCCAGGACTGGCCCAGAGGATTTTATTTTTAGGTCCGTCTAATACAAACACAGGCCCCGGAAAAGAAGAGGCCATCGGTTCTGCTAACTCTATGGGATAGGGCATAACATAGGGGCTACCCGTTAACCCCACCATGTTCTTGAGAAGACGATACATTTCAGAGAACATGACCTCAAAGGTAGTTTTCTTTCTGCAAGCCTTGAAAAGGGCTTTGGAGCATATTATCTTTGCGGCATGGAAGGAATGCTTTGGCTTGTGGGCGTGTGGCTGCAAGTCCCCATCTCTATTCATCAAATAGAAGCAGAGGCCCATCGCCCCTACGCGCACTTCACTGAGCGCCAGTGGGATAGCATCAACCAGTATGAACCTCTTCCCATTCCCGCCACAGCCCGAACCGCTAATACTTGCGTCCTTCAGAAGCAGGTCATGGGCTATCACCCTTACTGGGCAGGAACAGCTTTTACATCTTATCCTTGGAACCTCCTTTCTACGATAGTGTTTTTCTCCTACGAGGTAAATCCGAATACGGGCTCCTACACTAACCCCACTGTTATCAATACTTGGCGTACGACGAGCCTTGTACCCACTGCCAAAGCCAACGGCACTCAAGTGCAGCTATGTGCCACCCTCTTTGAGGCGGCAAACATAGCTACCTTCTTAGGCAGTTCCTCTGCGCGTTTGCGATGTATAGACTCTCTAATCGCCCTTATCACCCAGCGAAATGCCGACGGGATCAATATAGACTTTGAAGGCATGGCCAGTGCTCAGCGCCCTGCTTTTGTGAATTTCATGCAGCAGCTTCGTGATACGCTCAATCGGAGAAGACCCTCTGCGAAACTCTCTATAGCACTTCCCGCGGTAGATTGGAGTAATGCTTACGATATAGCGGCACTCTCTTCCATTTGTGATCAACTTTTTATCATGGGGTATGATTATTACTGGCGGGGCGCTTCGCAAGCCGGACCGACCGGACTCCTGCATGTAGGAACCCGGTGGGGCTCCCGCTGTAATAGCCGCACTATCGTGGATTATCTCGCCAGTGGTGCTGCTCGCAATAAGCTGATTTTAGGCGTACCTTATTACGGCTTTCGCTTTCCCACGACAAACAATAATATCCCCTCTAATACCACGGGACAGGGGACAAGCCGCACCTACGCCCAAGCGTATAGTGAAGCTGAAACCCATGGCTTCCACTGGGACCCGCATTCTCGTAGCCGCTACTTCATGTACCAAGACGGAGGGCAGTGGTATCAAACTTGGTGGCATGACTCACTGAGCTTGGCTTGGACTTATCGTACTGTGCTTATGCAGAATATCGCAGGTGTGGGCATGTGGGCCCTAAGCTACGACCGTCCTCGCATGGAACTTTGGAATGCCCTGCGCGACCACTTCACGAACTGTGCCGTAGTGGCTTGCCAAGATACCTTCTTTGATATGGGCGGCACCCATGGCAACTACTTCAATCGGGAAAACTGGACGTGGACCCTCGCCCCCACCGGCGCTTCCCAAGTCACCGTAACCTTCCAAGCCTTCCAACTGGAAAATGGCTATGATACCCTCTTCATCTACAACGGGCCAACTACTTCTGCTCCCCTCATAGGACACTATACAGGGAATAGCTCCCCAGGCATCGTAACAGGTACCTCAGGCAGTCTTACATTCCGCTACAAGTCAGATAACGCCACAAACTCTACTGGCTGGTTAGCTACATGGCAGTGCGCCATCAGCACACAGCCGCCTACTACGCTAATTCAACCCATAGAAACTTGGCAAGGGCGAAATTTCTCTGTGTCTTTCGCCGATAATGACGACGGTAGCATAGAAAATAGGTATATCTGCATAGCTGATTACAGCAGCGGGCGATGGAGCGCCGCAAGTAGTAGAGGCTTTGCTTACGAAGACTTCCCGGGAAGTGCATTGCCTCCAGGGTGGACTGCTTCAGTGGGCACTTGGAGCGTAAGCGGAGGCCTCCTCAGTCAAACTGATGCCTCCCAAGGTAATACGAACCTTTACCTTTCCCTTGCGCAGGATGACTCCGGCGAATGGCTCTACCACTGGAAAATGCGCATGGGTGGTCCAGGCAGTAATCGCCGCGCAGGACTGCATATTTTCGTCAGCGACCCTACCCAAACCCAACGAGGAAACTCCTATCTACTCTGGTTTCGTCTAGATGATGACCGAGTTGAGCTTTACCGAATCACGGGTAATACTTTGCCCAGCCCCCAACATCAACACCCTTACGACTTCAGCCCGAATACCTGGTACGATATCAAAGCCACTTTCAATCCTACCACTGGCGTTATTCGGATTTGGATAAATAATGCCTTTGTAACCTCCTGGACAGATGCCTCGCCCCTTACTTCAGGAGGACACCTTTCTTTCCGAACAGGGAATGCACAGGTGGATTTTGATGAACTGCGGGTGTATAAACAGCGGGGCAGTAGCTACACTGTACAAGTAGGGGCTTCAGGTGATGTGCGCTATGAAAGTCCTACTCCCGACCAGCCCGCCGCACGCATCCTCTCCATAGTACGAGATAATTCTAACCTCTGGTCTAATCCCGCCTTCATTGACCTCAAAATAGACCTCACCCCTCCCACTTCTTCCCTCAGTGCTTCAGGCTGGAAAACCCAAGATTACACCCAGTCCTTCAACGACCAAGATGCCCTAAGTGGCGTAAGTAGTCGTCTTTTTCTACCCGTATATCGCGAAGCAGGGACCTGGCGCGCACGCAGGGAAAGTGGATTCCTTTACGAGGAGTTCTCCGTGCCTTCCACCGCTTGGAGCTCAGGAGCAGGTAGCTGGAGCGCCTCGGGTGGGAATCTTACTCAAAGCGATGCTACTTCCACTAACACCGCCTATCATCATCCTATCCAGCAGACCAGTTCCCATTTCTACCGGGTGCGCGCCCAGCTTAGCAATACCACAGGGAATCGCCGCTGGGGCTTCCACCTCTTGGCTGATAATCCTTCCCAGGCTAACCGAGGCAACTCTTATCTCATATGGCTTCGCTACGATAGCCAAGACCTGCAGATTTACGAAACTATTAATGATGTTCTCCACACAAGACGCACTGTACCCGTGAGCTTAGCTCCGAATACCTTCTATCTTGTTGAAGTTCTCTACGATAACGGGCAGATTATAGTATGGCTGAATGGAAACCTTGTCGCAGAATGGACTGACGAATCGCCTTTATCAGGCGGCACTCATATTAGCCTGCGCACTAATCAAGCCAGCGTGGTATGGGACTTCGTGGAAGTGTGGAAAGAGCGTCCCTCAGCGGAGGAGCTTATTAGTGTGGGGCCTTCGGGTATGCTGGCTGCTCAAAATCCCTCCCCATCAGGCTATGCAGGGGTTATCTTTACCCGAGTGATGGATGGGGTACGCTGGCTCTCCCCCATAGAAAAAGACTCTGTACGGGTGGACTGGACACCTCCGTCAGCCCCCGCCGAAGTGCGAGATGGAAGCGGCTCGGATCAAGATGTTACCACCTCCAGCACTCTTACGGCAAACTGGGATGCGAGTAATGACCCCCACTCAGGCGTTACAGGGTATGAAATAGCTATCGGTACGGCTCCTAATAATCTTGATGTATTGGCTTGGACAGGAATCATTGCGGGGACTTCGCATAGCCAAACAGGACTTTCGCTTACCTCGGGGACTACTTACTACTTCGGGGTGCGTGCCGTAAATGGAGCCGGACTGCGCGGAAGTGCTACCTGGTCGGATGGCATCCAATACGATATTTCGGCTTTTAGCGCGGGAAATCTTCCCTCTGCTGGTATTCGCGTGTATCCTAATCCCACCTCGGGGCCACTTTTCATAGAAGTGCCACCTGCACTCTTAGGCAAGCCAGCTTTGATTATCGGGATTAAGGGCGAGGTGTATAAGACGCTTGTTCTCTCCCAGCCGCGCATGGAGGTGAGCTTAGAGGGCCTGCCCAATGGGATTTTAGGCTTATGGGTGCCTGGGGAGGCTTTTGTGCGCGTAGTATGGGAATAAAGCGTTATTTTGGTCTCAGGTATGGTCAGCTCCTACAAACGCTTTTTTGAAACGGCATCTCCGCTTACCCTACTCATCGGTATCAACGCCGGGCTTTACGCAGTAGCTGTGTTAGTAGGATTCATCACTTACTTGAGCGGAACTTTTCCTTTATTTGAGCACATCTACCATAAGCTCGCTTTGCCCGGTACCCCCCAACTCCTTCTCAAACAGCCCTGGAGCCTCCTAACTCATATGTTTCTGCATGACATCAAGAGCTTCTGGCACCTCTTCTTCAATATGCTATGGCTTTTCTGGATGGGGAAGCTCTTTCTTACCACCCAACCTGCCTCTCATCTCTATTGGGCTTATGGATTAGGGGGGCTGGGTGGAATCATCGGATACTTGACATATGCTTGGAGTCATTATCCCTATCCCAGCTATGCGTTGGGTGCCTCTGCCGCAGTAAATGGGGTATTCTTCGCTACAGTCATGCTTATGCCCCACTTCCAAGTGTATCTGCTTTTCTTAGGACCGATTGCCCTGCGATGGCTGGGACTTATCTGGGTCTTTTTAGATATGATACTCACTCTCAGTGGAAATGAAGCCTCTGCGATTGCCCACTTAGGTGGCACGGCGGCGGGCATTCTCTTCGGCTACCTATTGCGTCAAGGCGTAGATTTTAGCTCCTTCTGGAGCGAACTGTTTCAGCGCAGAGAAGTAACTCCCGAAGAGATAGACCGCATATTAGAGAAGATTCACCAGAAGGGGATGAAGAGTCTCACGCGGCGCGAGCGGGAGCTGCTGCGGCGAGCCGCTGAGCGGCTCTAATATTCTACCTTTGTAAAGTAGCGGGGCGTTAGCTCAGGGGTTTAGAGCGCCTGCTTCACACGCAGGAGGTCGGTGGTTCGAATCCATCACGCCCCACTTGCGTGGGGTTATTCTCTTAGGAGCAAGCGGCTCTATCGGCAAACAAACCCTCTCTCTGTTAGAAGCCTACCCTGACCGCTATCGCCTAATAGGACTATCCGTCCATCAGCAAGTAGAAGCGGTTTTGCCTTGGGTAGAAAAGCTACGACCCGAGTGGCTCTGCATCACCGACGCCACTACTTATGCTGTTTGGCAAAATCGCAACGGATATCCTTTCTCTATTATCCCCTCTTCTGCTTTATCCGAAGTGCTCTCTTCCACCTCCGCAGACATCGTACTCAACGCCATCAGCGGGGCAGCTGGATTCCTCGCCAGCTACGCTACCCTCCAAAATCCCCGCCCTTACTTAGCCTTGGCTAATAAAGAGAGCTTAGTCTTTGGCGGAAAGTGGCTTGCCCCCTACCGCCAGCGAATCATACCCGTAGATAGCGAACATAGCGCCATCTTCC
>JANWZJ010000068.1 GCA_025054525.1 Bacteroidia bacterium | reverse complement strand
ATGACCTCCTCCCCCACTTAGAGTGCCGCTTGTAAGAATCCTACCACTTGTAAGGGTCAGCGTCCCGTTAATCCACATGTCTCGGTCAGTACCATTTACAATCTCAACATAGCGATTAGGTAATATAAGGGAGGCAGGCTTATTGATTACCACATTATTGAGGGTCCAATTTTGGGAGTTTCCCTGGGTATTGATATCCACACTTACTCGGAAGTCCTGCTTTTGAGTAGCACCTGTGAAGTGGATAGTACCTCCCAAATTGTCTGCCCCTAGCATTCCCGTGGAGCGGTGATAACCCCGATCATTGTGATAGTCGCCATGCACATAGATGTCTGAATTGGGGTAAGAATTGAGCTCTGCCCCCACACCAATCAGAAGGTGGCCTCGGAAGCCACCTGAACCATCGTGAAGCTCTATAGTGCCACGGTTATTTACGACTCCATTATTCGCGCCCATATCGTTGATCTGCATGCCGCCCTGTACATGCACGAGGGCACTTGCCTGGACATGGACGAGGGCCCCTTGATTGAAGAAAAGGTACGGCTGAGCCGCCAACCTACTCCCCAGCAGGCAAGCCGCTGTAAGTAAAATGCGCGTACGCATAATTTTTCGGTTTAGGCTAAGGTAGGGAAAATCTATCAAATCTCCAAATCCGTTAAGGCAGCGAATCGCGCTGTTCAAACAGAAGGGACTGCGGCTTAGGCAGAGCATATGCCTGGAGCGAAGTGGGACTGATTTTCCACAATCCTACCACACTTCTCCCCCATAAGGTGTGACGACGAGCTAAGGGTTCGGTTTTACAGCCGCTGCCACTGACTAGGCCATAGCTCTGGGGAGCTATGGGGTGGATTTGGAGGTTATGGTCATGGCCTGAGAGAAAAAGGACGGGAGTTCGGAAGCGGCGGGCTCGCTGCAATAGACTATCAGAGAGAGCCCGATAAGCAGGATGGGAAAGATCAGTGGGGTGACGAACAGCCTTTCGCAGGAGCACTAAAAGCGTGCCCACCCCTGGCAGCGGAAGATACAACGCAGAATGGAAAATTCTCAGCGGGAAAAGGTGAGCTTGCCACGGGAAGTAGCCGCCATGCGCCCCTGCCGTACGAGGGGGATGATGCAGAACGACTACCAAACGAGCATACCGCAGCCAGAGCGAATCTATTGCGCCCCAAGGAAAGCCCTTACCTTGGGTGCGAATATACCGCTCCGAGTCTAAAAAGAGGAAGGTCCATACCCCTTTCTGCCGCAGGGAAAAGGGTTCAGAAGGAGGGGGGAAAAGGGGGATTGCGGCAGCCTGCCGAAGGATACCTTGGGTATCGGCTTTCCAGTCGTGATTGCCTGGAGTGAGCCAGACTGTCCCTGGAAACTGCCGAGACACCTGCAGAAGCCGCTGCCATCGGCGCTGCGCTCGGGCTGTGGCGTTGAGCCCGCGGGGATATACATTATCCCCCAGCCAAATCAAAACATCTCCCGAATCCGCATGCTTTTGCCAAAAGAGGCTGTAGAGACGCACCTGCTTTTCTGTGAGGGCGCCGGCATCTCCCACCGCAAAAATCTGTTGGAGCCAGAGCCAGCCCCATACACCCATCATGAACCTTTCTGCCCCAGCAGCTCTTTGGCTTCCTTCATCGTAATGCGTACCCCATCTTTGAAAGGGACTATCCACGCATCCCGAATGCCCAAGCGCTTGAGGTCTTTCTGAAAGGCCTCCGCCAAGGCAAGGTCGCGAAACCTGCCCACCGTATAGCGATTGATGTCCCCCAAGGCTTCAGTTTCAAAGAAGGGATTGTCCTGAGCATACTTGCGCATATCAAAGAGACGAAAGGCTCCTATCTGCACCTTGAAGACTAAGCCCGGCATGACATCCAGACGAGCCTGCTTCTTCTCGGTTTCATAGGCAGCTTTGAGTCGGAGGTATTCACTCATAAGCGAGTCATAGGAATACTGCTTCGCTTGGATTTGCTTCTCTAATTGGTCCATGCGCTCGGAGAGCTCTCGGTTGCGCCGCTGACTGTCCTCTATCTGACGATCCCGGTCTTGAATCTGCTTCTGAAAGCCCTCTTCTCGCGCTTTGAGAGCCAAGGGATTCTTTACATACATCTTAGCCTTCTTCTTCCATTCTTTCTTGAGCTCTTTCTGAGTATCGGCAGGCTTCTTCGCTCCCCCTCCCTTTTTCTGCTGGGCATGAAGATATAAAGGGAGGAAAAGAATGAGGAGGCTTAGCAAGCTACGCATATCACAAATGTAGTAACTTACCCAAGCATGGTAGTAGGAGTCCAAGTCCTCCTGCAAGTGCTTGTGCTCAAAGCTGAGGCACCATCGGTGGAAATAGGTGGAAAAAAACTGGAAAATCCTTGGGCGGGAGGCTTGCAAGCTCCGCAGTTTTCTAAGCTCGGCGATAGCCTGCTCGTAGTGCTGGACCGAGCCGATGGAAAACTCTTAGTCTTCCAAAGACAACGGGCAGGATGGATATGGCAGCCAGAAGCTGACACGCTCTTTCCCTTGGAAGCACTGGGACAGTGGATGCTTGTACGCGATGAAAATGCAGACGGCCTACCTGACCTTTTCACCGCTCTCTCCTCGGGCGTGCGTATTTTTCGGCAAGCTCGCACGCCCCATAACTCCATCCGATGGTACCTCGCCTATGATACCCTGAAAACTTCCTACTATGGACAGAAGCTCCCTTTGTATGTGAGTTTCCGCGACATTCCCGGTATAGCGGATGTAGATGGAGATGGAGACTTAGACTTGCTCAGCCCTGATGTATCGGGTAGCGCCATAGAGTGGCACAAAAACTTAGCGGTAGAACAGTTCGGCAGAAGAGATACTCTACTGCTCAGTCTGACTTCTGCATGCTGGGGCAATGTGTATGAGGTTTATCAGCCGAGCACTAATACCTTCACGCTGATTCCTTGTGCCAGAGGAAATGCTCTATTGCGCACGCAGCATGCAGGTGGGACGATTCTACCTCTGCACCTGAATGGAGACCGGCTCATGGATGTAATCATAGGGGATGAAGGACCGAGTTATCTGCTGGCTGCCCTAAACCGAGGCACGCCTCAAGAAGCTCTTTTAGATATAACCTCCCTACTCTCCCCCTATCCTCCTTCCGCCCCTGCGAACCTTCCTACTTTCCCCGCTGCGTATTTAGAGGAAGTTACGGGGGATAGCTTACCTGATTTGATCTGCGCTAATAATGATCCGCTCACAGGCGAAGACAAGTACAGCGTATGGCTCTACGAGAATCAAGGTAGCGTGGATTCGCCTCGCTGGAGCCTGCCTCATGTGGGCTGGCTGCAAAACTCCATGTTAGAGATGGGCACAAACGCTCATCCTACCCTTGCGGACCTCAATCACGATGGACATCCCGAACTCATCCTCAGCGCTGAAAGAATAGGCAGAGGCGTGAGCGTTCTGCTCTTAGAGGGTAAAGCGGACGGCTTCGTCGTACGAGATACGAACTGGCTGAACCTTGCCCAAGTGAATGAACGGCAGTTTCTTTTCACCGCAGGGGATATAGATCAGGATGGATTGATAGACCTGCTGGCGGGGACTTCGGGGGGCAACTTATGGCACTGGGAACAAATCTCCCCTCACAGCTTCTCTTTCACCCTGCACACTACCCGCTGGGAAAATATTAGTGCGCCTCCTTTTGCGGCGCCCTTGCTCTATGACTTAGACAGCGATGGAGACTTAGACCTGCTGATAGGCGGGCGAGATGGGCGAATCGCTTATTTTCAGCAGCATCAGGGACGCTTTGAACGAGTTACCGACTTCTTAGGGCAAATCCAACTGCGCGATACGCTGAGTTCTCTCTTAGGGTTTGCCCGCCCTGCCGTAGGCGACATAGATAGAGACGGCACACCCGAACTCATAGTAGGCAATCTCACAGGCTTTCTATATGCTTATCGTATGCGTCCTGAGGCCCCGGGAGGGGTATGGCCGCGTAAATACCGCTTGGGATACCGCTATGGCAAAAGAGCCAGTCCTACCCTATGGCAACAGGGAGATTCGGTACTCCTCCTCGTGGGGAACTTGCGAGGAGGTGTGCATGCCTTCACCCCTGGGGACATACAGACAGAACCCACAGCATTGAAAGAAAGCATGAGTGAGCATTTGCCGTGCCTTTTCCAAGAAGGCGAAGTCCTGTATCTCTACGACTTAGCCGGCCAGCTGGTCAGAGAAACACGAGCGCCCTTATCGGGAGATGTAGAGCTTCCTGTGGGGGCATATATAGCCGTAAGTGAGAGAGGGTTTCCTTGTCGAGTAATATGGTTAGGCAGGCTGGGGAGCATGCAAAGCACTATGCAGGCGTTTCCGTAGAATCAGCCCTAAAACGAAAGCAGAGGGTATCCAATAGACCCATTCGGCGGACCACATCCAGGTCAAACTGACACCCATTCGGTCCAGCAGCACAGCATACCCTACATAGCAGAGAATGATTACTACTTCTACGAGAAAGGCAGCCAGAACCCTGCCTACACCGACCACAGTATAGATGAGGAGCGCAGAAGCAGGCATAAGCGCTAAGGATGCAGCTATCATGGGAAGGTCTCGGGTAGCCTGGGAGGCTACAATAGCATCCTGTGTAAAAAGGCCCACCCAGAAGGAGGAGAAAAGCATAAGTAGGAGAGCTAAGAGGAGGTTTAGCGTTTGAGCCCAGAAGAAGGTTTTTTGGAAGGCTTGGCGGAGGTGATGGAGTTGGCGAGCACCCCAGAAGTACCCTGTTAGCGTGCCTACTGCTGTAGCAAAAGCCCACATGGGCAGCATGAAGAAGCTGTACAAGCTGCGCAGGATATTAGCGGAGGCTAAAGCCAGCGGCCCACGCGCTTCTATGAGCAAGAAGAAGACCAGCCAGCCGGTCATGCCGACGAGATTCTGAAGGATGGAGGGACCTGCATAGCGCAGCAGGGGGATAAGCCACCGTTTGGTCGTCGTGTATCGCAAAGGATAGGACTGAAGGCGAAGGGCAAAAAGCAGATAAAGGGTCGCTGCATACTGGGCGCATACAGAAGCGGCTATGACCCCCCAGATTCCCCATTTCATTCCCAGTACGAAGAGCGCGTTGAGTAAGAGATTGACGCCGGCTAAGAGCAGGTTGGCTCGGAGGATATAAGTGGTCTGGGCGGTGCCACTGTAATAGCCGCGCAGTGCGCCGAAAAGCACTGCTGGGAGCAGTTCGGCACTTCGGCCGCGCAAGAGGAGGTAAGCAGACTGTTGTACTTGTCCATCATGTAGTAGCCCTTGTGTGAGCGGGCCTGCCATCCAAGCTAACCCCAAAGTCAGAGCTATACCGATGAACAGGGAGAGCCAGAGGGCTTGCCGGAGAAGACTGCCTAATCCACGGGGTTGTCCTTCTCCTAAGAGTTGGGCGGAAAGTACTTGCACTCCAGTGCCCAAGCCTAATCCGATAAAGCCCAGCGTAAGGAAAATGATGATGCTGATTCCGCCTGCGGCGAGTTCGGCGCGCCCCAGCATGCCCAGAAAAAAGGTATCCACTAAGGATACCGCGTTTTGGGCTAAACTGGCGCCCATGATGGGCCAAGCGATACGCCAAATCTGCCGAGAAGAAGGATACATCAGGCGGGGGCAGGTACTCGGCGCTTATCTTCTACGATTTTGCCATCGCGCAGCACGATTTGTCTATGGGCGTAGGCAGCTATGTCGGGTTCGTGCGTTACGATGACGACGGTGTGTCCTTGGGCATGGAGCTGGAGGAAAAGCCGCATGATTTCTTCGCTGGTAGCGGAGTCCAGATTGCCAGTAGGTTCATCGGCTAAAAGCAGGGCAGGTTGATTGACGAGGGCGCGGGCGATAGCGACTCGTTGTCGTTGTCCGCCTGAGAGTTCATTAGGACGATGCTTTAGCCGGTCGCCCAATCCCACAGCTTCTAATACAGCTTGCGCTCGTCGTTCTCGCTCTCGGCGCGGCACACCTGCATACACTAAGGGCAAAGCTACATTCTCTAGCGCAGTATAACGAGGCAGAAGATGAAAGGTCTGGAAGACAAAGCCGATT
>JANWZJ010000067.1 GCA_025054525.1 Bacteroidia bacterium | reverse complement strand
CCCTCACCGAGGGCTGCCGCGCCCCTACCGAGCCTTCTGCCTTAGCCGGTAAAATACCCGCCGAGACACCGGCTGATAGGTCTCCTTCCCTCCAGGCAGTACCAGCGAACCCTCTTCCACCTTACGATAGGAATAATGTGCCATACCCCCCGTATATACGCATATCGCATGTAGTTTCGTTACAAACTCCGCGATTGCCATGAGATAGGGCATAGGGCCAAAAGGACGCCCCTGATAATCCATATCTAATCCCGCCACAATCACCCGCTTGCCTTCATCAGCGAGTTGATTTACTACTTCTACAATACGATTATCAAAGAACTGGGCTTCGTCTATGGCCACTACTTGTATATTGCTACTGAGCAAATAGATGGCATCGGCATTAGGGACAGGTTGGGCTTCTAAGCGGGTCTCATCATGAGAGACGACGTCGGTGGGGTGATAGCGCGTATCTATGTCAGGTTTGAAGAGGCGAACGCTTTGCCCTGCGATCTGCGCGCGACGCACTCGTCGCAGCAGCTCTTCGGTTTTTCCCGAAAACATGCCTCCACATATCACCTCTATCCAACCAGCGTCCGAAGGGAGAATCGGCTCCATACAGCAAAACTAAGGCATCTTTGCGGGGCGGCATGGAAACTCTGATTGGCTGGGCCCTCGCTCAGTTTGGCAAACTCAGTTGGAGAAAGTTAGATATTATCGCCTCGGCGCTTTATAGGCTCCTCTATCATACTTGGGGTTATCGGAGGGAACTGGTGCGCAGCCATCTGGCCCATTCTTTTCCTGAACTATCCCCTGCTCAGCGTCTGGATGTGGAGAAGGCGTTCTATCAGCTTTTTGCGGACTGGATGATGGAGCTATGCTTCATGCATGCGAAGGGGTGGGAAGCAGTTAGAGAACGATTTGAGATAAAGGACTTGCATCTTTTTCATGAAGCGCACGCCCGAGGCCAATCGGTGATAGTGGCGATGGGTCATCAGTTTAACTGGGAATGGGGCGGCTGGGTCGTGCGAAAAGATACTTATGCGCCTATTTTGTGCATATACCTACCCATCGGTTGGAAGGCTGCAGACGCTTTCTTCAGAAATATGCGGGGACGCTATGGTACTGACATGATACCGATGGGGGCTATGAGTGCGCAGCTTGCTCGTATGCGGCGCACTACTCATACACTGATTTTGATTGCTGATCAGAGCCCCGCTAATCTTCAGAAAGCTTACTGGGTCCCTTTTCTCAATCGTCTCACTGCTTGGCATGGGGGATTAGAGCGTAGTGCTCGCTTAGGGGGATATCGGGTGCTTTTCGTGGAGATAATACAAACTGAACGACATACCTATATTGCGCAGCCGCATTTACTTACTGATGACCCGGCTCGTCTGCCAGAAGGCGAACTTACTCGCCGATACGTGCAGCTCTTAGAAGCGAGCATTCGGCGCGCACCCTATAACTGGCTCTGGACCCATAACCGATGGAAACACAGCCCACCTGCTTAAACGAAATCACCTAAATTCACTCTGTTATGGCAGAATGACCGCAGAGCGCATTTTAGCCCATATTTGTCGTAGAGAAAGGCAGCGAGCTTCCGTATGGGTAGCTATTCTCTTAGGGGTTTGGCTGGTGGGGTGGATCATGCTTATTCAGACCCTGCCCCAAAAAGAACAAGAGCTTCAACTTACGGAGGAGGAGCAATGGGAAGAACTGGCTTACTATTATCCTATAGACTTATGAAGGGCTGGGCTGTCTTTTTCCTGCTTGTAGGTTGGGTTTGGGGTCAGCATAGGCATCGTAGTGAGCGGTTGCATAGCCTGCGTATTGCTTTTCTCACGGAAGAGATGGGACTTATGCCAGAAGAAGCCCAGGCTTTCTGGCCTGTGTATAATGCCCGAGAAGCTGAGCTTCAGAAAAGCCGTCAGAACTTGCGAGAGCGTTGGCAGATGCTGCAAGGAGTAAAAGACCAGATGGCTCCCACAGCGTATGCGGATAGTGTGGCGGTCCTATACTTAGAACTTTGGCAGAAGGAGGCAGAGATTCGTCGCACCTATCATGAAAAATTCAAGAAGGTGCTTCCTCCCCAGAAGTTGGCGCGATTTTACTGGGCGGAGACGCGGATGCTGCGTCGGGCTTTAGCGGAGGAGGGGTGGCATCCCCCGCGCGAATAAGGTAGGGACGCCGTTCTTGTGTGCGCTGCAGGCTCATCTCCAAGCGCCACTGTGCTATGGCTTGATGATTGCCGCTGAGAAGTACATCGGGTACGCGTAAGCCCTCAAATTCCGCCGGCCTTGTATAGACAGGCGGAGCCAGCAGGTCATCTTGAAAGGAGTCTTCTAATGCAGAACTTTCATCTGAAAGTACGCCCGGTAAAAGGCGCACAATCCCATCTATCAGAACAAGGGCAGGAATTTCTCCTCCCGTAAGCACATAATCTCCAATGGATACCTCGCGCGTTACATAGTGGCGAATGCGGTCATCTATGCCTTTGTAATGCCCTGCTATGAGTAGAAGGGCATGTTGCAGGGATAACCGATTGAGAAGACGCTGGGTAAGCGGTTCTCCATCGGCTGTGAGGTAGATGATTTCATTATAGTCTCTTTGTTTTTGCAGATGCCGTAGGGCTCCTACTACTACATCTATTCGGATTACCATGCCTGCCCCCCCTCCATAGGGATAATCATCTATCTGCCCATCCTTGGCAAAGGCGCGCAGATCATGGGTCTGTATGCAAACGAGACCTTTCTGGAGCGCTCGTTTGAGCATAGAAGTAGCTAAAGGAGATACAAAAAACTCAGGGAAGGCAGTAAGCACGTCTATATGCACACAGTAAATCTACGCTTTTGAGGTAGTCTGAAGGGGCTTTTGGATAGCGAAGAGGGATTGCGTGTATCTTTGTATCATGAGAGGTTTATCAGCTTTTCTTCTTGCGCTCAGTTGGGCGCAGGATAAGGACAGGGTATTCTATTATCCTCGGCTTGGTTTGCACTGGGCGCAGTATCACACTCATCAGCCTGGCCTGCCTCGTTCTCGTTCCTACTGGGGTGGCGGATGGACAGGGGGAATAGGTATGCAGTATGCGATTTCCCATCCTACGAAGTTTTCAGCTTTAGCAGTACAAGGGGATTTAGGATTTACGCAGCGGCGCTCCACGGATAGAAATCTTCTCTATGACTGGCATTATACGCTTTGGTCATTAGATGTGGGGGCTATGGCTGTCTGGCGGCTCACTAATATGTACACTATGAATGAACTTTTCGCGGTGCAGGCGGGCTTAATCTCAAGCATCCTCGTATATGGCAAATACTGGCAGGAAGACAACCTAACGGGTGAGACTACGCAGCGCACGGTACGGTTCGGCAAAAGGTCTCTATCCGATGCTCGTCGGGGAGAAATTGCTTTGCAAGTGGGTTGTGCTTCTGGGTACTTACTAGGACCGGGTTATCTTGTAATGGGTGCGCGTTTCTGGCACGGAATAAATAACATAGCGGGGGGACTCTTCAAGTCGTGGCATAACTATGGGGTTTATATGGATATCTCGTACTGGTATGATCCCGCCCGAACCCGAGAATAGTACCCTTCCCGAGCTTCAGCGTATAGTAGATAAGTGGATTGAAGAGATTGGGAAAGGGTATTATCCGGTACTGACGAATCTGGCCCTTCTAATGGAGGAGGTGGGGGAGCTGGCACGACTCTTGGCGCGTCATTATGGAGCACAATCTTTCAAATCAGGGGAAAATACAGACCCGCGCGCCATAGGAGAAGAGATGGCAGATATACTTTTCGTACTACTCTGCTTGGCTAATCAGACGGGCACGGATTTAGAAGGGGCTTTTCGTCAGAAACTCCTTATCAAGACCGAACGCGACCGCAGCCGCCACGCACAGCGGGGCTAATTCCCTATCTTTGTCCCATGCATTCTATAGCTACGAAACCTATCAACGGTACCTCCTCTCGGTTACGGGTTGAGCTGTTTGGCGAACTTGTCTTTTCTCGGGAGCCCATGCGCAGGTATCTTTCCGAAAGTGCCTTAGAGGGAATAGAACGCTGGGAAAAAAGAGGCGAACGCATTTCACGGGAGCTGGCGGATGAGATAGCGAATGCCCTTCGCCAGTGGGCTCAGGAGCGCGGGGCAACCCATTTTACCCACTGGTTTCATCCTCTAACAGGACTCACCGCTGAAAAACATGAACATCTCTACGATGTCATTCACGGCAAAGTCCTTAGCGCGCTCAATGGAGACGAGCTTATTCAACAAGAGCCTGATGCTTCATCTTTCCCGAGTGGAGGACTGCGGAGCACATTTGAAGCCCGTGGCTATACCGCATGGGACCCTTCATCTCCTCCCTTCATCTATGGAAAAACGCTTTGCGTTCCTTCTGTATATGTATCGTATGATGGGCATGCCTTAGACTACAAAACTCCGCTCCTGCGCTCCATAGAAGCGCTAAATCGGGCACTGCTGGATGTAGTCAAGCTCTTTTATCGGGATGTGCATCGGGTGTATCCTACATTAGGAGTGGAGCAAGAGTTTTTCCTTATTCCGCAGAGCCTCTTCAAAAAGCGTCCTGACCTCATGCTCACAGGGCGTACTTTGATAGGTGCTCCTTCCCCTCGCGGACAGCAAATGGAAGACCATTACTTCGGCTCTATTCCTGAGGCGGTTTTAGCTTTTTATGAGGAGTTGGAGCTGGAGGCATGGCGCTTGGGCATACCACTCAAAACCCGTCATAATGAAGTAGCACCCGCTCAATATGAATGTGCTCCGGTCTTTGAGGAACTGAATGTGGCGATTGATCATAATCAGCTTTTGATGGACCTGCTCAAGCGCACTGCGCGACGCCATGGTATGGAATGCTTACTCCACGAAAAGCCCTTCGCAGGCATCAACGGCTCTGGCAAACATAACAACTGGTCCCTCTCCACTGATACAGGTATCAACTTACTTTCTCCTGGTAAAAATCCCAAAGAAAATCTCAGATTCTTCACTTTTCTCGCGATAGTACTGAGAGCAGTCTATAAGCATGCCGACCTACTAAGGGCGACGATAGCCACCCCCGGCAATGAACATCGTTTGGGTGGGAATGAGGCGCCGCCGGCAATCCTCTCAGTCTTCTTAGGTGGGGAAGTAACGGCAGCCGTAGAAGCCTTAGAAAAAGTCCCTGAACTACCTTCCTTGGCAGAGCGACAGCCTTTTTCGCTTCTACCTACGCTACCTCCTGTCCTGCGTGATAATACCGACCGCAATCGTACGGCGCCTTTCGCTTTCACAGGGAATAAGTTTGAGTTTAGGGCGGTAGGGGCTTCGGCTCACTGCGCGCCAGCGATGATATCCCTTAATGCCGCCGTAGCAGAAGCCGGCCAAGATTTTCTGCACCTTTATCAATCTTACACGGCACAGGGCAGTCCCAAAAACGCAGCCATTCTCCTGGCTATTCGGGACTTCTTGCGAGAAAGCCGTCCCATTCGTTTTGATGGCAATAACTATGATGCAGCTTGGCATGAAGAAGCAGCACGCAGAGGGCTTTCTACTACTTTCCATTTGCCACACATGCTCAAAACTTATCACTCGCCAGCCACTAAGTCCCTCTTTAGGAAGCTGGATATTCTTTCAGAAACCGAGCTTCATGCCCGCTATGAAGTGCGCATAGAGCGCTATGTCAAAGCCTTAGGCATAGAACTTCATACGCTGCTGGATATGCTACGCTCTTATCTTATACCGGCGGCGATTCGTTACCAGCAAGAGCTGGTAAATCTGGTGGGTTCGCCCGCATTACAAACCCTCGCTCAAGCCTATGCGCCTGAGGTGCTTCCCCAGCAGAAACTCTTAGAGAGTCTGCAACATCACCTTAGCGCTTTATGGGAAGGAATCACTACCGCTGAAGCCATCTGGCAGAAAGTACGTCAGATTGGCTCGGTGGAAGAGCAAGCCGAAATCGTCCATGATGAAGTCGGACCGATTATGCGTACCCTCCGCTATCATGCCGATGAGATAGAAAAAATCCTGCCAGCTGCTCTGTATCCATTCCCACGCTACGCTGAGCTTTTATTTGAGATTGCCTAAGGGAGATATGTTCAAATAGACATGGAAACGCTTTCACTGAGTCAGCAAGTAGAGCCGAACTTTTTCCCCAAGCATCAGCGAGCTCTCTACAAGCGCTTAGAGGATAAGCACACCTTGGTAGAGGTAGATGAGTCGGACCCGCTCTCCACTCGCGTCGTATTGAAT
>JANWZJ010000066.1 GCA_025054525.1 Bacteroidia bacterium | reverse complement strand
CTCTACCCGATAGGTACCTTTTGATAGCTCTTGTTCCCCCCGCTCATAGGTCGCACATACTTCCTGCTGACTGCGCTGATAAGAAAAAACTGCCTTCATAGAAAAAGGCTGCTCCGTATCCATAAGGGTGAAATAGCCACTACCTTGCGCATAGTTGGTTAGAGGCTTGCTGTTGGGATCCATAATGACAATATAGGCTGTGCGTTCCCCGGGTTCTGCTACGGCATTCTCCAGTACTGTGAAGCATACTTTGAGCCGATGCAGACGGCGCGCCTTGAACTCAGTATCCCAATCTTCCTTGCCATTATCCCTCACCGAGGCAAACCGCAGGTTAACAGCCTTGAGATAAGAGGCTGCTTTGACCTTGACTTCTAACCGCTCTTTCTCCTCCACAGCTTTGCGTATCTCGCTTTCCCTCTGCTGCACCTGCGACTCTAACTCCGCTGTACGCGTACGCAAACGCTGGTTCTCTTCCTCTAATTCTCTAATCCGCTCCTGATACTTTTGAATGTAATATGCCATTTGCTCTGTCTTATAGCGCATCTCCTCTGCCTGACGAGCCGAGATCCTACCCTGCTCTTCGTACTTACGGATCCGAGCGCGAGCCTGGTCCAGCTCTTTAGAGAGCTCTTCCACCCGACGAGTCTTCTCGGATAGCTCCATGTCTTTGCGCTCTAAGTCCTGCTGCATCGCCGTAATGCGCTGCTGTAGCTCGCTAATCTCCCGTTCCAACTCCACTTTCTCTTCTTGGAGTTGGACATTGGCTTTTTCGGCTTTCTGCATTTTGAAGTAGAAGAAGCCAGCAGCGCCAGCTACAATCACAAGTAAGATTCCCGCAACAACTCCTGTACGCACAGCGCAAAGTTAGGGCAATTGCAGGTGTGCTGGCATTTTGTTATCCTAAATATGCTCACAGCTGTAGTTTCAGCCACCCACCGCCCTGGTAGTTTCACACGCAGGGTAAGCGTGTATGTTGCGAGACGGCTCCAAGAAGAAAGGGTCTCTTACCACTTCATAGATTTTCGGACTTTGCCGACTGATTTTCTCTTTTCAGATGCTTTTGGGGCACGGTCTGATACTTTTCTTCCAGTTATAGAGAGCTTAGCCGAATGCTATACATGGTTGTGGGTCGTGCCTGAATATAATGGCAGCTTCCCCGGAATAGTCAAAGTCTTCATAGATAACCTTCCTCGGGAGGTTTTGCGGGGGAAGCGAGCGGGCTTGATTGGAGTGTCTGATGGAAAGTTCGGGAATTTGCGGGGATTAGAGCATCTCACGGGCATTTTGCATTACTGTGGAATGGAGGTGATTCCTTTTCGGGCTCACCTCATGCACGTTAGCCAAAGGTGGAATGAGGAGTTAGGCATGCCTGATGAAGCGCATCGCACCGAAATAGAAATTTTATTACAGCAGGCTATTTTAGTGCCCCAGGGAAGGGGTGCTTAGAAGTTATCTCCACCCCAAAGTTGGTATTCTATTTGGATGAGGGCTTCGGTTGTGCGTGTTAAGCGCATATTATCGGGACGACGGAAGGTATTTTGCCCTATACGCAGCCAAAGCGTCCAGTGTGGCTCAAGGAGGTAAAGCCGCAGAAACGCATAGGTACGGTGTCCATACCCATAGAAAAACGGCACAAAAAATAGCGTGGGAGGCATAGCCTCAAAAGCGAAGACCCGAGCATCAAAGCTATTGAGTCGGTAGGTTACCCAGCGTACGGATAGGCTGAGGCGAGGGATGGGTTGCCAGCGCACATCTTGGAAGAAGAGGTACCCCCCACTACGCTGTTCCCGCTGATACCATACCAGCTCCAAGCGGGATTGGAAGCGCCACATGGGGTTGATTTCATGCACTGCTTGCATGCGCAGGAATGTACGCCGATGATAGGTAAGGTCGTTGAGTTTCTCGGAGGGGGAAGCGTATAGCCAGTAGGTATTGAAAGGCCGCCCTTCATGCCGCAAACGGATGTAGCTCTGGAACTTGCGACGAACGGTATAAGTGATTTGGAGGAGGGTTTCATAGCCGTGGGTAGGCGTGCTGATGCGGAAGCGGTACCAAGGGAAGCGGTAGATGTCTTGAAAGCCTTGGATTTCCCAGCGGGGTGAGGGGCGAATACGAGCCCCCAAGTAAAAGCCCTGTTCATTCTGCACGATAAAAGGCGCTTCGGCGAAAGTGTAGGAGGAGAAAGAGTGAAAGTTCGGGTCAAAGTGCCGAAGAAGCACTACGGCATCTACGGTGGTATGCAGCGGAGCCAATACGCCTGCGCTGAGGGCTTTTCCTTGGGAGCGGCTCATAGCCATTTCGCCGAAGAAGTTGAGATTGTAGAGAGTAAGGTCCCAATAAGCGCTACCTACATAGGTAGCAGTACCTGCAAAATCATAGAAGCGATGAGGCTCTCGTCCTGCCAGTCTAAGCTTAGGGGAGAAAGTCTGGTGAAGGAAGGTGAGGCCTACCGTCTGCCAATCTTTACGCCAAGCGAGCACACCCCCCATAGCATCACTACGCAAACGCGCCCGTTGATTCAGTTCGGCTTGGGTGCGGTGCTGACCCCGCGTGAGAAGCCGATCTATCACTACTTCCACTTCCCCCGAGATAGTGTCATCTATCACCTGCACGGGATTGCCGCTGAGAAAGCGGCGAGAACGCATAAGGGTAAGTTCTACGTCTTTGAGGGGGGAGAAGGTAGCAGCTGCCCCTCGCCAGAACTGAAAGTCATTCACAGAAGTATAGGGCATGAGCCCAAAAGCAGGTTGCTTGGGGGTAACAATCGGGTCTCCCCCTTTGGCAAACCCAAATCCTCGAGCAAAAACAAGCCCCTGCCCAAACTGCATGATGTAATCTCCTAAGACGAGGCGCTTGAGAGTACCTATCTCACTAATAGCGATATGCCCACTGAGAAAATCATACCCGTAGTAGCGCCGCTCAGGATTCCACCGAAAAGGCTCAAAGAAGTCCTTTTCCCCAATCACTGCTACAGAGAGGTATGGGTTTGCTTGAAGCCAAAGGCGGGTATACAGGCGCTGCGGTCCGCCTACGGCATTAGATAAGCTATCGCCGACCCAACGCTCCCCATTCCATGCTTGCAGGGATTGGTGCTCAGCCCTTTGGATAAAAGAAAAATAGCTACTCTGCCTAAGCTGCGATAAGGAGGGAAGCCGAAATGCCTTGCCGCTAAGGTCTTCAGCAGCGGTAGGTTTTACCCGAATAAAGGGCTGCATTTGCCGATACACCTGCTCCGTAAAACCCGGAATCGTCTGCAGCTCGTAGATAGAGAGAAGCGGACCATAGCGCTTTTGATGCAGGCGTAGATTGCGCAGGAGCAAGGGGGTCATACCGGGCACTTTGAGAAGCTGAACATCCGTAGCGGTATTGAGGTCCAGGGGATTGCGAGCCAAACCCGAATAAATATCCGCCAGCTGTGTCCAATCTATGCCCTCGGGAGAACGCTCCGCTTGGTCTTCTAACTGAAGCTCTATTCGTCCAGCCCCGATGGTATCGGGGAGCACTTGGGCTCTTTGTACTCCCAAAAGTAGAAGAACTACGCCTAATCTGCGCATAACGCTTTACATAGATGCCAGCCCAATAGCTATCCAACTGCCCAGCGTAGGCTGGTAGCGATAGCCCAAATCCAATATAAATCGCTGATACCGAAGCCCCAAGCCCGCCCCCATCGTAGCCGTGGGGAAGGCAGCACCTAATCGCACCGTGAGGATAGGATGGGGACTATACTGCAGACCCAAGCGATACTGCATAGGGTGGCTCGCTTCTTGAGTGAGTTCGGTGGAGATTTCTGCGTAGGGAAGCACATAAGCCACCCCCAAGCCATATCGCACATTCCCAGGAAGTCTGCCCCACCCTACCCCCAAGAGATTATAGCCATACGCCCCCAAGCGTAAGCGAGGCAGGGGCTGCCAAAACGCACCTAAGTCCGGCGAAAACCGATGAATTCGACCGAACTCGGCAATAGTAGTGGTCAGCATTCTACCGCGCACTCCTATAGTGAGTTCCTGTTTAGGTAGTCGCAAAAAGTATCCCAAGCCTGCCTCCCATTGAGTGATTTGGTCAAAGCCCCACTGCTGGGCTAAGAGCGAAATCCCCTGCATCGTATCCCACCGAAAAGCTCCCCCTATCATTCGGGACGATAGCTCAGGTACAGGCAGGTAAAATGCCCCAGCCACGGCAGCACTCCAGGAGCGATTAGGATACGCAGCGGCTGGCGAAACAGAAATAGGGTCATACAGTTGGACAGCTTGTATTTCTCCCAGTGCCATAAAGCGTGGGGTCCGATATTGCCCCAGCCCCATCAGCGGCAGGAGTAAAAGGTATATAGGCTTTTTCATGAGAAGCAGACTAAGGTTTCTCCGCTAAGGCGCAAGCCAAGCGATACTGCTGCGCTTCGCCCTGGGTAGGTTTGCTAATCTTCACCTCTACGATATAAATACCCGACGGTAGTCGTTTGCCTTCATCGTCTGTTCCTTCCCAGCGGAAGGCGTTTTCTCCCACAGCGAGAAGATGCGCTTGTACAAGCTTGCGAACGATATGACCACTTAGGGTATAGATAGTTATATCTACGCGGGTGTCGGGCTGCTGCTCAGGTACATAAACCCACGCAAAATCCTTATGCCCATCTCCATCGGGGAATATGGTTTTAGGTTCTATGCGCACACCTTCTGCGGTTTCTTCGGGCTGAAGCTCTCGCTGGGAGTTGCGATAGCCGGGGGTCCCGTAGCGCACTTTACTACTGGCAGAGTACCAGTTACTGCGTTCAAAGGAGGGACGGTCAGGCGATAAGCGTTCCAAAGCTACCCCTCTTTGGTTGCGCAGGTCGCTAAAATGCCATTCTGGAACGTAAGGCGCTACATCTATCACGACGGTATCCCTCAGACGCAGTAGCCATACGGTATCTCCCCGATAGTAGTAAGAAGGAAAATAGCTCATTGGCCACAGACGTGCTTCGGCTGGGGGCTGGTAGCGCCTCCTCACATCTGCCGTGTCATAAGCCAATGCTATATGTTCGCCTGGCTTTAGATATACAGGAATAGAAGCTATCTCGGCAAAGCTATACTTGTCTTTGCCTTTAGCCAGCATAAGTTGGCTGAGGTCTATAATCTTGCGAGAACGATTGTACAATTCCACATACCGACTGCCCCCTATTTCGGTATTTGCGAGGATTTCATTAATCACTACATCCCCTGGCTGAACAGGCGAGACCATGAAGAACTCTCCTTTGAGAAGGGGAACAGTATCTCCCTGACAATTTCGAAGTCCTGTTAGGATAAGCTGATACACCCGCCCTTCTTCCAGGGGAATCATGGGCACTAACTCTACTCCTGCTCCTCCGTCTATTGGTTTCACACCTACGAAAGGCAAAGCAGGCTCGGTTCGGTAACGAGTTATATCCGCCAGCAGTATGGTATCCAGCCGCTCGGAGAAGCGAAGGGTAATCACAGGATGCTGATAGTAAAGCTGTACAATAGAGGGAGCGGGGGGAGGTGCTGAAGGACGAAAGGCATTAGGCAGTCCGGGTGTACCTCCTCTTGGAGATTCGCTGGCTTGCCAGTTGGCGGCTTCACCGCAAGCCCATTCTATCCATATGCGTTCTAAGCTCCATCCCCCAAACTGCTTGTTAGGATTGCGATACCAGCTTTCGTTGTAGGTTACTCGGTCTATGAGCCGACGACCAATTGCCTCTAAGCGCAGGGCCGCCCCCTGATTAGGTACCCCCGGAAAATAGGAAAGCCCTAATACATTTGCATAGCCGTACAGCTGCAGGGCACGCGCCCCTTCCACCGACGTAAGCACTAAGTATCCCTGCGGCGGCAGAAGAAAGAAAGACAAACTATCTACACTGCTAAATCCTACAACTAACCGCCACCCTTGAAGATTGATAAACTTATTGGTGCGGTTGTGAATTTCTATATACTCGTACCCAGGTAAGCCCACTTGAGGGAACGGATCAGCCATGATTTCGGTAAATACTACATCGTAGGGTTGAGCTGGCTCAGGCAAACCGAAGTTTCTTTGAATAGCCCCGCGATTCCCTACACAATCCTTTGCATCTACTTGTATGCTATAAGAGACGCCCGAAGCTAAGGGGGCAGAAAGTTGTAGAAGTATTTCTCTTTCGCTTTTCACTGATACGGACGCTACGGATAAGCCTCCACTCAAAGTATAGCGAGTAAGGTCTTTCATGTAGGTAGTATCTAAGGTCTCCGAGAAGAGCAGTTCTATCTGAGAAGAGGAGGGAAAGCGCATCGCCAAAAGCCCGGGGGGATACTGGTCGCGCCATATTCCCGCTACGCTATTTGTGCGCCCGGGCGTGCCCCCCCGCGGGTCGCGAGAAGCTATCCAGTTAGAATCCCGAGCACAGAGATTGTCTAAATCTATGCGCTCTAAGCTCCATCCCCCGAAAGACTTGTTATAGTCGCGGTACCAGTTGTAGTTATATTTGACCTTATCCAGGATAGTGCTGCCGATGAGAATAGTCAGACTATCTTCGGAGTCGGATGGATACGGCCAAAAACTCAAAGCCGTATGAGC
>JANWZJ010000065.1 GCA_025054525.1 Bacteroidia bacterium | reverse complement strand
CGGTCCGTATACCGTGAAGTAGCGAAGGACCACCGCATGAATGTCATGATGATAATGATAGGTATAAGCCAGAACTTCAGCAGCTTTTTTAGAAGCGGCATAAGGAGAAATGGGTGTGTTCACGGGTCTATCTTCAGTGAAAGGCAGGGGTGTGCCTGCATAGAGAGAAGAAGTGGAAGCCAAAAGGTATCGCCTCACTCTATAGCGCCGCATAAGTTCCAGGAGTACTAAGCTGCCCGTAGCGTTGGTATGATGGTAGATGAAGGGCTCTTTTAGACTGGCACGCACTCCAGCGCGAGCGGCTAAGTTCATCACAGCATCCAAAGGGGATAAGAGGGTAAATAGACTTTCCATGGTATGCATGTCGGCGATGTCAGCGGGGAAGAAGCGAAATCGGGGGTGTTCCAGGTGGGCAAGGCGATAGAGTTTGAGCTGGGGGCTATAATAGTCGTTGAGATTATCCACGCCGAAGACTTCATGTCCCTCTGCTAAAAGGCGGCGTGCTACATAACTACCGATGAATCCAGCAGCCCCTGTGAGAAGAATGCGCATATTTGCGCTTCAAAGGTAGAGAATGGAAGCAGTAGTAGTGCGCACGGCCGGCGAACATGTTCAGGTCAAGGTGCGAAGTACAGGCGAGACTATGCCAGCTAGCCTGCGGGGGAAGTTTCGGCTGGAAGAGAGCGATTTTACTACGCCTTTGGGGGTGGGGGATGTAGTGTGTGTGCGTATAGAAGAAGGACTCGCCGTAATAGAGGAGATTATGCCTCGGCAGAATTGGCTCGTACGCTTGGACCCTAGCCATCTCTATCGTCGTCAGATTTTAGCCTGCAACTTGGATCAAGCCTTACTACTTGTAACAGTGGAGGCTCCTTTTACGCCGCTGCGTTATGTAGATGGGTTTCTGGTGATGTGTGAGATGTATGGGGTGCCCGCTGCTTTAGGCTTCTCTAAGGCTGATCTCCCCTTGTCTGCTAAAGCCCAAAAAAAGCGTCAAGACCTTATTCAGCTCTATCAGCGCATAGGCTACAAGGTTATCTCTTTCTCTGCCCGAGAAGGCAGGGGCATAAATGAACTGAAAGCATTTTTGCGAGGGAAGCGCACCTTCATCACAGGGCTAAGCGGAGTAGGTAAAAGTTCCCTAATCAACACCCTTATTCCCGGACTAAATTTAGATACGCAGCCCTTAGTGCGCACCACCCAACGCGGTAGGCACACTACGACTTACTCTGCCCTATACGATCTGCCCGAGGGCGGCGAAGTAATAGACTCGCCAGGGTTTGGTGAGTTTCGGTTAGGGGAAATCTCGCCCCAGGAACTCTCTCATTATTTTCCCGAAATGCGCTCATACCTTACACGCTGCCGCTTTAATGACTGCCTTCATGTGGATGAGCCTGGCTGTGCTGTGCGAGAAGCGGTAGAGCAAGGTCAAATAGCAGCTTCTCGGTATCATACCTATCTAGCCCTTCTGCAGGAAATCCAAACTTTTTCTGAGCAGTGAGATTGCTGGTCCAGCGTGTCGCTCAGGCATCGGTGAGGGTAGAAGGACAGATAGTGGGCGCTATTGAAAAGGGTCTGCTGGTGCTGGTAGGCTTCCATGTGCAGGATACGCAGGCGGTTCTACCTAAAGCAGCCCATAAACTACTCAACTTACGCATCTTTGAAGACGAGGCAGGGAAAATGAATCGCTCTGTTCTGGAGGTAGGAGGCGGTTTGCTGGTAGTTTCCCAATTCACTTTGTACGGAAAGCTGGAGAAAGGATTTCGTCCCTCCTTTGTGGAAGCGGCTGCCGCCCCCTTGGCTAAGGCTCTATATGAGGATTTTGTAGAAGAATTGCGAAAGCAAGCTCCTAAGCTCCCTGTAGCCACGGGTATTTTCGGGGCGTTTATGGAAATACAGCTCGTCAACTACGGACCTGTGACGATTCAGTTGGAGTTTTCCTAAGTCAGTGAAAGCTATCTTTGCTTTGCAGAGACTTATTCCGGCTTATACCCACTAACGAAATCAAGTGAGATTGCCCATCCATGTGCATGTCTTTGCGGTCTTGAGGATGAGCGGTGTGGGGAACATATAGAGCCTATCTAACTTCGGCTATAGCGGCTCATATTCTAATTTTACCGTGCCTTTCCGTCCCTGATTATCGTAGAAGTCTAAGAACCGAAACTTGTAATAAGTCAGCGTTCCTCTTCTAATCACGAAGTAGCGGGAGAAATCTATCTGATAAGTACCTGTGCCAAAATCGTACCTCTTCCACTCATACCCTATGGCATTGCGTTTAGAGGTATAGGTAAGGCTCCGAGCTTTATTGTAGTCCATTTGGTCGTAGGGTACTTGGTTAGAGCGTACTACTGCTACTTCTACCCCTTCCCCGCACAAAGCCCCTAACACTGGATACCACCGAAACTCTTCTGGCTGGTCATAGAAAGGATGAATGTATCTTGTGAGAATAATCTCTGAGTGCCAAGGGGGAAGTATAGAGGTTATGCCTGAGGGTTTGTTGAGGGAGAGATAGAGGGGGTCGGTGGAGAGGGGAAAGCGCCAGCGGAGGGTATCCCCGCCTCTTATAGACGTGGCGAAGATGGTGATTTCTCGGTCAGAGCGAGCCAAGGCTATTTTGTAAAAGCGCTGTTGGGGTTGCTTATAGAATACTTCGCTGCGGTCTCGGTCTAAGAGGAGGTAGCGCGTCTCTCCTGATTGCAGCGGTGCCAGTGCCAAGGTATCGGCTAAATCACATCGCCAGGGGAGGTCGCGTCGCGCCTCTTGTAGATTTTGCCATTCCTCTTGAGAGAGTTCGGCGGCGAAAGCATACATGGCTGCGTTTAGCTCAATCGCATAGTTGCCCGCATAGGGCCTAACCGCAAGGTCCCATTCTCTACGCAAAACGCTGTGCGTCTTTCCCTGTTCTAAGCTAATGAATACGACCGTGTCATATTCCACCCCCAGTTTAGCCTCTATTATACGCCCTATTGGCTGCTCAGGGAGTTTCCAGGGTTTTTCAGGCTTGCGGCAAGTGAAAACTATCAAGGTTAGTAGTGCTATAAGGCTTCGTTGGAGGGTCTTCATAAGAAGCCGCGTTGGATATGATATTCTATCCGAATGAAGGGCAATCGTCCCATGCCCACAGGTGCATTCATACCCCCTCCTGTATGTACTCCCCCTGATAAGTTGGCTTGGACATTCGTAATGTGGAAGAGATTGCGCATGCCCAGAACGATCTGGAGCTGCTGGCGCCAGAAACTTCGGCTTACGGACATATCCAGCCAGGGGAAGCTACCAATCCATCGCCAAGCCACACCTCCCTTTTCGTTGGTGAGGAAAATAGGTGTGCGCCCTTGGTATTTGAAGAAAGCACTGAGGGTAAATCCTTTCCATGTGTAGGAGGTTTGCGCTACCGCTTCCCAGCCCCACTGTTCTCCCCGATAGAGCGTGAAGGTCGCGCCCAGCAGTGTAGAAAGTTGTTTCGTGCGCAGTTCTACTTTAGGTTGTAGTCCTAAGGTCTGGAAGCGATGGAGGTTTAGATAGGTAGTTAGGAGGGTAGCAGGTTGTATCACCACAAGTTGAATGATATCTCGTACATCGTTGTAAAAGGCAGAGAGGCGCATTCGCCAGAGTAGGTTTTGTTGTAGGAGAGTCCAAGTAAGGTTGGAGTGAAGATGATGGCTGCGTTCGGGGCGCAGGTCAGGATTGCCCTGGATGTTATGATTAGTGAAGACTAAGTAGAGGAACTGCTCTCGCAGAGAAGGTGCCCGAAAGCCTCGGCTGTACCCTATGCGCCATGTTAGATTTGGGGTGATTGTCCATTGTAGGTGAAGGGCAGGCAAGAAAGGTGCCGCATATCGCGTATTATATGCCCAGCGGAAGCCGGGACGCAGGGCGAGCCTCGGATGTATTTGCCATTCGGCAGTGCCCCAAAGCGCATAATCGCCCATCTCGGCTCGTCCTCCCCGTATCCTACCCCCCATTAGAATAGTATGCTGCACTTCATGTCCGATTTGCCCAGAGAAGTTTTCCTTTTCCCAGGAGGCTCCACCCCTTGCCCATAGCTGGTATTCTTGGGTGCTATCCTGCTGACCAGGAAGCGGAACCAGGGTTTCTTCCAAAGTAACTAAGTCCTTATACACCACTTTGCGTATGCGGCGATAATATAGAAGCGCAGCTTGCTGGTCCCACCGAATCTGCGGAGAGAAGCGATAGGTTAGGTGTGTCGCAGGTAGAATCCGGCGCGTGTAGTAGTATTCATCAATTGCATAGACGCGCCGGAGTGTAATAGTCGGTTCCTTGAGGTTGAAGAAGGTTTCATCGCTAAGGGGAACTTGGAAGCTAAGAGAGAGACGCTCAGATGGACGCATTTCGTATTTAGTGAAGAAGTTATACTGTTCTCGGGGGCGCCAGAGGTGGGCTCGGGGGCGTTTGGGGTTGGGATCCCACCCATCAAAGTAATACCGTCCTCCCGAGAGAAAAACCCGATGCTTAGCAGGGCCGCCTGCCAGAGAAAAACCCGCATCATACACCCCCACGCCTTCATATTGAAAGCGAGTGCGCCCTTCCCACTGACACCGACTGCTGCGTGTGATAAGGTTGATGATCCCCCCTATGGCATCCGTGCCATATAACACACTCATAGGCCCCTCCACTATTTCTACGCGCTCTACCTCCGAGAGGGGGAGCTGAGCCAAGTCTATGCTGCCGCTTACCCTACCTAACACGGGTACGCCATCTATGAGCACTTTCACATGCTCTCCGCCCAGCCCTTGTATCAGGGCGAAGGTACCGAGATTAGGGTCTTGTCCTAAACGGGTATTTAGCTCGGTAGCTAACACCTGGGGGAGGAATAAAGCGCCTTGGGCTTGAAGGCGCTCCGCTGTAAGAATGCGTACGGGATATAAGCTTCGTCCTTCCTGTACCGGAGCATAGTTGCCTGTGATTATGTTTTCGGTGATTTGTAAAATGGGGCGAGTGAGACGAAGAGGTTCCGCGGTAGGAAGAGTTAGTCTCCCTTCATAAGGGAGAAAACCTGCCGCCATAACTTCCACATAGTATAAACCTGCAGGAACTGTAATTGCGCCTGCGCTATCGGTATGTAGAACCAGAGCTTTTCCGCCAGAGGCAGGTTGAAGCCGTACATAGGCTCCTTGCACAGGCTCTTCCTCCTCTCCCACGATACGCAGCGCTTGTCCCCATAGAAACCCTATGGTAAATATCCAGATAGCTGTCCGTTTCATTTTAGTTAAAAATAACGAGCTTGCCCCAAACTCCACTTGAGGTATGGAGGTGAAGCCAGTAAGCTCCCCTCGTTCCCCCCGAGGGGCGAGGTATGTATATCTGCTCTTGATTTTGTACGGTCAGAGAAAATAGCTTCTCTCCTCTCAGCGTGAAAAGTTCTACCTTACCTGAAAAAGGCTGAGGGAACTCTATAAACACCCCCTCTTCAGCAGGCTGGGGATACACTCGGATGTCCTGCACGAATGCGGTGGGAAGTGAAGTTCCTCCCGCTCGTTGGAGGAGAGTTTTTTCTACGACAGCTCTGCCTGTAGTACTACCCTCAAATCCGATGAAGCGCATGCGCCAGAGGTTCCCTCTCTTGTCCCGTATCAGAAAGTAAAGTGTGTCTGCTAAAGTCCACTGTCCTGTGTTTCGGTCAAAGAACTTCCAGTCATCTCCTATCAGAGAGATGCAGGAGTCCAAGGCATAGTGGGTCGGGCGTAGGGTATCGGGGTTTCCATTTCGGGGTAAGCGTATGCGAGTCGCCCTTACTCCATTATTCATAAGTACTCCTACGAGATTATAGGGAATCAGAGTAGTAGGATTGTCTGGTAAAGGAAGTGGCTTGGTGTACTGAGTAAAGACTAAGTCCCACTCCTGAGCGGGAGGCTCTACGCTAAAGACCCGATGTGTAAGCAGGTTAAGATAAACGAAGTTTCGCTCTGGGGCTAAGGTCTTTCGCACGGCATAGGTGGTATCGCGAGAGCCATCTAACTCTGCTACTCGAATAAAATACTCTGTACCTTGAAGCCGTTGAATCCATAGCTTCTTGAAGGCATTCCCTATACGGATGATATACAAAGAATCACCCCGAGTGATATGGTCGTTGATAGAGTACAACCCCCATCCTACGTCAAAGGCGCTGGAGCCTTTTGTGGTATTGAAGGCGCCAATATCCCATCGGCATAGATTATCATATAGAGGATGAACAGTGTCGTTCAAAGTGAGCTGTGTCCAGCCAGAAGTATCTCGGGTAGTCTTGTATATAGAGACACCGCAGGGGTGATTAGCACGGATGGCGGCACCACGAATAGGCACCTCAAAAGCCAGATGCCATCCGCATCGCAAAGCTGTATCCTGCCGCTCCGAACTAAGCTGATAATACACTTGATAACGGTATCCCGGGTTCATGACTATCGTGTCTGTATCTCTGCGAAAGCTCTGTGCGGATAGCAGGGAGTATAGGGTCAGTCCTAAAAGGGTCGTGAGGCGCTGAGTAGGTTTCATACTGAGCGAAAATAGGCTGCTTTGTTCAGACTATACTAAATCTAAAAGAA
>JANWZJ010000064.1 GCA_025054525.1 Bacteroidia bacterium | reverse complement strand
CGCCAGCGCCGTAGGCGCTGGCGCAGCCCCCTCAAACCTTCCAATCACCCAAAGCAGTTATATTTATCCCGATGCGCTTCCGCTTAGAGACCGACCTCGTTCCGCGCGGCGACCAGCCCCAAGCCATAGAAGAACTCGCCCAAGGCATCCAATGCGGGGAGCCGCACCAAGTCTTGCTGGGGGTTACGGGTTCAGGGAAGACCTTCACGATTGCCAACGTCATCGCTCGGGTTCAAATGCCCACCCTCGTCCTTAGTCATAACAAAACCCTCACCTGGCAGCTTTATTCGGAGTTTCGTCGGTTTTTCCCTCATAATCTCGTATGCTATTGGATATCGCATTATGATTACTACCAGCCCGAAGCCTATTTACCAGAGACCGATACTTATATTGCCAAAGAGCTTAGTATTCTCTCGGAAATAGAGCGGTATCGGCTGGAGACGCTAACGGCGCTGGTGAGTGGTAGGCGGGATGTGCTGGTAGTGGCGTCAGTATCTGCCATCTATGGGCTTTCAGACCCGAAGGAGTTTGCTCAGCAGGTGCTTACCTTAAAGGTAGGGCGGCGTTATCCGCGACAAGCTCTCATCCAAGACTTGATCCAGCTGCAATATCGCCGTGTAAGTGAAGGAAATCAACCCGGTACCTTCTGGGTGCGTGGGGATAGGCTTTTCTTATTTCCTCCTTACACTACACAGGCTTATCGCATCAGTTTTTTGGGCCCGGCTATTGATGGGATTGAGGAGATAGATAACCTCTCTTTCAAATCTGTTCGTCGCTTAGAGGAGCTTCAAATATTTGCTGCGAATATGTTCGTTCTTTCGCCTGATAAGTTAGAGCGGGCTTTGCAGAGCATTCAAGCAGAGTTGGAGGAGCAGGTAAAGTATTTGCTATCCTTAGGCAAGGTAGAGGAGGCAACTCGCCTGCGCAAGCGCACGCTCTATGACATAGAGCAGATGCGCACCTTAGGCTACTGTAACGGCATAGAAAACTACGCTCGGCATCTCACAGGAAGGGCGCCCGGAGAGCGTCCTTATACACTTTTGGACTATTTCTCGCGTCCTTTTCTCACGGTAATAGATGAGAGCCATGTAACTGTACCCCAAGTCAAAGCCATGATAGGCGGTGACCAGTCTCGTAAGCTCGTACTGGTAGAATATGGGTTTCGCTTACCCTCTGCTTTGGACAATCGCCCACTACGGCTGGAGGAGTTTGAAGAGCTGTTGGATCAAGTGATTTATGTAAGTGCGACGCCAGGTCCTTATGAAATGCAGAAAACTGGAGGGGCTTTCGTAGAACAGGTCGTACGTCCCACGGGATTGATGGACCCGCCTGTCCATGTGCATCCGATGGAAGGGGCGATTGACCATTTACTGGAAGTGATTCGCCGGCACCGCCAGCAGAAGGGACGCGCCTTAGTGATTACCCTGACCAAGAAGTTGGCAGAGGAGGTAGCAGACTTTTTGAGTCGGTTGCTCATTCCTTCCGCTTATTTGCATTCTGACCTGAACGCCATCCAACGAGTAGAAATCATAGACAAACTGCGTAAGGGAGAAATAGAAGTGATTGTGGGGGTCAATCTGCTCCGAGAAGGATTAGACTTACCCGAAGTATCTTTGGTCGCTATCTTAGAAGCGGATAAGGAAGGATTTTTGCGTTCGGAAACTTCTCTCATTCAGATAGCTGGGCGGGCTGCTCGGAATGTGCAGGGAGAAGTTATTCTATACGCGGACGGCATCACAGACTCCATGCAGCGGTTTATGCGAGAGGCGGAGCGACGCCGTCAGAAGCAGTTGGAGTACAACGCGAAACATGGTATCGTTCCGCGCAGTGCGGGCAGAGCCCAGGAGCTGTCCATGGTGCCCGAAAAAACCGAACCAAAGGTCATAGAAGTGCCTGGGGTGGCTTCCATGACTATTTCGGAGCTCCAAGCTCTTATAGAAGAGTCCAAGCGCCGTATGTTAGAAGCGGCAGAGGCCGAAGAATATCTCACGGCTGCCCGCTACCGAGATGAAATGCGCCGCTTAGAAGAACTTTTGCATCAAAGGCTTGGGGCGGCTGCCACTTCCTTGAGATAGCTTTCTACTACGCCTACTGCTTTGATAAGCTCATCAGGGGTGCTGGAAAGAGCAGGGAGAATGTAGATAACGGTGCCCAGCGGACGCAGAAAGATATTACGCTCTAACGCGTATTTTTTGAACAAGTGCCGATGAGGGGCGAAGTAGCCCTTTTCGGGGGAAGGCAGTTCTACTGCCCAGATTAGGCCTTTCTGCCGAACAGGTGTCTCAGGATATAGGGTCTGCCACTGAGCTGCTAATGTGCGCTGCATCTCTACCAGCAGGTGGTATTTTTCCCAAGTCTCAGGTCTTTCCCAAAGGCTTAGGTTAGCCAAGGCGGCAGCGCAGGCCAAGGGGTTAGCGGTATAGGAATGCCCATGGTACAACGCATGTGCGGGTTCTGAGCTATAAAAAGCCTCAAATACTTCCTGCCGCACTAAGGTGAGTCCTAAGGGGAGGAATCCACCCGTGAGCCCCTTGGAGAGGCAGAGAATGTCGGGTTTCTCGTTACAGGCATCGGTGGCGAAGAGAGTTCCCGTCCGACCAAATCCCGTAAATACTTCGTCCGCAATAATAAGCCCACCTATACGGCGCACAGCTCGTGCGATAGCATCCCAGTAAGAGGCTTCATACATGCGCATGCCCGCTACCCCTTGTACGATCGGTTCTCCAATAAATCCCGCTATATCTGTGCGTCCCTGTAAAGACTCTAAGCTTTCCCAGAGTTTGCCTTCGTTTTCATGGGAGGGGAAGGGTAGCCACTCCACTTCAAAGAGAAGCTCTTGGAAAGGCGAAGTGAAAGCACTGCGCGCAGATACGCTCATAGCGCCGAAGGTATCTCCATGATAAGCCCCTTCTAAGGCTAAGAATTTTCGCCGAGGTTCTCCCCGATTGTGGAAGTACTGTAAGGCTATTTTGAGGGCTACTTCTACGGCGGTAGAGCCGTCATCTGAAAAGAAGCCCCAAGAAAGCCCTGTATGATGAGATAGCTTTTCTACTAAGGCTTCAGCGGGGCTATGAGTGAAGTCGGCAAAGAGTACTTGGTCTAAGGTATGGGCTTGTTCTGCGATTGCTTGGGCGATGAAGGGATGACAGTGCCCATGCACGGTTACCCACCAAGCGCAAGTTCCATCCCAGATAGCTCTTCCGTCGGCAGTATAGAGATAGGAGCCAGTGGCTCGGACAATAGGCAAGGTAGGAGGCATGCCCTCCCAGTGGCTGGTATAGGGGCGCCAAACAGGCATACTAAGCTTTCCGCAGACCCAGTTCTACGAGGCGTTCGTTGAGATATTCTTCGGCGGTAGTGTCGGGATAGGCTTTGGGGCACTCAGGGGTGATACAGGAGGGCAGGCAAGCCAAACTGACTTCTGGACGGGGATGTAAGAAGAAAGGTGCAGAGAAACGCGGCATGTGGCGCAATTCAGGAGGAGGCAGCACTACTCGGTGCGTAGTGCTGCGTAGGTAGTTATTTGTAAGGCGCTGAAGCATGTCCCCAATATTCACCACCATTTGATGCGGGGCTACTCGGGGTGCCAGCCATTTTCCCTCTCGGGTAAGTACTTCCAATCCTTCTGCACTCGCTCCGATGAGTAGCGTAATCAGATTAATGTCTTCGTGCTCAGCTGCTCGGGTGGCTCCTTCGGGTATCTCTGCCTCCTTAGGTAGCGGATAGTAGTATAGCAGCCGCAGCAAAGAAGGAGCATTCCGAATGTGAGGCTCAAAGTAGTCTTCCTCTAAGCCCAGATACATCGCAATCGCACGCAGCAATACGCTTCCTGTGGCTAAAAACCGCTCATAAGCCCGTAGCATTACTTCTCGGAAGCTGGGCACTTCACCGGGCCAGACATTGCGGGGAAGGCGGTGATAGAGGGGGTCAGAAGGGTCTTCTATTTCGGGACCGATGTGAAAAAACTCTTTGAGGTCGGGCATAGTGCGTCCTTTGGCTCGCTCACGCGCAGGAGGGGTATAGCCTCTTTGTCCATCCGTACCAGGCACTATATATCGTTCTTTTATCTCAGGGGGAAGCGCAAAAAAAGCCTGAGCCTTCTCATACAAGGCCTGCTGTAGGGACGACTCTATCAGATGATTCTCTATGATGACGAAGCCAATCTCGCTGAAAGCCTCTCCCAGCGCATGGGCAAACTCTCGGCGCAGCGTAGGACTTCCTTCCAGAAACGCCTGTAAATCCAGTACCGCAAGGTTTTCCATACCTTTGCGAAGATAGGCGCCGTAGTTCAACAGGATAGAACGGGAGTTTCCTAAACTCCAAATGTGGGTTCGAGTCCCGCCGGTGCCATATATGCGGATGTGGCGGAATTGGCAGACGCGCCAGACTTAGGATCTGGTCCCTTACGGGGTTGAGGGTTCGAGTCCCTCCATCCGCACGCGTGAAAGCCGAGCTGCAGTTTCCTACCCCGTACACAGCGGAGGGCAAGGTAACCCTATCCCCTGACGCCTACGAAGAGACCTACCGACAGCGCTTGCGTGAGCTGCGCCGAGAACTCGTTCTGCCGGGCTTCCGCCTAGGGCAAGTGCCCATAGATGTAGTCATGAAAAAGTATGGCGAGTCTATTCTCACGGATATTCTTACCGAAGCCTTTACCCGAGCGGTAGAAGAAAGTCTGGGCTCCCGCAAAATCATAGGTCTGCCCTACTATGAACGAGAGCCAAGTCAGATTAATCCCACGCCTCCTTTTGCTACTTATACCTACAGCGTCAAGATGATCGTGGTGCCGGACCAGCCCCTAAATCCTTCTTCTCTTCGCGCGTTTGCTTATGAGTATCAGCCTTCGCCGGAAGACACCTCGCTTTATCGCCGCATGCTTAGGGTACTTTGGAGCAAGCTGGAGCCCTTACCTGTGCTTCCCGAAACGCTGCCTCTTGAACAGGAGATACTAATAAGGTTGCTCTGGCAAGGGGCCCCACGCGCCCGCATTTCCTGGACTACTATCCTCCAGCCTTTCCCATGGAGCTATCTGGCTGGCAAAAAAGTAGGAGATACCCTTAAGCTCCCTGCTTCTGTCCTTGTGCCTTATGCGGATGTTCTGCGCATGTATATGCCTGACTTTTCACCACTCACGCTGCCTGATACAGTAGAGCTTGTTTTGGCTTCTGCGGCTCAGGCATCGCCCGCCCCCGAAGAGACCCTCTACGATGCCTTAGAGCTTACCCCCGAAGAACGGCAAAATCCAGAGGCTTTCTGGCAGACCTTCATGGAGAAGCACATCCAGAGTATCGTGCAGCGCCTCAATCTTCGCATGCGCCAGCTCAACTACCTCTACTGCGCAGGAGTGCGCCTGCCCGAAGAGGTAGTCCAGCTCAACTTCTTCTATCAACTGCGCCAAGTCGCCCGCCGCAACGGTCAAACCCAAGACTTAGAAGAATATCGCCAAAATCTGGCATGGCAGGTATTTTTCTCCAGCTTCGCGCACCATGAGCCTGAACTCAATATTTCCGATGAAGAACTGCAAGAAGAACTCTGGGCCCGCCTCAAAAAGCTGCCCAAACCTCCTTCTGAGCTAGAGTCCCTTATCAGTCGGATGGAAGAATCGCAAGAAGACCGAGAAGTGATTCTTGCGGCTTTGCTCAAGAAAGAAGGCGATATGCTGCGCCGCTCTGTACAAATGGACCGATTTGATGCATGGCTGGATAAGCGCTTCGGGGCGCCTCAGACCCTTTCTATTCCTGGACGCGTTTTGTTTCTTCATCTGATATGATACCCATAGGAGAAGAGTTTCGGCGATATGCCACTCATCATGTAGGCATAGAGAGCCTGCGCCTGCATCAGTACGAATCCCTGCTGCGCTCTCAGTTCTACGGGCTCACCCCCAACATCATAGAAGAGCGCCAGCTCAATATCGCCGTCATGGATGTTTTCTCGCGGCTGATGATGGATCGCATTATCTTTTTAGGCTATCCCATAGACAGCCAAATCGCTAATATCGTGAATGCCCAGCTTCTCTTTTTGGAATCGGCTGATCCCAAGCGAGATATTTTCATTTATATTAACAGCCCGGGAGGTTCTGTGTATGACGGTCTGAGCGTGTATGATGTAATGCAATACGTGCGTCCGGATGTGCATACGATTTGTACGGGGATAGCGGCTTCTATGGCAGCGGTTCTTTTGGCAGCGGGCACGAAAGGCAAACGCGCCGCCCTTCCCCATGCACGGGTGATGATTCACCAGCCGTTAGGGGGCGTCCAAGGACAAGCCTCCGATATTGAAATCGTCCATGCAGAAATTCAAAAGATTAAGCGGGAGCTCTATGAAATCTTAGCCTATCATACCGGGCAGCCCTACGAAAAAATATGGAAAGATTCCGACCGAGACTACTGGATGCGGGCTGACGAAGCCCAAGTGTATGGGTTAGTAGATGAGGTGCTCTATCCCCAGCGCATGACCAGCGCCAATGGCCAACGATAAATCGCCTGCTTGCGATTTCTGCGGCAGGTTAGGCTCGGTTGTGCCTCTCATTCAATCGCCCCTCAAGCAGGCCTATGTTTGCATAGACTGCGTAGAGCAGATATATGAGTTTGCGCAGAAGGAACGCAAGCGTCCCAGTCGTCGGCTGCGTAGCTGGCAAATGCCCCAAACTTCCCCCGCCCAAATCAAAGCCCACTTAGACCAATACATCGTAGGTCAAGAGTCTGCCAAGCGCAAAGTCGCTATCGCTGTCTATAATCATTACTTGCGCATTCAGGCACTGCTTCGGCATAAGGACAATCCAC
>JANWZJ010000063.1 GCA_025054525.1 Bacteroidia bacterium | reverse complement strand
GTGAGGGAGAAAGTAGAACCCAAGTTCGTGCAAGCCAGAATACGATACTCCACTTGGAAAGTTATCACTTCCCCAGGGTCAAAGTAGTTATCGCCATTCCCTATGCTTGCGAAGTGGGTGGAGTTGAATTCAAGGGTCAGGGCGTGGGCTGTGTGGGAGATAATCGTGCCCCCCGAAGCGCTCAAGATTTCTAAGTTGGGTTCAGCAGTCTCTATATGTTGAAAAGAAGCTATTCTACCATCCCCATCGTTGCGCACGGTGAAGGTGCGAGTGAAAGTAGAAGGTGCTATAGGAGCCGTATAAGCTTGATTCGTGATGCTCAAATAGTCTAACTTTCCATCCAAGATATTATATTCAGCAGAAGGCGTATAGGTATAGGAGCCCCCCCCATTCCAAGTGAGCTGATAGGTGTTTTTCACCTCGTTATTCGGGTCTCTTAGGTAATCCAAGATTGCGCACCTTGCTTGGGCTCGGAAGGTAAAGGTTACAGAGGCCCCTGGCGCAAGGTTGGGCAATCCAAAGACTGGCTGATTGAGCGGCGTAGTGGAGACCTCAGTGGCTGGCGCCGTAACTGATCCCACCTCGTAAAGAATGCCAGGAGGCATACTGACCGCCAGCTGCACCCCCGTCAAGGGGCTGCCGGTGGTGTTCTGAACGGTTACACTAAAGGTCCCTGCACTTCCACATACAGTGAGGGTGGGTTCAGTAGTGGTGATAGTCTGAGCCCCAAGCAGAGAGAAGAGGGCTACACCCCGGAGAAGACGCATTTCTCATACAAGGCAAGTATACGAAAATGGCATCCAAAAAGTTGCAATAGCAGCAGAAGTTCCATGGCCTGTGGGGAGGTGGACAGTTTGTAGGAGAGAGGTTAGCTTTGTAGTATGCAGCGTTGGACGATACTGGGGTTATGGCTGGCGCTTCTTCATGCCCAGGAAGAGAGAGACTATACCCGTCCTGTAGCTCCGCCAGCTAAGCCTACTCCCACCTCTCAAGTCATTCAAGGTGTGGTAAAAGATGGTCAGACAGGCGAACCTCTCCCTGGGGCTTATGTCAAAATAAGAGGTACTTTGGCGGGGGTGGTCTCGGATGCAGAAGGCAAGTTTCGGCTCAACGTTTTCGGAGAGCCTCCTTTTATTCTGGAAACCTCTTATGTAGGATATGAGACAGCAGAGACCACAGTAGAGAAGGTGGGCAGTCCCATAGAAATCACCCTACAAGAAGGAGTTATCGCAATAAAGGACGTCGTGATTAGTACGAGTCGGGTGCCCGAAGCAGTGCTGGAAGCCCCTGTAACCGTGTCTCGATTAGGGATTCGGGAGATTCAGATGAGCGCAGGTGTAAGTCTCTTCCAACAGCTCAGCACCTTTAAGAACGTGGATGTGATGTATCAATCTTTCACCTTCCCCACCCTCAACACTCGCGGCTTCGGTGGGCCGGGTAATCCCCGCTTCGTGCAGCGTATAGATGGCATAGATATGCTGGCTCCCATCTTCGGCTTTCCTGTGGGGCTGCTCTCTTCTCCGCCCGATATAGACATAGAAAGTGCTGAGATTATCGCCGGACCTGCTTCTGCCCTATACGGCCCAAATGCCTTCAACGGGATGCTGGATATCTACACGCGTACCCCGCGACGCTATCCTGGGCTATCTGCCTTTTTCCGTACAGGAGTCAATCATATCGCTTCTGATACCTCTCCTCAGCCGTATTTTCACGTAGCTCTGCGCTATGCCCGTACAATAGGAGATAGATTCTCCTTCAAAGTCGTGGGCGAATATCTGCGAGCTACCGATTGGTTAGCGGTGGATTATACAGATGACGGAGATTATGGAGGTGCCCAAGGACAGTTCCAGCAACCTGGCAAACAAAACCCCGGCTACAACGGCGTCAATCTCTATGGAGATGAAGTTCGTATCTTGATAGACCCTGCTTCTGTGGGAATCTCCAATCCGGAGCAGTTCTATGTGGCGCGTACCGGATACCGAGACCGAGATATTGTCAATCCTGCTACTTTCCTCCAGAAATACACAGCCCAATTTCAGTACTTTATCACCGAGAATCTAGAGGTTTCCTGGCGCAGTTTCGTAGTCAATGGCAATAGTATTTATCAGGCTGCGAATCGGAATATACTCCGAGATGTGCTTTTTCACCAGCATAAGTTAGAGATACGAGGTAAGCGATTTTTAGCCCGAGCCTATGGTAGTTTTGAGAACTCAGGTCGGGCATATGATAGTCGGTTTGTGGGTATCTTCCTCAACTCTCGTGCTAAGCCGAATGAGGATTGGTTTCTCTCCTATCTCTACGGCTACAACGTCTACGGTACTCACGAAGCAGCACGGATATATGCGGATACTTCTACCTACTCTCCAATCACAGGTAAGCGGTATATCCCTCGGTTAGTGCCGGGTACGAAAGAGTTCCAACAAGCGGTAGATGAAATCACGAGCGGCCCGTATCGCACAAAAGGGCAAGCAGGATTTTATGACCGCTCTTCTTTTTATCACGCAGAGCTGCAATATGACTTCTCGGACTGGACTAAGAAAATCGCTGACATCTTAGTAGGGGGGAATGTCCGCCTTTTCTTGGTGAATACCAAGGGTACGCTTTTCATAGATTATGATGGGCCTTTCTGGACTCATGAATATGGAGCTTTCGTGCAGGGGAGCCGTTGGCTCTTTGATAGGAGACTGCGTCTTTTGGCTTCTGCCCGCTACGATAAAAACAAGTTTTTCCAAGGCCGAGTCACCCCTCGGGCTGCTGTTCTATATGCTTTAGGCAAGGAAAGGCAGCACAGCCTACGACTATCTTACCAAACAGGCTTCCGTATTCCCACGCTCCAAGATCAATATATTGCCCTGGATATAGGCTTTGGATATGTGAGTTTAGGCGGTACGATGCCTACTCGCAAAACTTTCGGTTTAGACCGGTTTATGTATTCCCCTTCCTCTGTTCAGCGCTATCAAGCAGCAGCTCGGGGCGTTACGGACAGTGCTACCCTTGCTTCTTTGGCCCGACAGCACCTCCAACAAGTTCCCCGAGACCCTGTGCGTCCTGAATTCATCCAGCAGTATGAAGTAGGGGGGCGCTTCCAACTGATAAAAGGACTATATGTAGATGTAGAGTATGCGCGAGCTTACTATCGCGATTTTGTACTCTATCAGCGCGTAGCATCTTCTCGTCCGATTTATGAACCTGGTACGACACGCCCTATAAGCCTTACTAATGTAGACCCCTCCACTTATGCGGGCCTTCTCAACCTAAAAGATAATAGTCAGCTCTACGAATACGGCACTGCCTCCAACATAAGGAGTCAGGTATATGCTGAGTTTGCTTCTTTAGGGGCAGAATATGCGATAACGCCCAAGATTTTATGGACAGTGAGCTATAGTTATGCTTCTTTGGTACTGCGCGTGGCGAAGGACCCTTCGCTCCTGCCCAACTTCAACACCCCACCGCATAAAGTAGGGAGCGCGCTCTACTTCTCAGGCTTTGGGCGCTGGGGGGCTAGCCTTAACTACCGATGGATAGATGCCTTTAATATGGATGGGCTGATTATTGGGAGGGTACCTTCCGTGCAGTGGATAGATGCGCAAATCTCCTACAATCTACCCCGCTGGAAGACCCAGCTTCGCATGGGTGCCCAGGATGCACTGAATATTCGGTATGTGCAATTTCCCGGGGGACCTCGGATAGGAGGGCTCTATTATTTCCAAGTTACTTATGATCCTTTCCTGCGCTAAGAGGCTTGGGGTGAGAGTTCGCCTATTATTTGCGGTTGAGGGAATCGCTCAGGCTCAAGCCCCAGCTTATCTAAGACAAGCCAATCCAGCGCTCCTGCAAACGAGGCCATATCGGTACTCAGCAGGATAAGCACAGCCGAGAGAAGGACGGAAGGGGCGAAGGGGGAGTGGCCTGTTTTTTGGGTGAAGAGGGCGCCATTCTGAAGGATTTTGCGCAGGGTACGGAGGATGCCCCCAATGATAGTAGCACCAATTAGCATGAAAAGCCCCCATGACACCCCATAGCCTACGCCTACTCCCAAGCTAAGAAGAAGGTAGGCGCCATACACCCGCACTAAACCGCCATACCATTCGCTGGGCTTGCCTGAAAGGAGGTTATGGCGTCCGTAGAGCCGCACTTTGCGCAAAAGCTTTCCCCAGTCTTCATCAGGCTCCCAGTAAGTGATAGATTCGGGTACGTATTGGAGACGAGGTTTTAGGGCTAAAACTCTTTGGCGGAAATCGCTGTCCTCTCGGGCGCGCCAGGGACGCAGTCCCCCCACCCTCTCCCACAAACTTCTGTAAAAAGCATTACACGCTACTGGATGTGCGTAGATCACCTTGCCTCCGGGGAGCACATGATTGTAAGGGGACATGAGCAAAAGCAGATATATGGAGGTAGTCCAGCCTTGGGGGAGTATCTCTAAATGACCCGAGGTCATCTCGGCTGTGCCTGCTAAGAGGGGCTGAATAAGTTTCTCCAAGGCATCAGGGGCTACGCGCATGCTGGCATCCCAGCAGGCTATGATATCATAAGTAGCATGGGCTATACCTATATTGCGAGCTTGCCCCGGATAAGCTCTATCTACTTTTATCACGCGGGCGCCGGCTTGAGCAGCGATGGCAGCCGTATCATCCGAAGAGCCCGCATCTACTACGATAATCTCCGCAGGGGGTGTGGTCTGGCCTTTGAGGCTTTGTATGAGTTTGGCGATGTTATCGGCTTCATTCCTCGCTGGAATGATCACGCTTACAGGGAGCATAGCCGAGTATAGAGGGCTTCGTAGTGGGGATTGATTTTAGTGTAATGGATGGGATACTCTTCCAGCAGTTTGCGTCCCGCTTGCCCTAAGCTAAGCCTAAGGTCAGATTCGGTAGATAGTTGATATAGACCTGTGTAGAGTTCCTCCTCATTTTGAGGAGAGATGAGCCAAGCATTTACCTTGTGGGTAAGCATATCGTTAGCGCCAGAGACTCTACTAATGATAAGCGCTCTCTCTAATGAAAGCGCCTCTATCATAATTTGGGGGAAGTTCTCAGAGTAAGTAGGATGCGCTATAATATCGGAAGCGCCTATGAACTCACGCACGCGCTCGCCGGGCTGCCATCCCCAAAAGCGTACTCTATCTCCCAAGGGTTGAGCCAGCTGTTGAAGGAGAGCGGTGTCAGGTCCCGTACCTACCAGCCATAACCGAACTTGAGGTAGCTGGGCACTCAGACGGGCGAAGGCGCGTATGAGTTCTCGTTGTCCTTTCTGCAGGCGGTGGGTGCCTATGTTAGTGATGATGATTTCTCCTTCCTGGGCGCCGTAGTGCTGGCGCAGCTTGCTACGTTCCTGGGGAGAAACAGGCTGGTACTTCGGTGCCTCTAATTCAAACCCATAAGGAATCTCATAAAGAGGCAGGGAGCTTTGGTGGGCGTATTGTTTTCGGACAAAGTGGGCTACCGTGGGGGTGCTTACTACGATAGCATCAGCGCTTTTGTAGGTGAAAGCCTCCAGCTTTGCTAAGAGGTAGCTTTTCCATCCGCCTACCCGCACTACATCTTCCATATAGTGGCGGTGCGCTATGAACTTGAAGGAAGGGTAGAGCTGTTTGGCTAAGGCGCCTACCACCCCTTCCCAGAAATGATGCGTATGTAATATGGAGATATTTCTCTTTTTGATCAGGGCGGCGAGTCTAAAAGCAGCCCTAAGATATTGAGGATAAGCCTGCATAGCTTGCACGGGTATTAGGTGATGGGGTATGCCGAGCGCTTCGTAGTGGGGCTCTTGGATATTAGCCTTAGGGTCAAAAGTGGCTACTTCTACTGCGAACCTCTCCCTCGGTAGATATCGCACTATTGTGTCAATAAAGTCGTAGCGATTAATAACTCGCGCAAGTTGTAGTACTCTTACCGCTCCCACCCTTTGCAAAAGTATCAGGAAAAGTATTTACATTTGTTAGGATATGAAGCGCCTATTACTCTCGGGTTTCGTGGCCGCCCTATTACTGCACGGCCAAACCACTCGGTACATCCGATGTGCGACGATGGAAGTAGACAGTGCTATGCGGGCTTTACATCCGGACTGGCCGAGGATGGATGAGTATGAGCCGCTCATGAGGCAAAAGGTGTCAGAAAAGAAGGCATTATATGAGCAAGCGCGTACGATAGGCGGCGTCTATCGGATTCCTGTAGTAGTCCATGTTATTCATAATAATGGCGAGACCGAAGGCACAGGAATGAACATTCCTACAAATAACATTATTCATCAGATAGAAGTCTTGAATGAGGACTTTCGCCGTAAGCCAGGTACGCCAGGGTGGAATAATGACCCCCGAGGAGCTGATGTACGAATAGAGTTTGTTCTAGCCAAAAGAGACCCTTCAGGCAATCCTACCACGGGTATCGTGCGCATAAATGGAACTACTCAGGGATGGGGAGCTCCTCCTTATGCTACCAACGTCTTAGAAAATACTATCAAACCCAACACCGTATGGGACCCGAATAGATATTTGAATATCTGGGTCACTAATGTAGTGGATAATTCGGGTAACCCTATCTTAGGCTATGCGCAGTTTCCTGACCTCTCAGGACTGTTAGGTATGCCGGGAGATGGAGCTTCTAATCCACGACCATGCCAGCAAAGTGCTAATACGGATGGCGTAGTGATACTATACACAGCTTTTGGCTCTATTCCCAAAGGTTCCACAGGGGTAGACGCTGTCATTAGTATGGGAAGAACCGCTACCCATGAAATAGGGCACTGGCTGGGGCTGCGGCATACATGGGGCGATGGGGGCTGCAACGTAGATGACTTCTGTGATGATACGCCCTTGTGCAGCGGGTCCCATTTCGGCTGCGCAGCTAACCCTACCTCTTGCATTCCCGGTGTGCGGCGGATGATAGAGAATTATATGGACTATTCGGATGATCCGTGCATGAATATCTTCACTTTAGAACAAGCGATGCGGATGCGAATTGTGCTGGAAAATTGCCCTCGGCGTCGCACTTTGATTACTTCGCCGGCGCTGGTCGCCCCTAACCCCGTAGATGCTGCGCTTATAGATTTGGCTATTCCGCAGGACCT
>JANWZJ010000062.1 GCA_025054525.1 Bacteroidia bacterium | reverse complement strand
CCGACCAGCTTCTCACTCCGAATAGAGCGTCTTATTCTGGATTCGTTCTCTTATGGTGGAGATTATTTCTGCCTTCCAAGCGTAAAAGGTCCCTTGCAGGATGTGTTCTCGTGCTTTCTGGACCAAAAGTAGGAAGAAGTGTAGGTTGGCAGCAGTAGCAAGGGTGAAAGCGAGCGGATCTGCTACCTTGAAAAGATGATGTACATAAGCCCGGGTGTAACCCCAGGGGGGTAGTGGGGTAAAATCCCTACGAAAAGCTGCATTCCGAATCGCAATAACTCCTTCCAGTGTGTAGATAAGTCCGTGGCGAGCATTACGAGTAGGAAGGACGCAGTCCATCATGTCCATGCCCGCAGCGATTGCTTCCAGTATGTCGGTGGGAGTGCCGATGCCCATGACATACCGGGGTTTTTCAGGGGGGAGGATTTGTCCCATGAGGTGAAGGATAGGTAGGCGTAGCTCTGGAGGCTCGCCGACAGCTAGTCCACCTACTGCCCAGCCTTCAAAATCCAGAGGTCTTAGCGTCTCATAGCTAAACTTGCGCAGTTCCAAATCCACTCCTCCTTGAACTATGCCGAACTGCTGAACGGGGTAGCCACAGGCGGTAGGGTTTTCTAAGAAGGTTTTACGGGCGCGCTGGGCCCATGTATGCGTGAGATAGAGGGCTTCTTGCATCTCTTGAGCCATGGCAGGATAAGGAGGGCACACGTCTAATACCATCTGGATGTCTGAGCCGATAACGCGCTGAATTTCCACTACTTTCTCAGGAGTGAAGAGATGCCGGGAACCGTCTATGTGGGATTTGAAGAGGACTCCCTCTTCCGAGAGGGTGCGGTGGGATGCTAAACTAAACACTTGATACCCTCCACTATCGGTAAGAATAGCCCGGTGCCAGCCCATGAATGCGTGTAGGCCTTGAGTTTGAGTCAAAATTTCAATACCAGGGCGCAGATAGAGGTGATAGGTATTGGCTAAGAGAATAGGAGCTTCTTTCAGTTCATGATGAGGGAATGCCCGCAGTGCTCCATGGGTAGCTACGGGCATGAAGGCGGGAGTCGGTACAGCACCATGGGCAGTGAAGAGAATACCCGCGCGAGCAGCGCCTTCTGTGGCTATGACCTGGAAGCCAATCCCCGAATCCACCGCCACGTCAGCTTTTTCGCTTCTTCATCTTGTAGCATTTCTTCTAAGGAGGGCAGGATTAGGAGAATGGGAGCCTCTTCCCATCGCGGAAGCTCCGTAAAAGGGATGCCTGTAAGGCGTCTATAAGCTCCCAGAGGCTTATGGGGAAACAGGGCGCTGCCCATCACCCATACAATAGGTTGGCTAAAAAGATTGAGTCTTTCCGGTGAGAGAGGAGCACGAACCTTCCATAGCGTTATGTCTTGAGGCTGGAGGTGAAGAGCTTGCAAGATTTTACCTAAGAGTTCTTGGGCTGGGGAAGGGAGGGGATAGTCTCTGATGAAGATGTGTATATCATCTCCTCCCGCTTGTACTTTTTGTAAGGGGGGCTCTATGAGCCAGAGACGGGGACCGAGATAGAGAACTGCCATGTGGATAGAGCTTTTTCTACGATAGCTTCAGCTAAGGCAAGCGAAGCAGTCGCCGCAGGCGAAGGAGCATTCAGTACATGGAGGCTGCGCTCCTGAATGGCAAAGTAGAAATCATCCCAGAATGTCCCTTGCTGGGTGATAGCCAAGGCTCGGATGCCCATGCGCCCAGGTATCAGGTCTTCTTCTTCTATAGAAGGCACAAGGCGCTGAGCACTTTTCCAGAAAAGCCTTTTAGACAAGGCGCGCCGATATTCTGCCCAGCCTTCTTTCCAGTGTTTAGCCAAGAAGCGCCAGGTACCTGTGTAGGAAAGAGCATCCCAGGTATCTCTTAGCGAAACTCCCGCTCGGCTATATTTCTCCCGCGCCCAGGCAAATACGGCGTTGGGTCCGACTTCTACTTCTCCATTTACTATGCGGGTGAGATGGACGCCTAAGACAGGATAGGTAGGATGGGGCAAAGGATAAATGAGATTGCGGACTTTATGACGGGCTTCGGGGCGTAGTTCATAGTAGTCCCCTCGGAAGGGCACGATGCGGAGGGGAGGGTTCAGCCCGTCCATGCGGGCGATGCGATCCGCTTGAAGCCCTGCACAGGCTATCACATAGGCTGTCTGAAAAGTGCCTGCCTGCGTCTCTACAAAGTAGCCGTGAGCCTCACGCCTAAGGGCTTGGACCTCTGCGTTTGTATAGAGGGCGGCCTTACTCTTCTCCAGAAGCCGCCGGGCTACAGCACGAAAGTCTATGATCCCAGTTACGGGTACATATATGGCTCCTACCCCTCGGCAATGCGGTTCATATTCGGTTATCTCTTCGGGAGGCAGTAGGCGAATTCCCAGAATACCATTCTGCTGACCTCGCTCTAATAAGGCTTGAAGGCGAGGAAGCTCTTCTCTCTCTGTGGCTACGATGAGTTTCCCGCAGCGCTCATGGGGAATCCCTTCCTCCTGAGCAAACGCATATAGCATTTCTCGTCCTTTAGCGCACAACCGGACCTTGAGCGAACCAGGACGATAATAAATCCCTGAGTGAATGACCCCTGAGTTGCGTCCTGTTTGATGGGCTGCAGGAGTAGGCTCCTTTTCCAATACCAAAATTTGAGCTGAAGGTAGCACCTGACGCAAACGATAAGCCACCGCACTGCCTACTATGCCCGCTCCTATAATAGCCACATCATACCGCATAAGCTCAATGAGTTTTCGTCATCGTCTCAGGGACAACTACAATAATATCGGCAGGTGCAGGGTCGGGATGCCGATAGGTAGTGGGATTGGGGGTTTCCTCTGTGGTAATCACTACAATCCGCACTTCTGGACGATACAAACGCAAATACGCTGCGATTCCCTCTTTGTAGTCGCTATGATAGCGTCCATTGACGTGGAGGAAAATTTTCCCAGGTTTCCAGGCTTGGGCGATGAAATGGGCCATCGTGGCGTCTCGTAGCATTTGGGCTAAGCGGAGGCGTTCTGCACTTATGCCGTGTCCATGAGCCATCTCTTCCATGCGGCGATACGAGGGAAGGGTATCTAATCTCGGAAAAGGCAAAGGCGCTATCCACTTTCGCTTCTCGGAATCCCAGTTCTCGGCGGCTTGAAGTCCTTCTTTGGCAAGCTGGCGAACCATGAGGGCAGGAGCATTCGTAGCATAGACAGGAACCTTTTGATTTTTAGCCCACTCTATCAAAGGTGCGTAGTCGGTCTCAAAGTTAGGCCAGAGCCGTATTCGGTCCTTGAGCTGCTCCCAAGAGGCAACCTCACCTTTCAGATAGGCAGAGACAGCCTCCTGGCCGTCCGTCTCTAACATTTCCATTCCGATAAGCAACTTGCCAGGGGCTCGCTGGTGTAGGTCCTTGGCTATTTCGTAGGTTAGCCAGTGGGCAATAGGATTATTATGAAGCTCGCCGAAAAAGATTACATCGGCTTTTTGTATCTGCTCCAAAGCGGCTTTGTAAGAGAGCTTTTTGCCTTTGGCAGAATAGAGAAGATAGGCGGGTTTATCTTGAGCTAAGGATAGCCCCATGGCTAAGAAAAGGAATATGCGCACTCTACAAAGGTAGAAAGGGAGCAATGCGCTTATGTAGCTTTGCTTTGTGCGTAGCTATCGAGCGCTCCTCATCCGCAAGTTTCCCGAAAATCCCACCTTGGGTTTCTATCGCCATCCTAAACTCCCCAGCTCTTTATTAGGACGGACTTTAGGGCGCTTCCTTCATGTAACCTCTCCTGCGGATGTTTTGGCGTTTTATTATCAGGAGCGATTTTTCACCAGCTACGAAGTGCTCTTCACCGATACCCACGTTTATGACAAGCGGGCTTATTATCCGTTAGAGGATGTACGAGGAGTAGAACGCCAGAATAGAACACTTTTCTTAGAAATCAGCCAGCTAGGCCGTATCGTCATCCATAAAATGGTGCTGGCTGTACCGTTGGCAGCCGAGATTATGGAACGGGTATTTACCCTTATCATTCGTCATCCTAAGGAGGATGCGATTGAGAAGGTACTTCAACTCCAAGCCGACCTCAATCCCGCCAGCATTCAGTGGCTCAAGCTACGGGATGAAGTGCTGCGTACCATAGACCTTCTCCATGAGAAGTATCAGGAGGGCAAGCTCTCTTTGTTAGAATACGAGATGCTACGAGAAGAACTCCTCAAACGGCTATAATCTTTTATGGACCGCTATCTGAGGTGGGTGTTCTGGTTAGCTCTGTGGATAGCCGCTGAAGTAGGCGGGTACTATGGGCTGAAGCGGCTTAGGCTGTGGAAGCGTTGGATGGGTTGGATTACGGCGGGGCTTTTTCTGGGTCTGCTTGCCCTAATAGGCATAGGATGGGTTACCGCGTACTGGCTGGACGATCCCCGCGAAGCCCACCTCCTCTTGCAACGGATAAGCGGGGTTCTCTTTCTGATTTGGCTGGCGTCTGTATTGACAAAGCTGATTGGAGGGCTGTGGGGGGTAGCCTGGCCTCGCCCCAAAATAGAAAAGTTTTCCCCTGAGCGTCGGGCTACCCTTCAGGTAATAGGGGGAGTATTGATGAGTGCACCGATTGCTGCTTTAGGGTATGCTTTCTGGATAGGACGCTATCGTTTCCGTACCCAAGCTGTGGAGGTATCTATCCCCGACTTACCTCCTACTTGGGACGGCGTGAAGATTCTTCAAATCTCCGACCTACACTCAGGCAGTTTCCCGCGTCCTGAAGTCCTTCATCCTGTATGGGAGAAAATCACACAGCTTTCGCCCGACCTTATTGTGCTCACAGGCGACTGGGTCAATACTTACGCAGCCGAATTAGAGCCTTTCGTAGCCGACTTACGCCAGCTTTCCGCTCCCCTGGGCAAATGGGGCACCTTAGGAAACCACGACTACGGAGACTATATCTTGGGCGCTACCCCCGAGCTCAAACAAAAAGAGCGGGCTTATCTCAAAACGCTTATTGCCCATACAGGCTTTCGGCTACTGGAAGATGATGCCGTAGTTTTAGAGCAGGGAGGAGAAAAAATAGCACTCATAGGCGTGGGCAACTGGAGCCGATGGCGGCTTACCCACCGTTATGGAGATTTAGCGAAGGCATGGCAGGGGGTCCCTCCCTCCACTTGTAGTATTCTTTTATCACATGATCCTACTCACTGGGAAAGTCAGGTGCAGGGTAGGTATCCTATTGCGCTTACGCTCAGTGGGCATACCCATGGTCTGCAGTTTGGCGTGGAATGGCAAAGCTGGCAGTTTAGCCCCGCTCAGTGGCTCTATACCTATTGGGCGGGGTTGTACGAAGTGCAAGGACAAAAGCTCTATGTAAATAGAGGATTAGGATATATTGGGGTGCCTGCTCGGTTGGGGATTTGGCCAGAGATTACTCTACTCACGCTCCGCTCTACCTAAATTTACCCCTGGCTCGTATGTTTCCTGAAGTACTGCCCGAAATTTCGGATAGCGACTTAGAGCACTTTTTCCAAATTATGCTCTCTCAATACGGCATGGACTTTCGGGGCTACGCTACCTCTTCGCTCAAGAGACGCTTGGGCACGGTGATTAAGCGATATGGACTTACGGGCATGGCCGTGCTCAATCAGCGGTTGGTCACGAACCCTGATTACATTGACTACTTTATCAACGAGATAACCGTTTCCACGACGGAGCTTTTTCGGGACCCGTCAGCCTGGATAGCTTTACGGAGTCAGGGATTACCGCTTGTTCAGCATCGTCCCCAGCTCCGTATTTGGCATGTAGGCGCCTCCACAGGCGAAGAGGTTCTTTCTATGGCAATACTCCTCAAAGAGACGGGTCTCTATGAAAAGGCGGAGATTTTTGCTACCGATATAGACAGACGCTCCTTAGAGCAGGCACGCCGGGCTGTATATCCTCTGCGAGTCTATAAAGGGTATGAACAGAACTTTATCCAAGTTTTCCCGCATCTCTCCTTAGAGAAGTATGCGCATGTGGAGGTTAATCAAGTCTTCTTTGATCCTTCTCTTTTGGATAGAGTTCGTTTCCTACAACATAATATCGTTACAGAGGGGACTTTTGGTGAGTTTGAGGTCATTCTATGTAGAAATCTACTCATCTACTTCACGCCAGCTCTGCAGAATCAAGTCGTTACCCGCTTAGTAGATAGTCTGACGGAAGGAGGCCTGCTAATGATAGGTACAAAAGAGTCGCTTTTCTGGTGTGAGTCGGCTCGTCGTCTCAGCCCTGTCAATGAAGTGGAACGAATTTACCGAAAGCGCTCCTCCCCCTAAGCAAGGGCGAGAGGTCCTTCTATGGATAATAGGAGGCTCTGCAGGGAGCTTTAACCCTGTCAGAACTTTCCTTCAAAATCTTCCTTATCATCCAGAGGTGGCATTAATCCTCTGTCTGCATCGTTTGAGAAATTCCCGCCTCAGCATAGCGGATGCTCTCAAACTTCCGTTTCCCTGGCAGGCTATAGAGCCTGACGATAAGACTACCATCGTAGGGGGACATGTGTATATCGCCCCCCCGGATTATCATTTGTTGGTGGAAGAAGAGGGGTATCTAAGCCTTTCGGTAGAAGAACCGGTGCATTTTTCGCGTCCGAGTATAGATGTACTGATGGAGTCGGTGGCCCAGGCTCGCTGGCCCCGAGCAGCAGGTATGCTACTCTCGGGCGCTAACCGCGATGGTGCTTTAGGAATGTATATGATGAAGCAAGCTGGATACTTCACAGCGGTGCAAGAACCTCAAGATGCTGAGATTCCCACGATGCCCGAAGCAGCTTTGGCGCTTTTTGAGCCCCATCGCCGCTTTAGGTCAGACCAGATGATGGAACTATTTTTGCAAGCACTATCTTTGTAAAGATGCGGTGGCTCTGGCTCAGCACAGGAGCTTGGCTGCAAGCACAGATGCAGATTACCATAGAAGGATATAAAGAAGGCGACCTTTTGGGGCGGGAGTATACCTGTGATGGCGCTAATGTGCCGCGCTGCGTGGCTTGGCGTGGGGGCCGCCCCGGAGCCCAAGCCGGGGTAGGACGGAGGTGTGGCGCCGATGCGCCAGCGGGGAGGTTGATTC
>JANWZJ010000061.1:6774-7171 GCA_025054525.1 Bacteroidia bacterium | reverse complement strand
TCCTAACTCCGCTCTTAGTAGCACATGGTCTGATTCTGTGGGCTAGCATGCCAGGGGTATTGGCCTTTTTCGTCCTACATACCTATATCATTCACCGGCATCCTGCCTTTCCTTTGTGGAAAAGCTGGGTCATATACAGCTACCTGCGAAGTATGCTCATATGGCTGGCAGGAAGTTTCATTTTTGTATCAGATGCCTTGACCGTAATAGGGAAAGTAGCCGGATTATGGACGCTGGGAGTAGCACACCTCGCTATGGAGTATTGGCCTACTTCTGCCTGGCGCAAACGGGATTTTCTGAGAAAGTTATTAGAAGCCCTGAGGGGGAATGAAAGTAAGCTGGATAAAGTCTTGGAGAGTTATCATGGGTAGGGCTGGGGGGGGGGGGGGGGGCGGGG
>JANWZJ010000061.1:0-6764 GCA_025054525.1 Bacteroidia bacterium | reverse complement strand
GGGGCCCGCCCCTCCCCTTGGGGCGGGCCCCCGCCCCTTACCCCTCTAATGCCAGCCGACCCAAAAACTCCACACGCCAATACGCATCACAGCCCGAACCCACTACCAGTCCCAGCTCATCCAGAGGCAAAAATCCATCCTCCCGAGGCATTATCGCACTATAGACTTTTTCTACTGAAAAAACTAAGAGTTTGGTCTGATTGACTTCAAGGATATGCTCTTCCACTAACCTTAGCTGCGCAGTGAGGGGACTGTCTCGCAGGTAGGGTACATCCTCCCCCTCCTCCCACCGAAGCGGCAACCCCACTCGCTCTATCTCGCTCTGACCATAAGGCAGTTTGGCATGCGTGGCATGTGCTTTCTCATAATAGCCTACGCTAACTGCATTCATCGTGGCATAGGGATAATGCCTGAGGTTCTCATAAGTGTGCCGGGGGACATGCGTAGGTCGCAGCAGAAAGCCTACATAAGGTGGTGAAGAACCTACATGGATGCCTGAGTTGAATATGGCGGCATTATATGAGGAGTCGGTATTGCGAGTGATGAGCACATGGAGATTCTTGCCCCCGATGAGGGAGTTGATAAAGTTGATGCGCCAAGCTCGCTCGGCATTTAGTAGGTCAGCACGGGTATAGGTTAGCACAGGGTGTAAAGCTAACCAGAAAGGAACAACTTGTCCTCAGGGATACTATTGCATCACTTGATTCTGAAACAAAGGTTGTATCTTTGGGGTTAATGAAGCCGATGTGGGGATACAGTCTGTGGGCACAGATTGGGAGCGCTGCCCGTGCCCGAGCCGAAGAACTGGCTCTCCAACAAGCCATGGAGGCAAGCTCGTTTGACCTATCCTCCTTCCTATGGAAACTGGTATGGCTGGAAGTCGTTCTCATAGTATTCCTTTCCATTAGAATGGTACAAGTCGTTGTCCGAGCCACAGGGTATGACCCTTTTGCTCAATGGGACCGAGACAAAGCTAACATGCGAATTTGGATGCTCATAGGACTGTCCGGTATTCTCATGGCTATATGGAGCGCCTTTCACTATGCGGACTTATACTTGCCAGAAAGTGCATCAGCTCATGGCGTCCATATAGACCGCCTGAGAAACTTTACCGTAGGATTTACTTTTCCCGCTTTCGTATTAGTACATCTTCTTCTCTTCTACATGATCTGGAGATACTATAATGGGCGTTCCCTCGCCGCCACTTATCAAGAAACTAATCATAGCTTAGAAAAAGCATCGTTAGTAGCTATATCCATTCCTGTTTTCATTATAGCTGGATGGGGTATCTATGTTTGGAACCTGCCTATTCATGGACAATCTCCAACTTCCGAACAGCGCACATTACAGATAGAAGTAGTGGCAGAGCAGTTCCAGTGGAGAGTGCGCTATCCTGGCGCGGATGGTAAGCTCGGTCGCTATCACTACAAGCTGATAGGGGGAGAAAATGTACTGGGCTTGGACTTCACTGATCCCGAAGCCCAAGATGATATTTTACCCTCACTCAAAGAGATTCATTTACCGGTGGGTGCTTTAGTTACGATTCAGGTACGCTCCAAAGATGTGCTACATTCTCTATTTCTGCCGCACTTTCGGACTCACATCTATGCTGTACCCGGCCAGCGCAATCAAGTAATGCTCGTGCCTACCATTACTACCAAAGAAATGCGTAAAAAACTCCGAAATCCTAATTTTGACTATGAGCTGGCTTGCAATCAGCTCTGCGGCGGCGCACACTACAACATGCGCATGAAAGTGATCGTAGAAACATGGGAAGAATATCAGAAGTGGCTATCTACGCAGAAACCTGCCTACACGCCGCAGCCTTCTATTACGAAAGCCTCTACAAACTCAAAAACTATATAGCCTATGGCTACACATACTGTCGCAACTGTGCATGGCGCAGTAAGTACGGCTCATGAACATCATGAGCATCATCACGAGACTTTCTGGACGAAGTACATCTTCAGCCAGGACCACAAAACTATCGCCAAGCAGTTTCTCATTACAGGGTTTGCAGCGGGTTTTGTGGGAATCCTCCTTTCTGCGCTATTCCGACTTCAGCTTGCTTTTCCTGACAAGAGCATTCCTTTCTTAGAGACTATTTTAGGTAAATGGGCGCCTGAGGGTAGGTTAGACCCGAACTTCTACATGGCGCTTGTTACGATGCATGGGACAATTCTGGTATTTTGGCTGCTGACAGGAGGACTGAGCGGCACCTTTGCGAATCTGCTCATTCCGCTCCAACTGGGGGCGAGGGATATGGCGTCTCCCTTCATCAACATGCTTTCCTTCCACTTCTTTTTCTGGGGCACTGTGGTACTTTTCGCCTCATTTTTCATAGAGACGGGACCTGCAGCCGCTGGATGGACTGTATATCCCCCTTTGAGCGCCCTTCCCCAAGCCATGCCTGGCTCAGGACTGGGCATGATATTATGGATTATAGCTTTGGTACTATTTGTGGTGGGCGTTCTCATGGGCGGTCTCAACTACATCACCACCGTGCTAAATATGCGAACCAAGGGTATGTCCCCCATGCGTATACCTCTGGTAGTCTGGTCGCTCTTCACCGTAGCAGTATTGGGTCTTTTGAGCTTTCCACCTGCCGTGGCTGCCTTCCTTCTCCTGCTCTTTGACCATAGTTTGGGCACTAGCTTCTACTTATCTGATATCTACATCGCAGGTCAAGCTCTACCTCAGCAAGGGGGAAATACACTACTCTATCTTCATCTCTTCTGGTTCTTAGGACATCCTGAGGTGTATATTGTGCTTCTCCCTGCCTTAGGAATCACATCCGAGCTTATCAGTACCCACGCAAGGAAGCCTATTTTCGGCTACAAAGTCATGGTGGCTTCCATTCTGGGAATCGCCTTCGTCTCCTTCATCGTATGGGCACATCACATGTTTGTTTCAGGTATGAATCCACTTCTCGGTTCCATCTTCACTGCAACAACGCTCTTAGTAGCCATTCCTTCAGCGATGAAGATATTCAACTATATTTTCACGCTTTGGAAAGGGCGAATTCATCTCAATACACCGATGCTCTTCGCAATCGGTACGGTCTCTTTCTTCATCAGCGGAGGGCTTACGGGATTTTTCTTAGGAGTGAGCTCTATGGATATACCGCTGCATAATACCTATTTCGTCGTAGGTCATTTTCATTTAGTGATGGGGGTCTCTGCTGTATTTGCGATGTTTGGCGGAACTTATCACTGGTTCCCTCGGCTCTGGGGGCGAATGATGAACGAACGATTAGGATACATCCATTTCTGGCTAACCTTCGTCGGCGCCAACTTAGTGTTCTTCCCCATGTACTTCATGGGAATGGGGGGCGTACCTCGGCGGTATTATGCCTTCACAGAATTTGACTTCACTAAAGGATGGCAAGACCTGAATGTATTCATTACGATAGCAGCACTGATTACGATTATTGCTCAGCTCATCTTTATCTACAATTTCTTCCATAGCATGTTCTATGGAAAGCCCGCTCCGATGAATCCCTGGAAAGCCACTACATTAGAATGGAGTGCTCCTGTAAAGCACATTCACGGCAATTGGACAGGCAACCTCCCTGTGGTACACCGCTGGCCTTATGACTACTCCAAGCCAGGGGCACCTGCTGACTTTATACCCCAATATATCTCTGACGAGGATATAGCTCGAGGCGTGAGATGGTGGGAAGAGGACTTTGATCCAACATCCGTGATAGACCGCACAGATACTCCTTCTGGCGATGAGAAAGTGCCCACTTCCCCTGAGCCTACCCCCATTCCTGCGCTCTCTCCCAATCAAAAACCTACTCCGGACGCTGGCTATCCCTCTACATGACCGATACGCTTCGCACCTTTCGCCGAATCACCCTAAGCACACTGGGATTATTTCTGCTGGTGGCGGTCGCAGGCGTTACGGTGCGGGTGTTAGAAGCAGGGATGGGCTGCCCTGATTGGCCCACTTGCTATGGGCAGCTCATCCCTCCGCTTCATGAATCAGAACTGCCTGCAGATTATCGGGAGCGCTTCGCTGTAGCTGGTAAGTTAGCTGAGCCATTTGACCCCCTCAAAACCTGGGCTGAATATATCAATCGCCTTCTCGCCGTCGTAGCAGGAGTAGCTGTGTTAGCCATGGTAGGTTATGCATGGATACGCTTGCGGACTCATCCTCAGATTCTACTTTACGCTTCTGCTGTGCCTATCCTTCTAATCACACAGGCTCTCTTGGGATGGCGGGTCGTCGCCACATACTTAGCGGAGTATATGGTTACGATTCACATGCTCTTTTCCATCGCTCTGCTAATAGTCGTCATCCTCGCTTGGGCACAAACCTTGAGGCTGGGCGAACGCAAACTCACTCCTGAAATCTATTCCTATTATAGGCTCGGACAAATAGCGTGGATCGCCCTCATAGCTCAGGTGATATTGGGCACGATGGTGCGCACGGCTGTCAATCAGCAAGGCCCCAGCTTCGGCATGGAAACTCCCTATTTTCTCATCCATCGGAGTTTTTCTTGGATAGTTTTAGGGCTATGGGCCTACTATCAGTGGAGATTATATAGAGAACCTACGCGTCATCCACTGGCTCGGCGCACGGCTATATGGACAACTATAGCTCTTTTTCTTCAAGTGATTACGGGTGCATCTATGTACTATATTCAGTTTAGTGCATTCCTTCGGGTCGTACACCTTCTTTGGGCGTTATGTGCAATAAGTGCAGGCTTCGCTTCGCTATACCTTCTGCCCAGAAGTGCTTTCCTATATGAAAATGACTACGAGCCAATCCCTAAGCCTTCTCCCTAAGATAGGGCTCTACTTCGCCCTGACTAAACCGCGCCTGAGCGTAGTGGTCGTTTTCTCGGCTCTCATGGGCGCATTAATAGCTGGGGTGAAAGATGTCCAGTCTCTGCTGTGGCTAATCCTGGGGGGCTATGCTATCGCTGGCTCAGCAAACGCCGCCAATCAATACCAAGAACGCCATTTAGACGCCCTGATGGAACGCACCCGCCATCGCCCTTTACCTGCTGGGCTCCTCGCCCCTCACGAGGGAATCTTCGTGAGCTTGTTCCTTCTCGTAGCGGGAATCACTATGCTGAGCCTTATTCACCTGCAAGTAGCAGCTATCGCTGTTGGGGCGTGGTTCATCTACGTCTTCCTATATACCCCTCTCAAACGCACAGGACAAATCGCCGTGGCAATAGGGGCTATTTCTGGTGCTCTGCCCCCGGTTATTGGCTATTGGGCAGGAACTCCTACCTTCACACCTACCCTCCTCCTTCTTTTCCTACTGCAGTTCCTCTGGCAATACCCACACTTCTGGGTGATAGCCTGGATGAACCGCTCAGACTATAGCCGAGTAGGCTTTCATCTCCTACCCTTCCCTGAGCATAACTGGTCTCATAACCGAACCGCCATCTTAGCAGGCGTGATTCTCCTCTGCGCTGCGAGCATCCTAAGCCTCCTCTGGTTTCCACTAAGCATCACTCTCTGGATAGGAAGTGTCGGAACGATCCTTTTGATATTCTCTTTTTATTGGCTTATGAGACGCTCCACTCCCTGCCTTCGCTGCACACTCTTGGGACTAACTGGCTATCTTACCCTCCTTTACTTAGGACTATGGATACTCCTGTGAAAACCGAAAATAAACTTCATCCCAAAGAACTCATGCTGTGGCTGTATTTGGCTACCACAGCTATGCTCTTCGCTGGCTTTACCAGCGCTTACTTAGTTCAACGATTCAATCAGTCCTGGAAAACCTTTGATATTCCCTTGATTTTCTGGGTAAATACCCTCGTACTGGGAGCAAGTAGTCTGACATTCATTTATGGCTATCGGGGGCTTCGACAAGAAAACCCCTGGCAGCTTCAAGTGGGGCTCATGGCTACTTTCGGACTGGGCATGCTTTTCCTGCTGGGACAAGTCGTAGGCTGGCAAATGCTGGCACGCAACGGCATCTTCTTGGCTGGTAGTCATCGTGGCGCAAGCTACTTCTATGTGCTGACCGCTCTCCATGCTCTACACCTCGCGGCTGGGATTATCATAATAGGCTACTGGATGATACGAGCCTTACGCTACAAGGTAGGGATAAGTTCCCTCTTAGGCTTGCGGTTAGCCGGACTCTTCTGGCATGCTCTGGATATATTGTGGCTGTATCTTGTCGTATTTTTGCAGGTGAATCAACTCCTATAACCTATGGCTACCATCGCTACACAAGTTCCTGAGACCACTTCTCCATGGAGTGGGGGGCACTCGCCCTTCGGCAATGTAAGCTGGGGCAAACTCATGATGTGGGTATTCCTCCTGTCCGACGCTTTTACCTTCGGCTCATTCCTCACTGCCTATGGATTCGTGCGCTTCAAGTCCTCTAACTGGCCTGACCCCGAGCATGTCTTTGACGCTGCACCTATAATAGGGCATGGGTATCCTTTGGTATTCGTCGGTATCATGACCTTCATCCTCATCATAAGCAGCGTTACTATGGTGCTCTCCGTAGAAGCTGGACACAACCGAGACCGCAAACGCTCCGCCTTATACCTCTTTTATACCATTTTGGGTGGGCTTGCGTTCTTGGGCTGCCAAGCCTGGGAATGGACACACCTCATTTTAGGTGGCACCACCCTCACAGGTAACCCCTTCGGCGCTGCCCAGTTTGGACAGTTCTTCTTCCTCATCACAGGCTTCCACGGCTCGCATGTGGCAAGTGGCGTCGTGCTCAACCTTATAGTGCTCGTGCAAATCCTCCGAGGAGACTTTGACCGAATCAATAACTACAAC
>JANWZJ010000060.1 GCA_025054525.1 Bacteroidia bacterium | reverse complement strand
GAGCAGCCTCGGCTGGCAGGCGGAGGCAATCCCAGAATAGCCCCAGCGCTCAATGAAGTATTTCAGCGGGCTTTGACGCATGCTTCTCGAATGAAAGACACCTACGTCAGTGTAGAGCACTTATGGATGGCCCTTGCCGAAAGCAAAGATGCCGTAGGGAAACTGCTGCGGGAGCAAGGCCTTGCCCTAAATCTGATAGAGAAGGCAGTACAAGAACTGCGCGGTGGGCGAAAAGCCACAGACCCCTCGGCCGAGGAGCGCTTAGCGGCTTTACAGCGCTATGCCATAGACCTCACCGACTTAGCTCGAAAGGGCAAATTAGACCCAGTGATTGGACGAGATGAAGAGATTCGCCGTACTCTGCAAATCCTGGCGCGTCGTACCAAGAATAATCCTGTGCTTATAGGGCACCCAGGCGTAGGAAAAACCGCTATCGTGGAAGGGATAGCCCATCGCATAGCCCTGGGTGATGTGCCCGAAAACCTCAAAAATAAACGCATCTTCTCCTTAGACATGGCGGCTCTTTTGGCAGGGGCTATGTACCGAGGTCAGTTTGAGGAGCGGCTCAAAGCCGTAATCCAAGAAGTTACCCAGTCTGAAGGCTACATCATTCTATTCATAGACGAGCTGCATAACCTCATCGGTGCAGGCAAAGCCGAAGGAGCGATGGACGCAGGGAATATTCTCAAGCCGGCTTTGGCTCGGGGTGAGCTTAGAGTCATCGGAGCCACGACGCTGGATGAGTACCAAAAATACATAGAAAAAGATAAAGCCTTAGAGCGGCGCTTCCAGCCGGTGTATGTGGATGAGCCTTCGGTAGAAGAAACTATCTCTATTCTGCGGGGGCTTAAGGAGCGGTATGAGGTGCATCATGGGATTCGGATCACGGATGAGGCGATTGTAGCCGCAGCCGAACTTTCCCACCGCTATATTTCTGACCGCTTTTTACCCGATAAAGCCATAGACCTAATAGACGAAGCAGCTGCGCGTCTGCGCTTGGCGATGGATTCGCTGCCAGAACCCTTAGATGAGTTGGAGCGCCGTATTCGGCAACTGGAGGTGGAGCGTGAAGCCCTGCGCATAGAGAAAGATGAGCGCAAAGTAGCCGAGCATACAAACCAGCTTGAGGAACTTCACAAAAAGCGCCAAGAGCTGCGTCAGCAGTGGGAAATAGAGAAAAACCTCCTCAGTGAGATTCGGGGGCTGCGAGAAGAGATAGAAGAGCTGCGCACGCAAGCCGAATATGCAGAGCGGCAAATGGAATGGGGTAAAGCTGCGGAGATTCGGTATGGGCGCATTCCAGCCGCTGAGAAAAAGATTGAGGAGCTGGAGAGCCAGCTAAATGCCCGTACTGCTGCAGGAACAAGGCTCGTGCGCGAAGAAGTTACGGCAGAAGATATTGCTTCTGTAGTGAGTCGGTGGACGGGTATCCCCGTAGCGAAAATGCTTCAGTCTGAGAGAGAAAGGCTACTGCAACTGGAAGATATTTTACATCAGCGGGTTGTAGGGCAAGACGCCGCTATCCAGGTAGTGGCTAATGCCGTGCGTCGTAGTCGCGCAGGCATTCAAGACCCTAATCGTCCTATTGGCTCTTTTCTCTTTATAGGGCCTACGGGTGTGGGCAAAACCGAGTTAGCTAAAGCCTTGGCAGAAGCGCTCTTCAACTCCGAGCAGGCGATGGTGCGCATAGATATGTCTGAATATCAAGAGAAGCATTCGGTGAGTCGGCTCATTGGCGCACCGCCGGGATATGTAGGCTACGAAGAAGGGGGACAGCTTACGGAGGTCATCCGCCGTCGCCCTTATAGTGTCATCCTCTTAGATGAGATAGAAAAAGCCCATCCGGATGTATTCAATATCCTGCTTCAAGTCTTAGATGATGGACGGCTCACTGACAGTAAAGGCCGTGTCGTGAATTTCAAGAATACCCTCATTATCATGACCTCCAACTTAGGGACTCATCTCATCATGGACTATTTAGAGCGCCATCCTGATGCGTACGAACAGCCTCTTCCAGAAGGGGTGCGCGATGAAGTGATGGCATTAGTGCGGCGTTCATTCCGTCCGGAGTTCTTGAATAGAATAGATGATATTGTGCTCTTCCATCCGCTGAATCCCCAAATACTGCGTCAGATAGTAGAGCTGCAGCTTAGACAAGTGCAGCGTCGCTTATCAGAGCAGCAAATAGAGATTGTTTGGAGCCCTGAGGTGGTGGATTTTCTATCTCAAGTGGGATATAATGTCCATTACGGAGCGCGTCCGCTAAAGCGAGCTATCCAGCAGTACATCCTCAATCCACTGGCAGAAAAGCTGCTACGGGGAGAGATAAATGCAGGTGCCAAAGTTCAGCTCCGGGAGGTAGAGGGTGTGGTCTTTTTCACTCCCCAGAAGGAGGAGGCTGTGCCAAGGTAAAAGAGACTTTCTAAACTTAGTTTTCAGTTAGAAGAGGTGCGATTTTTTGTCATAGTTTTGCAGGTGGATGGAGGGATACGGTCTGCCACCTGCGCTACGGAGTCTTTTGGCTACGCTGGAGAAACTTCCCGGCATAGGACCGCGTAGCGCGTTGCGAATCGCCCAAGCTATCCTCAAAAAGCCTACCCTATTAGAAGAGCTTTCTCAAGCCTTAGTAGAAGTGCAAACAAAAATAACTCCCTGCCGCGAGTGCGGTTATTGGGCAGAGGCTGAGGCAGGACTCTGTATGATCTGCCAAGATGTACGGCGCACAGAGCCTGTTCTATGCGTTGTCAAGGAGCCGGCTGATGTGCTGGCGATAGAGCGCAGTCAGGCTTTCCGAGGGCATTATCATATTCTGGGTGGGGTATTAGACCCATTGAGTGGCATCACTGAAAAAGACTTACGGTTAGATAACTTATGGAAGCGTCTGCAAAAAGGCGCCTATGAGGAGGTGCTGTTGGCTTTGGGCACGAGTCCCGAAGCCGAAACGACTGCCTACTACATCGCTCGGCAGCTCACAGATTGGCACGGGAAGATTACACGCTTCGCAAGCGGTATTCCAGTAGGCAGTGAGCTTGAGTACATAGATCCGCTTACTTTGTCTCGGTCCTTGCGAGAGCGTCAGCCCGTTTATATATGATGGATTTATCCGTCATCATCGTCAGCTATAATGTCAAATACTTCCTCCGACAGTGCCTACAGTCTGTCGCGCGAGCATGTGAAGGACTGAGCGTAGAAGTTTGGGTCGTGGATAATGCCTCTATAGATGGCAGCGTGGAAATGGTACGAGAAGAGTTCCCATGGGTTAGGGTCATCGCTAACTCTACGAACTTAGGCTTTGCCCGAGCGAATAATCAAGCTATCCGTCAAGCCAAAGGGCGTCATATTCTCTTGCTTAACCCTGATACTATCGTTCAAGAAGACACCTTCCGCAAGGTAGTCAGCTTCTTAGATGAACATCCGGAAGCTGGAGCGGTAGGAGTCAAGATTATAGATGGTCAGGGGCGATTCTCAGTGGATTCGCGCAGGGATTTGCCCTCTGCCTGGAACATCTTCTGTAAGCTCAGCGGACTATATAAACTCTTTCCCAAGAGCCGACTTTTCGGGAGGTATCATCTTACCTACCTTCCCGAAGATAAAATCACCCCCGTGCCTGTACTCCTGGGAGCGTTTATGTGCATACCGCGTCAGGTTTTAGATCAGGTAGGGCTTCTGGATGAACGGTTCTTCATGTATGCAGAGGATATAGACCTATGTTATCGTATTCTCCAAGCTGGGTACATCAACTACTACCTGCCCACTACACAGATAGTACATTTTAAAGGAGAGAGCACTCGCACGCGTTCGCTCAACTATGTTCTTACTTTTTACAAAGCCTCGCTACAGTTTGTAGATAAGCACTATAAGGGATTACAGCGCCTGCCTATGGCCCTTATGTATCGGTTAGGTATTCTCTCGGCGGCACTGCTCTCAGGGGTGAAGCGGATAGCGTCTTTCCTTTACCTACCACTTTTAGAACTGGCGCTGCTATACGGGCTGGGACGCACCCTAATGAGCTTCTGGATAGAAACTACAGGTAAAAAATTTTATCCCGGCTATGAAATCTGGGCGCTTTTGGGATATTCGGCAGCGTTTGTAGCCGGCCATGTACTTTTTCTCAACTATCGCCCTGTCTACCGAATACGACGCATAGCAGGTGCGGTGCTTTTAGGATTTCTGGGCATCGTGTTAGTAAGCTATTTAGTGCCCTCTATCAATGTGTCTCGGTTTATAGTGCTGGCGCTGGCGATGGGGGCAATTCCAGTAGGATTAGCGCTGCGTGCTCTGGATAACTGGATTCGGCGTGGAAGACTTCACCTTACGGGCGAGATTTCCCATCGCATCATGGTCATTGCGGCGCCTTCTCAGTTCGCGCGCATTCGGAAACTGCTTTTTGAAGAAATCCAATATCCTGCGGAATTCATAGGCTTCGTCAGCCCTCAAAATCATCCGAAGGCGCTGGGAACCCCCGCCCAACTTCCTTATCTCTTAGACCAATATAATCCCGATGAGCTCATTTTCTGCAATACGAGCCTAAGTTCCCAGGAGATTATCTCCCTTATGATGCGCTACTTCTACCGCAAACTCAACTTCAAGATTATTCCTCCCTATGCGGATTATCTCATAGGTCCGCAGAGCATTCTGGTAAGTCGGCATTCCCTTCGGCTGTATTTGCGGCTGCATCAGCCCGAAGTCCTCTTCCAGAAGAAAATCTTTGACCTGGTGGTGGGACTCTCACTACTGATAGCCTATCCTTTTACGTTCTGGATATACCACCATCCACTGGCAGCGCTTCAAAGCCTCATCGGTGTCCTCCTCGGCAAATACCACTTCGTTAGTTATACCGAAATTCCCTCCGAAGAAATGCCCCTCCTCAAAGAAGGGGTACTCACGACTGATTTATTGCGGTATCACTATCCGCATACTTTCAGTTTAGACCTGATGTATGCGCATCGGTATTCCGTGCTTCTGGACTGGAAAATTCTGCTTATGGGCTTGCCCCACTTAGGCACAGCGAACCGCTAAACATGAGCCTTATAGGGCTATGGGTGCTCCTTAGTTATCCCTATGTCGTGCCTACATGGTATTCCCTCTCCATCCATGCGCAAACCACCCCTCTATTACCGTCAGGCTCTCCTTTAGAGACAGCCCCTTATGTACTGCATCTCTACCTAAGGCAAGACCCCGTAACAGGCTTGCCCGAATGGGTTTCAGGGCACCGAATGGCACTGGCTTTTTATTTGGAGCAGCTTCCAGTTCGCCTGCTTGTTTTGCATTTGCCCGCTGCACTGGTAGAACCTAACTGGCAAGAATCGCTGGAAAAATGGCTTCTAGAGGAACTCTCTCCTTTTCTCACCCCTTATGAACTGCCCTATGTTGCTTTGGGCGAGGGATGGAATAAAGTTCCTTTTTCATGGGCGAATCTGGTAGAGAAACTCAAACAAACTACCCCTCGTAAATGGGGATTTTATGCACGACTTCCCAGCGAGATTCCCGAAGTAGTCGTATGGGATTTTTTCTGTGCAGCCCCTGCTTCTTCTGAAGAACTCTCTCTCTGGAAAGAAAATACACATTTTCTCTTTCTAAACGAATCCCTTACTCCAGAAGTCCCCTCTGGGCTTATGCCGGTAGGGCTAATTGCCTGCATTCGTCCTGCGCCGTATGCGCTTTCTCTTGATTCGGCTAAGTAGCATAGGGGATATTGTTCTTACGACGCCGCTTATACGAGCCTTAGCAGAGCGATTCCCCACAGCCGAAATCCATTATCTCACGCGCAAGCAGTACAAACCGCTTGTAGAACATCATCCGCTTCTGCATGGCATACACACTTGGCCTCCCAGTGAATGGATAGTCCAGACGAACTGGGATGGGGTAATAGACTTGCAAAAGAATCTGCGTACTCTGCCGCTGCGCTGGCTGCTCAAGGCTAAGCACTTTACCACCTTTCCCAAAGAAAATTGGCGTAAATGGTGGATGGTTCGGCTCAAAAAGCGAATCTCTATCCCTCATGTCGTCGTAAGATATGCTCAGGCTTTACGCCCTTGGGGAATTGAGCCAGAGGGTATAGGACCGCTTGAAGTATTCGTACCGCCAGAAATAGAAAAGGAAGTGCAGGAAGAACTGCATGTAAAAGGGGGGACTCATGCTCGTTGGCTTGCAGTAGGATTAGGCGCTTCGTATGTTACGAAAAAGTGGGTTGTAGGCTATTTTCAACAGCTTCTGACTCAGCTTGAGATGCCAGTTATTCTATTAGGAGGTCTCTCAGAGGCGGAAGAGGCTCAGACGATCGCCCAAAATCTAAAAGCTCCTACTGTGATAGGGGCAGGACGCTATTCTCTTCTACATACGGCGGCGGCTCTTCGCCAAGCTGCGTGGGTACTCAGCCATGATACTGGAATAGCCCATCTGGCGGCGGCTGCAGACAAACCCGTGGCGGTATTATGGGGAAATACCATTCCCGAATTTGGCATGACGCCTTGGAAAGTCCCCCAGTGTCATATAGAAGTGCCATCCCTGCCATGCCGTCCTTGTAGCAAGCTGGGTTTCTCTCGGTGCCCTCAGGGACATCATGATTGTATGCGAGCCCTTACCCCCGACTTCGTAGAAGCTAAACTACGCAGTTTCTGGGAGAAAAATTAGATTTGCCCAGATGAAGAGATTTATCCTTCTTTTCAGTCTGCCTGCTTATGCTCAACTCCAAGAGGATTTCTCTGACGGAGACTTTACCAATAATCCTCCCTGGATTGGTACTACTTCGTATTGGACTATTACACCTGATAAGCGCTTACGAAGTAACGGTCCTACCACAACAAGCAAAATCTATCTCGCCACCGCAAATACACTCATCAGCAATACCGAATGGCACTTCTGGGTAAGGGTGGGATTCAATCCTTCCACAAGCAACTTTGTGCGAATCTACCTCGTAGCCGATAGAGCCGACCCCACTGATTCTAACCTCCAAGGGTATTATCTCAAGTTAGGCGGAATCACCGGTAGCAACGATAGTTTAGAGCTATGGTATCAGCAGGGTAGTAGTCATACCCGATTGGCAGGGGGGATTAGGGGACGCTTCGGTGGTACGAATAACATCCTTCGCATTCGTGTATTGCGAAATGCTTCGGGTACCTGGCAGGTGTATTCAGATAGTACGGGCTTTTGGGAGGAGGAATTTACTACTACGCATACTGCTCTTAGCAGCACAGCCTATTTTATCGTCTTATTTGAGCATACCAATACCAATAGACAAAACCTTTGGCTGGATGACTTCTACATAGGACCTATCCAGTCTGATAATACACCTCCTTTTTTGGGAGGAGCTGAGTTTGAGACGAGCATGCGGCTTTTGCTGACTTTTTCTGAGGCCCTCTCTCCGCCCTCCGCTGGACAACCGTCTAACTACAGCCTTCGGTCTCCTACGGGGAGCATTGGGATTCAGCAGGCGGTCCTAACCTCGCCTCGTACAGTAGCCCTTACCCTCATCAATGCAGTCGCTCCTTCTGTGCTCTGTACCTTGAGCTATGCGGGTATTCAAGACCTTGCGGGAAATGTAGGCAGTGGGGATACTAC
>JANWZJ010000005.1:53318-66804 GCA_025054525.1 Bacteroidia bacterium | reverse complement strand
CGTCCCCGTTAGACCACTCCGGCACCTCTCCAGGTGGAGAGTAGCGGACTCGAACCGCTGACCTCCAGAGTGCGATTCTGGCGCTCTACCACCTGAGCTAACTCCCCGTGGAGGGTAGCGGAGTCGAACCGCTGACCTCCAGCATGCCATGCTGGCGCTCTACCAACTGAGCTAACCCCCCAAGTAAAGCCTGACAAAGATAAAAGGTTTCGGTCATTCATTAGATAGCTGGCGGCGTAGCCATCCATACGGCGCCCGATACACGAAGTACTGCGGCAGTAGGCTAAGGTAAGGTTCTGCCTCACAAAAGCCGCGCCGTCGTCCCGGATGCCCCTTGAATGAAATGAAAACGGCCTTTGCCAGACTATCCCGCAGCACTTTATCTATGCCTAAGCGGGTATGTCCCGGCGCATACCACTGATAAAATCGCATCGTGATATAACAAGCTGGCGAGCTTCTCGCCACCCCACTATCACATTTGCCTAAGTAATCTCTATACACATAGCCGCGATAGAAGTAGGGGGTAGTTCCCGCAGGGCCGAGCCATATATGGCTTCCAGGAGGAAGTCCTAAAGAATCCAGCGGATAAGGCACGAATACAGAAAAGATATTGGAGACGGTTTTTTGGCCCAGGGGGCAAGCATAAGGACTAAGGGTAGTAAAAATACTCCAACGATTACCTACACCTAAAGCGATGGCAATTAGGGCTAACCCCTGCCAGAGCCGAGAAAATGCCGCTATGGTAGCAGCAGCCGCAATAACTAATAAAGGATAGGCTAGGCCTAAGAATCGGTTAGTAAGGGGAGCGATTTCCCAATCGTCTCCCCCTGCATAAATCAGGTAAGCCAGCATAATCCCAGGCACTCCCCCAAAAAGTATAGTCAGCGAGGATGGCACTTTCTTGCGCCATAGACTCCAGCCAGCTAAAAGCCAGAGTGGTAAGTTAGTCAAGATACTTCCTGCCGCTGTGAGAACCCCATTGAGAAGCCGAAGGGACAAGGGGACGGAGTCTACTTTCAGGTAGTAGGTATTAGGGAGCCATCGGCCATAATAATGCAGCCGCCATGTCATAAGGCCAGTTAGGGCGGCTATACTCGGCAGTCCCAACCGAAGTAGGGGTACATAACTCCGCTGGGCATAGCTCCAAAAACCGCCTATAGTGCCTACTATGAGCAGAAAGTCCATTCGGGCGAGTACTCCTACTATGGCTGCGAGCATGTCTGTAAAGTGGGGCATTCGTGCCTGTACCGCGCGTAGGGTCAGATAAGCCGTAAGTCCCATGAGCAGTCCCGTCTCCAGGCCTATAAAATGCCACAGCACTAACGGCAAAAAAGTAGCCGCTATTAGCGCCGCAAGATACCCTACCTCTGGGGAGAAGATTTTTTTCCCGAGTGTGTAGATGGCGTGGAGTTGAAGCCATAAAGTAAGAAATCCAGTCAGAATAATAGGAAGTGAGGTGAAGTTGGGAGGTATGGCTAACTTATGCCATAGGCTCATGTAAAGTACCCAGAGAAAGTTAGTGAATCCCTCTACTTTTTCAGCGCCGCAGTACCAGACCCATCCACACCCCTCTGCTACGCTGCGGGCATAGTTCATAGAGATCATAGCATCATCGGTGAGCAGAAAGCGTACAAATTCTCCTTGAGGAGTCCGCTCTATAAGAAAGTAGTAGATGAACCATGCACCCAGCGCATAGCTAATGATAAGCGGAAGGGTGTAGCCTTTATCTCTCACCACGTTCGGATAACAGGCAAGAGGTAGTTCTGGACGTAGTCGTGAATTCCTTCTTCTAACGAAGTGAAGGGTTGAGTATAGCCTGCTTGGCGGAGTTTGTGTATATCGGCTTGGGTAAAGTACTGATAGCTCTCCCGAATGGAGGGAGGGGTATCGATGAACTCTATCTTTTCGGGCAGAGAAAGGGACTGGAAAAGGGCACGCGCTAAGTCTAAGAAACTACGAGCCTGTCCTGTGCCTAAGTTGTATATGCCCGAGGGGAGGGTGTTTTCTAAGAAGAAAAGTAGGACTTGTACCACGTCCTTTATATATACGAAGTCGCGTTTTTGTTCGCCGTCTTGGTAATCGGGACGGTGGGAGCGGAAAAGGCGAATAAGACCTTCTTGCTGGATTTGGAGAAAGCCGTGCCACACCACACTGGCCATGCGTCCTTTGTGATATTCATTAGGGCCGAAGACGTTGAAGAACTTAAAGCCTGCCCAGCGAGGGGGTTTATGGGGTTGAGCTACTGCCCATACATCAAAAGCATGTTTAGAAGCAGCATAAGGGTTGAGCGGCTGGAGGGAAGGGAGAAGTCGCTCATCATCTGAGAAGCCGTGTTCTCCTTTGCCGTAAGTGGCAGCACTGGACGCATAGAAGAAAGGCACATCCGCTTCCACTGCAAACTCCCATAGTCGCTGGGAATAGATTAGATTGAGTTGGCGAAAAGGTTCTTCTTCTCGCAGTGTGGTATCTGTACGAGCGCCCAAGTGAAAAATTGCTTGAATATCCCGTTTATAGCTATATACCCAGTCAAAGAGCTGCTCTCTTTCTACGACGAAGCGATATTTTTTCTGTGTCCAGTTGCGGCGCTTGACAGGGAGGGAAAAGTCATCCACTAATACCAGTTCAGTGTAACCTCTCTCGTTGAGAAAAGCCGTCAGCGCGCTGCCGATGAAGCCTGCCGCACCTGTGATGAGGATCACGAGGAAACCTTCTGGAAGTATTTAGATAGGGCTTGCCAGGTGAGACTGAGAGCGGTAGCGGTGGCTCGGGTGATTACTGCGGTGCGCCCGCCAGAGAAAACAAACTTTTTAGCCATAGTCTCGTCGGGAGTGTGAATGGCTATCCAGACGGTGCCGACAGGTTTTTCGGGGGTGCCGCCAGTAGGACCTGCAATTCCCGTGGTGGCTATGCCTACCTCCGTGCCGAGCGCATGGGCTACGCCTTTTGCCATTTGGCGGGCTACGGATTCACTGACTGCGCCTTCTTTCTGCAGGACCTCAGGACTCACGCCAAGCGGATGAATTTTGACAGAGTTATCATAGGCTACTATGCTCCCCCAGAACACTTCCGAAGCCCCCGGAATATCTACTATGGCCGCCGCAATATGCCCCCCTGTACAACTTTCGGCTGTGGCTAAGTGCCAGCCCCTGCTTCTAAGGTGGGCTAATAGGGCTTCGGCTAAGCTCGTTTCGCCTTCCGCATATAAATAAGGCTCTATCTTTTGCCGGAGAGTACTCTGATAATACGCAAACTCCTCAGAAGCAATTGGCTGGCGTGCTTGAAGATATAGACTTACTCCCTCCCAGGCCGGATTGTAGCTTAGCCGAAGAGAGGGGGGAAGGGCGCGTTCCCATTCGGACAATAGGGCGCTAAGCCCGCTTTCCGTGATTCCCGTCGTGCGAAAGGTGTGGCGAGGAAGCGCAACAGGAGCGAACTTCTGCTGTAGAAAGGGTTGAATGTAGCTCTGCCAGAGACTTTGGAGTTCTAAGGGAGGACCAGGCAGAGCACAGATAAACTGCCTCTCTCTGTCCCAGTATAGAGCAGGGGCTAATCCCACAGGGTTAGGAAAGTACCCTCCTTTTTGAGGTACAAGGGCGTATCGTTCTAAATAGGGCAGCGTAGAGTGTCCTCGCTGAGCTACCCGCTGTTGTAGGTTTTCTAATAAAGAGGGCTCTATGACCAGATTATCTTGCATAACCTCTGCCCAGCTCTGCGCAGTGAGATCATCCGTAGTATGCCCCAATCCCCCTGAAGAAAGAACAACAGCTGCTTCTGAGTGTACAGCTCTCCGCATCTCTTCTCGGAGAAGCTCTTCATCGTCGGGTAGAGTCTGAATATGCTCTATCCTAAAGCCCATGCTCGTCAGCTGGGCTGCTAAGAAGGTGCCATTTTTGTCAGCCAGTCTTCCTTGGGTCAGCTCGTCTCCTATGAGGAGTAGCCATGCTCTAAGCGCGGACATGGAGTTTCTGGTAGTCTGCTAAAAACTGAGCCAGCCCCTTATCAGTGAGAGGATGATGGAAAAGCTGTTTGAGCACCGCAAAAGGCATCGTCGCTACATCCGCTCCTTCTAATGCACACAGAAGCACATGATATGGATGACGCAGACTCGCTGCCAGTATCTGCGTCTCAAAGCCATAATTATCAAAAATTCGGCGGATTTGCCGAATAATCTCTATGCCCTCATGCCCTATATCATCTAATCGCCCTAAGAATGGACTTACATAGGTAGCCCCTGCTTTTGCCGCAATAAGGGCTTGTAGAGGAGAGAAGATGAGCGTACAGTTTGTGGGAATACCATCTTCTTTGAGGGTCTTGAGGGCTTTGACCCCATCGGGAATGAAGGGTATCTTGACCACGATATTGGGTGCGATGGCATGAAGACGGCGCGCTTCTTGAATCATGTCAGCGTAGGTCGTACTAATCACTTCTGCACTGACGGGACCGCTGGTGATTTGTGCAATAGCTCGGTAATGCGCATCAAAATCCTGAACGCCTGCCTTAGCCATAAGGGAAGGATTGGTCGTAACCCCATCTAAAATCCCCATCGCTGCTGCTTCCTCTATCTCGGAGAGCAGCGCTGTGTCCACGAAAAACTGCATACCGCAAAAGTAGCATTATTTTGAGCCGTGCGAATAGCTATCTTGGGGCCGGCGTATCCTTTTCGGGGTGGGATAGCGGCTAATGCCGAATACGCAGCCTATACTCTGCAACAGCTTGGACAAGAAGTACGGCTCTATACCTTCACCGTCCAATATCCCCGTTGGCTCTTTCCGGGGAAATCTCAGTACTGGGAAGGAGAGCCGCCTTTTACTTTAGAGCGGTATCGGATGATACACTCCCTGAATCCAATTTCATGGGTGCAGACGGCTGGGCATATCGCCCGTTGGAAACCTGATGTCGTGCTGGCTAAGTTCTGGCTGCCTGCCATGGGGGTGAGTCTGGGTAGCATCCTTCATTTGCTCCGATGGCTCAGCCCATCCACATTACGGGTGGCGCTCCTTCATAACCTTTTTCCGCACGAGCGCCGAAAGGGAGACAAGCCCTTCACCCGATACTTTCTCTGGGCAGTACAGGGGGGTATCGCTTTCAGTGAAACGGTCAGTAGGGAATGGAGGGCCTTTACTCAGCGTCCTCTGCTAACTCTGTTCCTTCCCACTTTCCACCACTTTAGCAAGCCTTCCCCCAAGGCAGAAGCGGCTGCTTTTTTGAAACTTCCCCCAGAGCATACCTACTTCCTATTCTTTGGGCTCGTCCGACCCTATAAGGGCTTAGACATCCTACTGGAAGCGTGGAAAGACAAACGGCTTCAGGCTATTCCTAATCTACGCCTCCTGATTGCAGGAGAGTGTTACGAGAACCCCGAGAAATATCATTCTCTCTTATCCTCGCCCGAGCTGAAACAGCGAGTGATATGGCATGAAGGGTTTGTGCCCGATGAGAAGGTACCTTACTATTTTAGCATAGCGGATGCTGTAATCCTGCCGTATCGTACGGCTACCCAGAGCGGCATAGTGCAAGTAGCTTACCATTTTGAACGCCCTATCATAGCTACACGCGTAGGGGGGCTACCCGAACTGGTAGAAGACGGTGCTTCTGGCCTCTTATGCGAACCCGAGCCTCATTCATTGGCTGAAGCCATAGTCCGCTTCCTTTCCCTTCCAGCCCAAGCCTTTCATGAAGGCATACAGCGCAAACGAGCTGAGATGAATTGGGAAACTTACGGGCGCCGGCTCATAACTTTTCTTGAAAATTTGCGACATGCAGGCTAAACTCTATCGCAGTCGTGCTCCTCTGCGCATAGGGTTATCGGGTGGGGGTACGGATGTGAGTCCTTATTGCGATTTATATGGGGGGGCTGTGCTGAATGCAGCCATCTCCCTCTATGCTCATGCCTCCCTTAAGCTTCTCCCTGAACCTATCGTGCGCTTAGAAGCTCGAGACAAAAAACAAAAAGTAGAACTGCCCGCCATTTATCCCCTTCCGTTGGAAGAGCCGCTGTTCTTACTGCGAGGTGTTTACAATCGTATTGTTAGGGATTTTACCCAACAGCCTTTTGGAGCGCATCTAACTACTTCGGTGGATGTGCCCCCGGGTTCGGGTTTGGGTACTTCTTCCACCTTAGTGGTGGCGGCGGTGGGGGCTTTTGTAGAGGCTCTTTCACTCCCCTTGGGCGAGTATGAAATCGCCCGCCTCGCCTATGAAATAGAACGAATAGACCTCAAACAGGCAGGCGGCAGACAAGACCAATACGCTGCTACCTTCGGGGGCGTTAACTTCATGGAGTTCTACGCGGAAGAGCGTGTCATCGTCAATCCCCTTCGCATTAAGCCCGAATATCTCTACGAGCTGGAAAATAATCTATTACTCTACTATACTGCCACTAGCCGATTTTCTTCGGCTATTATAGAGGCGCAGAAGGAACGAATAGCCCAAGGCGCTCAGGAGTCCTTAGAGGCTACCCATCGTCTGAAAGAAGAGGCTTTTCGTATGAAGGAAGCCCTTCTCAAGGGTAGAATTAATGAGATAGGTGAGATTTTGCACACAGCCTTTCAGTACAAGCGGAAACTGGCCGAGGGTATTTCTACGCCTTTTATAGAGGAAGTATATGAGACGGCGCGGAAGGCAGGGGCCACGGGAGGCAAAATCTCTGGCGCAGGGGGCGGAGGATTCATGATATTCTACTGTCCGGGGGATACCCGTTATGATGTGGAAGAAGCTCTGACTTCGCTGGGGGGACGGGTGTTTCCCTACCAGTTTGTCAGACATGGACTGCTTACATGGGTAGCCTAAAGGAAGCTATCGTATTGGGCGGGGGATTGGGTACGCGTCTGCGCAGTGTGCAACCTCACTTACCCAAAATACTCGTTCCTATAGCGGGTCGCCCTTTTCTGAGCTTCGTACTGGATTATCTAGCCAGAGAAGGAATAGAGCGAGTCCTCCTTTCGTTGGGGTATCGGGCGGAGCAAGTACTAGAATGGCTGAGGACTCAGCGGTTTTCCATGGAAGTTATGCCCGTAGTAGAAGCGGAGCCTTTAGGGACGGGGGGAGCGTTAGCTTATGCGTGGCAAGCCGTAGTAGGTGAAAAAGCGCTTATGATGAATGGAGATACTTTCTTTCCTATTTCTCTAGCCCAGATGAACCAATTTCACGAAGAGGTAGGAGCTTCTCTCAGTGTAGCGTTGGCGTGGGTGTCGCCTGCAGACCGATATGGAGTGGTAGAAGTGGAGGGGACTTGGGTTAAGGCTTTCCGCGAAAAAGAGCCTCGTCCTGAGGGTTGGATTTATGGGGGCATAGCTCTGGCAGAGGCAGGCTGGTGGCGCAGCCAAGCCTGGGAAAAGCACTTCTCCTGGGAAGCCTACCTCATGCAAGCCGTCTCTCACCTGCGCATAGGGGCTTTTCTGGCGAAAGAGACGCCTTTTATTGATATAGGGGTTCCCACCGACTACGAAAGAGCCCAAACTTTCGTTCCCTTATATGCTCTTGGTAGATAAGCGGTGGAGTTTATTTTTGGACCGGGATGGCGTCATCAATAAAGAAAAAGTAGGCGGCTACATTCTTTCTTGGAGGGAGTTTGTCTTTGAGGAGGGGGGGGTAGAGGCCCTGCGGATACTAGCGGGCTTATTTGGGCGGATTATCATCGTTACCAATCAGCGCGGGGTGGGCAAAGGCTATATGAGCCAGGAAGATTTAGAGGAGATTCATCGCCGCATGAAGGCGATGATAGAGCAGGCAGGTGGGCGCATAGATGCGATTTATGCTTGTACGGAGGTGTCTGAAGAGAGTCCCTGTCGCAAACCCCAGATAGGCATGGCGCTCTGGGCGAAACGAGATTTTCCTGAGATAGATTTTCGCCGCAGCGTGATGGTGGGTAACTCCGAACGGGACATGCTATTTGGTAGGGCTTTAGGCATGCATACGGTCTGGATAGCCTCTACGGCGCCAAGCCCTACGCCTATAGACTTGTCGGATGAGATTTTCCCCTCTTTATGGCAGTGGGCGCTCTCGCTCCGACAGCGGAATGCTTAGCTTTGCGCCCCATAGACCTCGCGCCACAGCATACACCACTAAATATCGCATAAGCCAGCGGCTGATGGGAAAAGGAAGTCGTTCAGTTAGGGATAAAACTCTCCTGGCTATCCAAGGCTGTAACAGTAGATAGAGTAGCCAGCGCCAAGTCCGAGCCGTAAGCAGTTTCCCTCCAAAGAGGCGATATTGAAGGTCGGGGTGCTTCTTATAGAGATAGGGTAGGTTATGTACTGCCATATCGTATAGTCGGAGGAGAGCCTGGCGCAAAGAAGGCTGGGTTTTGCTCCAAACCCCGGCTCTGGGTACATACCGGAAGCGATAGCCGGCTTTCTCTAAGCGATAGCCCATTTCCACGTCCCCTAAGCCATGCCGCCGAATCTGAGCATCCATTCCCCCTATTTCTACGAAAGCCTGGGCAGGTATGAAAGCATTAATAGTAATGAAGTGGCGCGCATCTAATACCGTCCGTGCTCGCACCTTCTCCCGCCAGGAGAGATATTCGCTCCACGCATGCGGATGTAAGTCAGCATAGTACAAAATCTTGCCTAATAAGACCTCTCGGGAGGAAGGATTAGCTTCCATAAAGGCTTCTAACCAGTGGGGTAGCGGTATGCTATCGGAGTCTAAAAAAGCCAACCACCGATGCCTATGTAAATAAGGCAGGACGAGGTTGCGCGTAGCATTGCGTCCATGATTGCGGTGGTCGGGATGGGTAAGCACCACTACGAATGGGGGCGCATGCTTCTCTAAGTAGCTTAACGTAAGGTCGGTAGAACCATCTACGCACACATAGGCAGTGAAATCTCGGAAGGTCTGTTGGCTCAGGGCTTCTAAACAAGTCTGAAGCTCGGAAAGGTTATTATAGGTGGGGAGCACTATGGCTACTGAGCTCACACTGCAAAGTAGTATCTTACCTTTGTTATGAGGTAGAGTATGCGCTTGGTAAAGTACGCAGCGGGAATCCTTATCGTAGCCTGTGCTCAACGCCCTACTCCCACGGCAGAAGTGTCCCTCTCTTTGATTTACCCCCAAGAGAAGCACATCAAGAATGTAAGAAAACTCACTTTTGGCGGGAATAACGCAGAGGCTTATTTTGACCCCACGGGCCGAAAGGTAGTGTTTCAGAGCGATTGGTCGGCGATTAATCCGCAGGGGTGTGACCAGATTTTTCTTATGGAGTTATCCGATGAGTCGCCGCGCTATCGGCGCATATCCACAGGGAAAGGGCGCACTACTTGTTCATATTTTTTACCGGATGGACAGATTATTTATGCTTCTACGCATGGGGTATCGGATAGCTGCCCTGCCCAGCCCCCCCGACGCAAAGGTCGCTATGTCTGGGCGCTTTACGAGTACGATCTCTATGTATATGACCCGCGCACGGATTCTCTTTCGGTCTTTTTGCCAGCTAAGGGATATGATGCAGAAGCTACTGTGTCTCCGGATGGGCGCTACCTTATTTTTACTTCTCAGCGCAGTGGGGATTTGGAGTTATGGCTATATGATTTTCACACGCAGCAACTTCGGCAAATTACTTTTGAGTTAGGGTACGATGGGGGGGCATTTTTCGGGCCTGATTCTAAGACTATTGTTTGGCGCGCCAGCCGTCCTAAGCCCAGCCAAGTAGAATCGTACAAAGCCCTGCTACGAGAGGGACTGGTAGAGCCCTCCGAAATGCAAATCTTTATCATGCACATAGACTCTATGATACCTCGTCAAGTAACTCAGCTTCCCGGCGCTAACTGGGCTCCCTATTTTCATCCCAGCGGCAAAAAAATCCTCTTCTCCAGCAATCACCATACCTTAGATAAAGGCGGGCGTACTTTCAATCTCTTTATGATTAACACCGACGCCACGGGCTTAGAGCAGATTACTTTTGACCCGGAGTTTGACGCTTTTCCGATGTTTTCGCCAGATGGTAAGAAGCTCATTTGGAGCAGCAATCGGGCAGGTAAAGCACCCCGTGAAACGAACATATTCATCGCGGACTGGGTAGAATAGCTCATGATTTGGGGGGCAGTGGGGTTGATAGGGGTATTGCTGGATACCCCTACGACAGTTCCCCTTCGGATTGTCGGTCTTAGCCTACGCAAGGCTGACTCAGCGATTTTTCTACTACCTCTTGGGGCTTCCTACGAACTCTGGGCACGACAGGTGTGCCAAAAATGGCAAGGTACCCCCTATGGCAGTGGCGGCGCAGGTACTGGGCCCCAGGAACTCTTAGTCAATCTGGAGCGAATGGACTGTATGACAGCCACGGAAAACTTTTTAGCGCTCCATCTCACTCGGAAGACCTCTCAGAGAAGCGCAGCTACTTTCTTAGGGAAGCTGCTTCAAGTCCGATACCAAGCCTCCCCCCCATGCCGTTGGGAGGATCGTTATCATTATCTCACGCATGCTTTCGTAAGCTGGGAGCTTCATGGTTGGGGGACTTGGCTGCCCCTAGGGGAAAAAGATACTCGTTCCGTATCCTATATTACGCAGCATCCTGAGCAGTACAAAGGCTTCCGCGACTGGAAGGAACTGCGGCGCATAGAGACAGCCCTCTCCCGAAGGCCTCGGTATTACATTCCTACGAAAGATTTACATTCTTGGCTGTCGCTCCTCCGAAATGGAGATATTATTGCGTTTGTGGCTTCCAAAGAAGGCCTGGATGTGTCGCATGTAGGGATTTTTTTCTGGGAGGGGGAGCGTCCGACTTTTGCGCATGCTTCGCAGACTCAGAAAAAATGGGTCTTCGGCGAGGACTTATGCGCCTACTTAGATAGACGGGGTGAAAAAGTAAAGGGAATTACGGTTTTTCGTCCGTTTCCATGAGTAGATATGTGATACATATAGCTTATGATGGTACGCGCTATGCGGGTTGGCAGCGACAGCCTAATGCCGAAACAGTAGCAGGCACGCTGGAGAAAGTACTCAGTCAGCTCATAGGCGAATCTATTCAGCTTACGGGGGCGGGACGCACGGATGCGGGCGTGCATGCCCGCATGCAAATAGCCCACTGGGATACAGAGAAGCCTTTGCCTTCGCCTTTTCTGCATAGGGTGAATGCGCTTTTGCCAGGGGCGATTCGCGTAGTGAACCTATATAGAGCCGCGCCTACTTTTCATGCGCGTCATAGTGCGATTGCCCGAACCTACCGGTACTACCTCACCCTATATCCCAATCCCTTCTGGCGAATGTGGAGCTGGTGGCTTTCTCCACCTCTGCAGGAAGAACTTCTGCTTCAAGCAACACAGGCGATTAGGTTTTGTACCAACTTTGCCGCATTTGCTAAAGAATTGGATACACAAAGAGAACCGGTCTGCCATATCCATACAGCCCAGTGGGTCAAAGTACGGGAGGGGATATACTTTTTTGAGATTACAGCGAATCGCTTTTTGCGGGCTATGGTGCGGGCATTAGTGGGGGCTCAGGTGCGCCTCGCTCAGGGTAAGCTCTCCTGGGAAAAGTTTCTGTCAGCCTTAGAGCGGGGCGACCGAAGCTGGGGCATGCATTTAGCCCCACCACAAGGTCTATTTCTATGGTGCATCCAATATCCGCCAGATTTCGTATATTTGTTGGAAAGGTATGGCTTCTTCTCGGCTCCAACAGGGGATTGCTCAGCGCCAACTGCTTCGCCAGAGCCTCCATCAGATACAGTTGGCGCGGCTTTTGGAAGTGCCGAATGAGGAGTTGGAGCAATATATACAGAAAGAGCTGGAGCAGAACGAGGCTCTGGAAGACTATAGCTATGATGACTCTACCCTGAACCTGCCAGAAGGTAGTGTCATCCATGTAGCGTCTTCCCCTTTTTCTGAGGGGACGAACTTTCACCCTCCCTCTACTGAAAATGACGAGAGCTTGGGTGCCACGCAAGAAGAGCGGGAAGACTTTTACGGTCCTTACAACTATGCTGCTCATACCTCAGTCTATGAGCTACTTATTCAGCAACTCGGGAGTTTAGCACTTACCCCACGGGAGCGACGCATCGCAGAATACCTCATAGGGAACTTAGACGAGAAGGGTTTCCTTATGGAGGATAAGCTCCCTCGGTTAGCTCGTTATGCTTCCGATGAACTGCCTGAGGGAGAAGCGCCCGTTTCGCCAGAGGAGATAGAGCAAGTACTGCGAAAGATTCAGACCTTAGAACCCCCTGGTATAGGTGCCCGCTCTCTCCAAGAATGCCTTTTACTCCAAGCGCATGCCCTACCCGAAGAAGACCCTTTCAAGCCTCTTTTCATACAAATCTTTGAACGAGACTTCGCTCTTCTCAAGAGTCTACATAGTATAGATAAGATTAAACAGCGTTATGGACTGGATGGAGAGCAGTGGAAAATGTTCTTAGGGAAGCTGCGTTCCTTTAGCTTGGCACCTGCGGAAGCGCTTTCGTCAAGCACAGCGCCCTCCGTATCTCCCGATTTTGTGCTTCACATACAGCCGGACGGCTCTCTCCGAGTAGAACTTCTCAAATTCTGGACACCGCGCTTATATATTCGCCGAGATTACAAGAAAATATTAGAGGAAGCCTCTAAGGCTAAACGCGACCCCCAACTCAATCAAGTGCTCCGTCATGTCAAAGAGAGAGTAGAAAGAGCGGAGAACTTCATCCAGCTTCTGAGACAGAGAGAGCAGACTTTACTTCGCACGACAGAAGAAATTGTACGACATCAGCGGCTTTTTTTCCTGAATGGAGGGGACAAAAAGTATTTGCGTCCTCTGGTGCTTCGGCAGGTAGCCGAAGCAGTGGGCTTAGACATCTCCACAGTGAGCCGAGTCGTGAATAGTAAGTATATTCAAACGCCCTGGGGTATTTATCCGCTTAAGTACTTTTTTTCTGAGGGTATCTCTACCCAAAGCGGTCATAAAGTCTCTAATAAAGCTATCAAAAGTTTGATAGAGGAGCTAATTGCCTCGGAGAATCCAGAAGAGCCGTATTCGGACGAGCAGATTACAGCCAAGCTCCAGGAGCGTGGTATTCAGATTAAGCGTCGCACGGTAGCCAAATACAGGGAGCAGTTAGGGATTCTGCCAGCTCGCAGTCGTCGCCGCCTTTCAGCGCGATGACTACCTTTGTCACATGGCGAAGCCCTCTCCCTATAAACGCATGATGATTCTGGGGCGTTCCTCAGAATGCGATGTAGTACTAAGTCATCCGGAGGTCTCCAGTCGGCATGCAGTGATTGTACTTCATGCGGATGGGGTAGTGGAGGTTCGCGATGTTGGTTCTAAAAATGGCACTTATGTCAATGGACAGAAAGTCCTTCAGGCTTATCTCAATAAAGGCGATCAGCTTCAGTTAGGCTCGTACGTAGTGGATTGGGAGGAGATTCTGCGGAATCCGCCAGCTCCCTTAGGGGGAAGCGATGCGCCGACTCAACATACCCGCCTCGCCCAATCTCGTCGCCAAACCCTTCTATATACAATAGGGATTATTTTAGCGATTGTAATTTCTGCGGCAGTCCTATGGTGGCTCGTAAGT
>JANWZJ010000005.1:0-53279 GCA_025054525.1 Bacteroidia bacterium | reverse complement strand
GACCAAGTAATGACTGCGCAAGAAGCCTGGCAGCGCTGTGTAGAAGTGATACGCAATAACTTCGGCAGCAATACCACGCCTATTCGTACTTTCTTAGGGGCGGTGCAACCCGTAAGCTTACAGGATGGGGCGCTCACCTTGCGCGTTCCCAGTCAGTTCTTCTATGAGTACATAGAGCAGCATTTTTCGGCGATGATTGTTCGCACTTTGCGTAAGATTCTGGGAGCAAATGCTCGGTTAGAATATCAGGTTATGACCACAGCCGAAAATGCACCCATGCAGCTCCCCTCCCAAGAACTACCGCCTCCCATGGTCTTTCCTGGGATTCGCATGAGCCAGTCTTTTCCCACGAATCTTAACCCTAAATATACCTTTGAGAACTTCGTAGAAGGAGAGTGTAATCGTTTGGCTCGCAGTGCGGGCATGAGTGTAGCTCAGCGTCCTGGACAGACCGCCTTCAATCCCCTCTTCATCTATGGAGAAGTAGGACAGGGGAAAACCCACCTCCTCCACGCTATCGGCAACTATGCTCGCCTTCTTCATCCTGACAAGGTGATTTTATACCTTACTTCTGAAAAATTTACCGCCGACTATACCGAAGCAGTACGCAATAAAAAAGTCAGTGATTTGCTGCAGCGCCTACATAGCATAGATATTATTTTGATAGATGATATTCAGTTTCTGATGGGCAAGCCCAGTACGCAAGATATGTTTTTTCACATTTTCAATCATTTACATCAGCATAATCGGCAGATTGTGATTACGGCGGACGCCCCTCCACACGAGCTCAAAGGCATGGAAGAACGCATAGTCTCTCGGTTTGGATGGGGACTCACGGCGCCGCTCTATCCCCCTGACTATGAGACACGCATGGCTATCCTCCGCTTCAAGCTCCGCCAAGAAGGCATAGACATACCTCAAGAGATTCTAAGCTACATCGCTGAGCATGTGCGCACGCATGTACGAGATTTAGAAGGTGTTGTTATTCAGCTCTTAGCGGAAACCTCTATTCGCCGGCGAGAACTTTCTCTGGCGCTGGCCCAGGAGATTGTGAGCCGCTTCAAGCCGATGCGCACTCGCGCAGTTACCGTAGAGCAGATTATTCAAGCCGTGTCTAACTACTTCCGCATCCATCCCGAAGAGCTCAAGGGTAAATCTCGCCGTAAAGAAGTAGCTTATGCTCGTCACATTGCCATTTTTCTCGCCCGTAAACACACCCGCCATGCGCTCAAGGCATTAGGCGAATACTTCAGTGGGCGAGACCATTCCACTATCCTGCATAGCTGTCAATGGATTCAAGATAACCTTTCCATCTCCGCTGAACTCTCCCAGCATGTTCAAGACCTGGAGCGAATCCTTTTTAGGTCAGCTTAGTACGTTTGGCAGGCTTACAGGCAGTTTTCCCCTGTACCATCTCCAGTTAGAGACAGCAGAGCGCTGGCGCCCCGTAGCGGAATATCTATACTATGAGGGCAAGGTAGCGTATTTCATAGCCCTCACAGCTACTCATGCTGCTCCCTTTATTCGGTTGCGGTATGATTTACGGAGTGTGCTGCATCTCACGGATATAGCGGTAACTTTTCAGATAGAGGATGCAGAAGAAGTTCCTACGGTGAGTGATCTCTGGTTGGCGGCGAACTGGCAGGAACGGGAGGCTCATGACCTGGTAGGCGTTAGGTTTAGGGGGCATCCGGATTTGCGGCGCCTTTTACTGCCGCAGGACTGGGAGGGTCATCCCCTGCGAGAAGATTATTCACTGCCCGAAACCTATCAGGGTATATCGCTTCGGTTTGAGCCGCCGCATGCCCCGATATGATCAGCATTTTCTTTGCAGTGAGGCGTATGCCCAGCGTATCGTCGCTGCTGTAAAACCACAGCCTGATGAAATCACTTTAGAAATCGGTCCTGGACGCGGCGCCCTTACGAAGTACCTTTTACTGCGCGACCAGCCTCTCATAGCGGTAGAGATAGACAAGCGTTGCTTGGAAGAGCTGCAGAAACTACCAGCAGCGGAAAAAGCCCACTGGGTACATGGGGATTTTCGTCAATTGGCTTTATCGGCGGAGAGAAGCTATTTTTTAGTGAGCAATTTGCCTTACAGCCTGACGGGCCCTGCGCTATTCTGGATATTGGAACGGCGGTGGCAGGTGCGGGAGGGTATTCTCATGCTGCAAGCTGAAGTAGCTAAGCGACTCTATGCGTCCGAAGGAAGTCGCGATTTTACGCGCCTGACTGTACTTTTTCGCAGTGTATATGCGGTAGAAAGGCTATTTCGGGTGCCGCCGGGCGCTTTTTGCCCGCCGCCCCGCGTGCGAAGCGAGGTCATTCGCTTTCTTAGGCGAGCCGACGTATGGGAGCCCTGGGAAAGTTTTGCGGCTTTTGTACGAGTGGCTTTCCGTCAGCCGCGCCAAAAACTCGCCAAAAACTTACGCCCGCTTTCCCTCCCCTTGCCCCCTGAGTGGAGCGACAAACGCCCTCATCAACTCTCTCTCTCTGTCTATTACACGCTGTGGCAAATCTATAAGGATGCTCAGGGTACAATATAAACAGGCGTGGTGCGCACGCGATTACTCTCTTGGTCGCGGCGATCCCGCACATATATCTCAAATCGCAGTTCTTCTGCAGAGAGAGCAGGGTTGAGACGAACTACCCCTGAAACCGTCAAGGTAATCGTGCCCTGAATGGACTGCTCAGGCCCTTCATAAAACCGAGGCATGTTATATCGCAGGATACCGTCATATCCTGTGGGAAACAGCGTACTATCACGCAGGTCAATCAGAAAAAGGTCAGGGGCATTATCTGAGCGTCCCCCTAAGTCTCCATCGCCATCCCGGTAGCGAATCGTGATTTCTATATTCCCGCCTTCCGATACCCGATTGGGCGAAGCCGATACAAACTCTACGAAGGGCTCCCGCGAAAAGACAATATTCTCTCGCTTACAGCTTATGCCCCCAAAAACGAAGAGGATAGGAATTATGATTTTCTTCCATTCCATGAGAGACGCAAGCAGTGTGGATAGAGGAATAAACACAATTCATTAGATGCAATCTCTTGAGGGGGATGCCATACATGCTGACGCTCCGCCAAGGCATAGCTAAAGGCTTCTCGGTAAAGGTTTCTCTGTACAAGGGGAATCTCATCTAACCACGGTATGTCTCCCCCCTTGTTCCCATCTAACTCCATGGTCTGTATGCGAAAGTGGGCTTTCTCTGCTATGTCTTGGAGTATGTTGCGAATCGTTGCATGAGTATGTTCTACTTGCTCTAAACTGGCGAAAAATCCTATGGATGCATGAAGGAGCAGATTTTGTTCTTCTCTATCTATGGGTTTAGGTTCATCATAGCCCAAAAGCATGACACCACCCAAGCCCTTAGGGACGAAATAAGGAGCTACTATCCAGAAAGGAACATATCCCTCCAAATGAATTTCGGAAGCGGAGGCACTCACACACACGCGGTTTTTTTCTAAGGTCTCCTGGAGCGTAGGAGGCGGAGTCCAACTGCGAGGCAAGTCATCCGCAATCTTTTTGGGCTTCCAAGATGCTACATTCCTCCACTGTACTGGCTCCGCTTTGAACATAGCTAATACTTTTGCCCCCATAAACTGACCGATTTGTCCCAGAAAAACCTTACTTATGCTACTGAAGCGAAAAGCATTAGCCCCTGCTATGATCACGAACAGGTCTATGAGGAAATGCTGATATTGGGCTTGTTTAGAGAGGAGCTGTTGAGTGCGGCGCATTTCCTCTTGGGTAACGGCCAGTTCCTCTAAGTTCTGGCGTAGTTCTTCTTCGCGGCTGATGAGCTCTTGATTCTGGACTTGAGACTGCTCTAAGAGGGACTCAATATAACGACGAGCACGCAAACTCTGAAGATAAGCTGCCCACTTGAAGAGAAATTCCTTCCAGTCGGGCTGTTGAAGGCTCTCGCTAATATGAGCGTTGCTGGATGCGACCACCCAGAGTCCTTCTGCTCTCCCCTGATATATGAGGGGAATAGCAAAGAACTGTATTTGAGGTACTTCTAACATTGCGGAGAGTGCAGGCTCATGGAGTTTATGAGAAGGAAGCGTTAGACTAAGGACACGCTTAGATTGAACAGCCTCCCCTAAGAGACTTTCCCCTTCCTCAAACGTAGAAGGACTTGGAGCCTGGGTGAGACCACTCCCCGCCTCATAATGAAACTTATGTGCATGGATCGGATCGGCTACATATAGCAAGCTGCCCAGAGCATTAAGGAGAAGGCAAGCGTGGGACTGAAGTCGTTCTAAGATGACTTTCACTTCCAGCTCAGAAGTGGGAACGAGAAATTCCTCTAAGATTAGTGGGGATTCTTTCATGATTGAGTGGATACTTTTTTCCGATAGGAGAAGAGGATTCGCCATAAAATGGGCCCTGTTGTTATAGTGACCATGCCCAGAATAATCCATTCATAATACTTCTGCACCAAGGGCATGCCTCCTAAAAAGTAGCCCAAGGTTACGAGCACCGCAGGCCATGCGAATGAACCTGTGGCACTCACCAGTAGGAAACGAAGGTATGGCATATGAATCACTCCAGCCAAAAGAGGGGCAAAAGTTCGGATAATAGGCAGAAATTTGCCTAATATGAGTATCCAAGACCCATACTTGTTGTAGAACGCTTTGGTCATATGGACATATTCCGGACGGAAAAATAGACTTTTAGGGCGATGAAAGAGGGCTTGTCCTGCGCGCCAGCCTATCCAGTACCCGCTTTGGTCGCCAGCGAAAGCCGAAATCGCTATTCCCGCAATCACTACCCCATAAGGCAGCCGGACCACATCTACCGCTGTGAGCAGACCTGCAGTAAAAAGCAAGGAATCGCCCGGGAATATAATCCCCACCAGTAGCCCTGTCTCTGCGAAAACTACCAGCATGAGCAGACCTATTCCGCCCGTGTAGATTATAGTTTTGGGATTGAAGAGCTGTGTGAAGCCTTCAGGCATATGATATACTCTTGGCATCGCCCCATAGTTCTTCCAGCCTATAGTAAGCCCGCAGTTCGGGTTGAAGAAGATGCACTACAATATCTCCCATATCTACGAGAATCCATTTGCCTGTTTCGTAGCCTTCCATCCGATAGCTGAAGTGTTTGCCTTCTACTACCTTGAGCTGCTCTAAGAGGGCATCGGCTATGGCTTGGGCTTGTCGGTCGGACTCCGTGGTAGCTACGACGAAATAATCGCAGAGCAAATAGTTGAGATGGCGCATGTCCAGTCCCACAATGTTTTGAGCTTTTTTGTCAGAGATAATTTGGAGCGTGAGATGCAGGCGCTCTTCGCCTGAAAGTGACCGAGGCAGGCTATCTCTCATCTTTATTACAAAGATAGATAATAACTTGTGGAGAGAGAAAGGCCAAAAGTTTTTACCTTCGCTGTATGGGTTTTCGTGTGCGCGCCGAAGCGCTCAAAGAAGCGGTTAGTCGGGTTCAATCGGTAGTCCCCACCCGTTCTATTTACCCCATTACTCAGAATATCCTGATTTATCAACGAGGAGATGAGTTAGAACTGCGAGCCACTGACTTAGAGATTAGTATGCGCACTATATTACCCATAGTGCCCGAAGGAGGTGATGCTGTTCAGCTCTCTATCCTGCCCAAACCGCTATTAGAGCTACTGCGGGGATTTGCTGAAGATGAGGTGCTTACCTTCCAACAGCAGGACCTCAAGGTAGCTATCACTTCCAACTATGGACAATACGAGTTTGGAGGCGTACCGGCAGAAGAGTTTCCGCAGTTTCCCCAGCTTGAGAATCAGCAAGGAGTAAGTTTCCCCATACAACTCTTGGAAGAGGTAGTGGGACAAACCGCCTTTGCTGCTGCGAAAGATGATGCGAGGCTTGCACTCACAGGCGTATATTTTGACTTTTTTGACACGCATACCTATTTTGTGGCTACGGATGCGCACACGCTTGTCAGGCTGAAACGGGAAGATATTCGGTTAGGTGGTGCCCCTAAGTTACTTTTGCCTGTGAGGGCTTTGGAAGCCCTACGCCAAGCCCTCAAAGGTTTCCCCACAGGAGATACCCTTACGCTTTATCCCACAGAAGGACAAGCTCTTTTCCATCATCCGCTCTTGGATATGGTATGCCGCTTGATTGATGCGCGTTATCCTGATTATCTTAGTGTGATTCCGCAGAAGCCCCCCTACGTGGCACGCATTCAGGCAGAAGGATTTCGGCGGGCTTTGCGGCGTCTTTTGGTATTCAGTGATAAAACGACAGGTATTATTCGGCTAAGTTTTGAGGGCAATACCCTGACGCTCCGTGCGGAAGATGTAGCCCAGAATCGCGCTGGACAAGAGACGCTTCCCTGTGAATATGAGGGACCTGATTTTCGGATAGCTTTTCGCGGCAGTGTCTTAGGCGGTGTGATAGACCATATTCAAGCAAGTGAGTTTATCATGCGGATGGAGGCTCCGGGACGCGCTGTAGTCATAGAACCAGAGCCCCAAACCCCTCCTTCTGAATCGCTCTTTTTGGCGATGCCGCTCATGATGTGATTCTCTACGGCGGCGGCGACCACGGCTACAGCCTTTACGAGATTCTCACATTATTAGGCGAGCCGTTGGAGGGTTTTTTTGATGATAGGGAGGAGGGCTTCTTACTGCCCAAGGAAAAATACTTAGGCTCCTACGACCCCGCTATACTGCCAGAATCTCCTGTACTTATAGCGATTACGGATAATACAATCCGTCGCAATCTTTCCTTGCGAGTGCGTCATCGGATAGGGGCGCCGCTTATTCATCCCCGAGCCTATGTGGCTCCTTCGGCTATATTGGAGCCGGGGGTAGTAGTCATGGCAGGGGCGGTAATCCATAGCCAAGCCTATATAGGGGCCCACACTATTATCAATACTGGCGCTGTCGTAGAGCATTTCGTCCGAGTGGGAGCCTTCACGCATATTTCTCCGGGGGTGGTGCTGGCATGCCGAAGCCAAGTAGGCGACTCTTGCTTTATTGGAACGGGGGCGCTTATTGTACCGCATGTCAAAGTAGGGGAGGGAGCTATTGTTGGGGCAGGCAGCTTAGTTCTACGAGATGTGCCTGCCTTTGCACGGGTATGGGGGCATCCTGCCCAGCCTCAGTCCCCCAAAATCTAACTTCAAGTTAGGTATCTTTGTCTCATGTATAAACTTCGTCTAACTACCTTCCTTATAGCTTTCTCCCTCGCTGCAGCCCAAACTCGGGATGTACAGCGGCACTTGCGCCGAGGGGAAGAGCTCATGCAGATGGAGGATTACTTGAATGCCCTGCAGGAATACGAAGCAGCACTCAACCTGGCGCCTAACAGTGCCGAGGCATTTGTGAATGCCGCTTATTGTGCGTGGCGTTTGCGGCAGAATCGCAAAGCTGTCCAATACTTTGAGAAAGCCGAAAAGATAGGGGTTAACTTCACTCCTAAGCTCATAACCGCCTATGCGGATGCGCTCCAGCGGATAGGACAGCCTCAACGAGCACGTCCCTTGGTAGAGCGGCTTCTGGCACGCACACCCGCTAACGACCCTTCTCGTGATAGGCTCACCCTCACCCTCCAGCACCTCAAAAGTGCCGAACGCTACTTGGAGAAGCCAGTCAAAGTAGACATTAAGAACTTAGGCGGTGCAGTGAATTCACCCCATCCCGATTATGCTCCTGTTATTTCGGCGGATGAAAGCGTGCTTCTTTTCACTTCTCGGCGGCCTGGAAGTACCGGAGGAGGCATAGCTTTTGATGGTCTGCCCTATGAAGATTTATACATCAGCGAGAAAAAAGGCGATGGGAGCTGGACTACCCCGCGAAATGTAGGTCCGCCGCTCAATACTGCCGCTCATGATGCCTGTGTAGCCCTTTCTGCCGATGGTCAGACTCTCTTCCTCTTCAACTCAGAGAATGGAGGGGATATTTTCATCAGTCGTCTCAAAGGCAAAAACTGGGGGCATCCCAAAAACATGGGCAGCCCCATCAATACTAAACACTGGGAGCCTTCTGTGTGCCTTTCTGCTGATGAGCGCACGCTCTTTTTCGTCTCGGACCGACCAGGCGGCATGGGAGGGAGGGATATTTACTGGTGTCGCCGGCTGCCCAATGGGCGCTGGAGCAAACCTATCAACTTAGGTCCTCCTGTCAATACCCCTTATGACGAAGATGGTCCCTTTTTCCACCCCGATGGGAAAACGCTCTTTTTCTCCTCTAATGGCCCGGGCTCCATGGGGGGGTTTGATATTTTCCGTACAGAGCTGCGCCCTGATAGCTCTTGGGCACCGCCCGTGAATCTAGGCTATCCCATCAATACCCCCGGCGATGAGATTTACTTCGTACTCTCCGCAAGCGGCCTACATGGTTATTATGCCAGCGAAAGAGAAGATTCCTATGGGGAAAAGGACATCTATATGATAGATTTCTCTACGCTGCGAGAAGAGGCTCCCGTGGCGCAGAAAACCGATACTGATGAACTAAATGTAACCTCTGAGCCTTCTACCATCACTTTCCGCCCGAACCTTACGCTGCTTACAGGGATTATCTATGATGCAGAGAATAATCAACCGCTGGAGGCTACCATAACCCTCATAGATAATGCGAAAGCAGAAACCTTAGCGGTTCTTACTTCTAATGCCGCCAGCGGTAAATATCTCATCTCTCTGCCCGCAGGACGCAACTATGGTATCGCTGTAACGGCTCCTAACTATGCCTTCCATTCGGAGAACTTTATCGTAGAGGAAAGCCAAGGTTATCGCGAAGTGCGCAAAGACATAGGGCTTAAGCGATATAAAGCAGGTACTATTATCGTCTTGCGCAATATCTTCTTTGACTTTGATAGAGCTACACTGCGTCCTGAGTCGCGCGCAGAGTTAGAAAGGCTATATCAGATTCTTATAGAGAATCCCAGCATAAAGATTAGGATTGCTGGGCATACGGACAGTTTTGGTTCGGATGAGTACAATCAGCGCCTCTCCGAAAGTAGAGCCAAATCTGTGTATGAGTACCTCATCCAGCGGGGAATATCGGCGGGGCGTCTTTCGTATGTCGGCTATGGAGAGAGTCGGCCCATAGATACGAATGAGACAGAGGAAGGACGCCAAAACAATAGGCGCGTGGAAATAGAGATTCTTTAGCGCTTATACAGGGTAGCGGAGCACGAGTCCTGCACATTATTTTGTCGGTCATGAATCTTATATTCTATGAAGATAGAACGCTGGGAGGTATTGTAAGTAGCGCGCCCCTCCATAACGAAGCGAAGGTTGCATAGGCTCTGACGGGGAATCTGGGCGGTGGTGCCTGATTGGACTTGTGCTTGTACTTTGACGGGTGCTCCTTCACAGGTGAGATTCGCAAACCGTTCTATCTCTATAAGGTCTGCATAGGAAGGAGAGGCTTGAATAGAAACGCTATAAGGAGGAATAATACCCGAGATTATGCAGCGATCCTCGCCTTGGTATTGCCCTATCCACTGATCAGTCAGTTTGATTTCGCAGCGACTTCCTTCAAAACCCACAGGGCACCGGCAGCGTCCGTTGCGGCAAGTACCGCCATTCATACATACCACTCCTTCACAAGAACCCTTCTCACAGCCCGATAAGCCTACTGCTACCAGGAAAAGACTAAGCCCCCAGCTCAATACTGGATACCGCATACAGCAAATATATGGCTTCTGCGCGCATAAGCTCTTAAACCTCCTATCTTCCTCTGAATTCTAAATACATTAGCACCAGTGCGAAGGATTATCGGATTATGCATTAGCTTGTGCATTATAGGGCTATATGCACAGCCACCTGGCATGGGAGAACGGCCTTTTTTGCCTCGCAGGAGAGGAGAAGGAGGCGAGAGGTCCGACCCGCGCCAAGAAGAGATTCTGAAAGGCTCCATCCGAGGCATACTTAAGGATAGTGTTTCGCAAGAGCCCTTGCCTTATGTGCCTGTTTCCTTGTATCGGGGAGATAAGCTGATTACTGGTACCTTATCCGATGAGAAAGGCGCATTTAGTCTGCGAGATGTGCCTATTGGTCGGCTAAAGTTGCACATTCAACCTTTGGGATATGCGCCCACAGAAAAAATCGTAGAAACTACTCCCCTTCGTCCTGACCTGAACTTAGGCACTATCTTTCTTACCGAGACGGGCGTTACGCTCCAAGCTGTAGAGATTCAAGCTGAACGCAATCCGATTGAATATCAGCCTGAAAAGATTGTCTATACTCCTGACAAAGACGCTACGGTCCAAGGAGGCGACGCCTTGGACGTCCTGCGAAAAGTCCCTACGGTGAATGTAGATTTAGAGGGACGCATAGAAGTACGCGGTAGCGGGGCGGTGCGCATCTATGTGGATGGGAAGCCCTCGCTTTTGTTCTCCTCTAATCCTGCGGAGGCACTGCGGGCTGTCCCTGCTGACCAGATAGATCGCATAGAACTGATTACCAATCCATCGGCGCGATACGAAGCAGAAGGAGCAGTCATCCTCAATATCGTCCTCAAACGCAATCGTTTGGAAGGAATTTCCCTCACCGCAAATGCCGGTATCACGACTCAGATCGCTAACGGAAGTGCTACCATAGGCGCCAAAGTAGGTCGCTGGTCTCATACGCTCAATATAGGAGGGCGGTATAGATATGCGGGTGTAGGGTTTAGCTACTTCATGCGGGAGCAGCGGACGCCTTTAGGCATGACCCGACTCTGGCAAGAAGGTACTTCTTTTCCGCGCCGCTACTCTACCAATCTCACATATTCGGGTGAATTCATAAAGAATGCTGCCCACTCCTTTTCGTGGGGGCTGAGCTACAGGGATTTACTTTTTGACCGCATCAATGATTTGAATGTCCGATGGGAGGGCGGCTCGTGGAATGGGGTGGAGTATGTACGCAAGGCACGCTTTCCCAGCATAGACCGCAGCGTGAATGCTAACATAGACTGGACCCACCGATTCCCTGCGCATCCTGAACGGGAACTGCAAGTTTCTCTACAAGGGGGGTATCAAATCCGTAAGCAGTTTTATACGATGGATCAGCTTGCCTCGCCGGATACTTTCTACCTGCGAGAGCGCAGCCGGAATCAAGGCCCCTCCTGGGAAGGTCAGGTTCAAATAGACTACACCCATCCTATCCAGCAGCGCTGGAAAGTGGAAACAGGACTCCGACTCAACTTTCGCAGTTTAGCTACAGGGTACTTTTACGAGCGTTATGATCGTTCCTCGGAGACATTTCTTTTGGTGCCAGGGCGCCAAGATACCCTCAGCTACGCTCAGCTTATTCCCGCTGCGTATTTTTCTCTTTCTTGGGCAAAGGACCGCTGGCTTATCAAGGGAGGGATTCGCTATGAGCTTACCGCAAATCAAGGTGCCTTTCTGCAAGGCACCCTCCCCATACGCCAGACATATCATAATCTCTTCCCCAATCTCTTATTCAGTTATCGCGTTCGTGGACTATTCCCCCTACAGCTTAGCTACAGCCAGCGTATTCGGCGCCCTTGGCTACAGGAACTCAATCCTTTTATAGACGCATCTGACCCGTTTAACATCCAGTATGGCAACCCCTATTTAGACCCCGAACTCACCCACGCAGTAGAACTTTCGTTTTTCCCGTATATCTCCCTTTTCGCTCGGTATAGTACGGGGGTAGTGCAGGAGTATAGTTTCGTAGATGCTGTGGGAGTTACGCACACGACTTACCTCAATAGCGGGGAACGAGGCTTCTACGGGGCTAATCTTTTTTATCGGCGTACTTTTTGGAGCGATAAGATTACCTTTCAAGCTAATGGCGAGCTGGCCTGGGTAGATGTGCGAGCAGATGTAGGTCGCCGCTTTCTGCGCAATACCGGCTGGCAGTATCAAGTGCGCGGTTCGCTGCAGTGGAGACCCGCCAAGGGCTGGCTTGTAGAACTCTCAGGTAACTATAACTCCCCTCGGATTAGTCTCCAAGGCATACGACCAGTATTTATGTTTCAGGAGTTGGGCGTGCGCAAGACCTTTGCCCAAGGTCGCTGGTCCATCGGAGGTATCCTGTATAATCCCTTCTATCAATACCTACGCTTGACTACTCGCTTACGGACAGCGGACTTCTACCAAGAAAGCGTGAATGGTATTCCATTTCGGGTGGTAGGGGTTCAGGTGCGGTATCAGCGAGTGAAAATGGGTGAAAACTTCTGGCGGCGAAGAAGAGGAGGGCCTGCAGGAGATGACGAGGAATGGTAGCGCCCGCTGCAGGATTCGAACCTGCGACCCTCTGGTTAACAGCCAGATGCTCTAACCGCTGAGCTAAGCGGGCATTACAAAGGTAAGAGATTTCTTACGAACTTCGGTAGGTGAAAGTATGGCTGCTTCGCAGTGCTTGGTACTTATGGCACACTCTCAACGAGTACTTGGCTAAGCAGAAGAGGTAGTAGCCCTTTTCAGTATAGCTCAGTTAGCGATTACGATAGATACGGGCACGCTTCATATTGCGGGGGCATTGGGGATACCAACTGTAGGGCTTTTCCGCCGAATTCGTCCTGAATATGCTACTCTTTATCCTAATGTTCATGCTGTCTTCTGGGAAGGCGGGGAGCAATGTCTGCCAGGTTGTCAGTGGGACTCTTGGTATGGATGTCAGGCTATCCCTTGTCGTCAAATAGAAGGGATCACGCCCGCCCAGATAAAAGAAGCCGTGGAAAAAATCTTACTCAGTTAGCCCCCGCCGTCCGTCCATATGAGCGAACAGGCAGAAGTTTCACATTGAAAGTGCCTGAGACTGTATCAGGATGAGTATTGGAGGGTGTATTAGGGATCATGCCGCCGCCTGTTTCTCGTATATATACGAATTCACCCGTACATGCAGTGTCTCCCAAGAGACGAACGTTTCTTATCTCTCGTGTGACTCTCGGAAGCCCAGGGGCATTTAGGTAATACTCTAATGCATACGCAGATACGGTATTACCTCTTAGCTCAACTGCATTCCCTTCTATCGTTACGTCGGAGGTCTGATTATTGGAGGGATTGAAGCGGAAGCGTATACTAATGTTACCTAAGCCTGCCGAGTCAGACCGCTCAAAGAAGATTTCTCGTATATTCCCGCTTAGAGCTTGTATGGCTCCGGGGACAGCAAAGTAATAGCTGTATCTGAATGTAAAATCAAAAGCATTTCCTGCATTATCCTTGCCTCGGGCTCTTCCCTCAATATATCCCTGTTGAGGACGGGTGAGGTCGCGCCCAGGGTTACCTTGGGGGCCTTGGGGGCCCTGAGGTCCTTGTTTGCCGCGGCAGCTCCACACGAATAGGAGAGTGGTAGGTATTAGCAACGCCGTAACCTTTCGCATGAGACAAAGGTACAGATAAACCTGCTATTGTATGGTAATCTTTCGGATATTGGGGTAGCCGCTACCTTGCCATAATCGCAGCAGCTCTGGCTTTTGCCAGCTTAGGGTCTCTCGTAGAAGAGGGTCACTAATGCAAATAATAAGGGTTTGCTTGCGGAGTTGGAGGGATAGGGTGGCTTGGGCGATTTCCTCCCCCATTAGTCGTCGCCAAGTCTCCCGCAGCTGGACTTCTAAGGGAGTCTTATCCTGAAGCTTTCCTGCAAAGAAGGCTTGAAGGTACTCGCTTAGGGGCTTAGGCATCGGAAAGGTGTTTTTGTAAGAGCGCTGCGCGTCTTTTGCCCACCACTCGGGCTAAATCCTCCAAAGAAGCCTCCTTGAGCTTCTCCATAGAGCCGAACTCCTCTAAGAGACGAGCTGCCAGCTTTTCTCCGATTCCTGGCACTGCGAGTAAGGTAGTGCGCAGCGTAGCTGCTTTCCGCCGCTGCCGATGAAAACCTATTGCAGTTTCATGGGTCTCATCCCGAATCCGTTGTAGCAGCCGAAGTACAGGACTGCGCGTATCTATGTAGATAGGTTCTGTCCGCCCAGGAGCAAATACTTCCTCTTTTTTCTTCGCTAAGGCAAATACAGGTATCTCCTGTAAGCCTATTGCATTGAGAGCCTCTAAGGCGGCGGAGAGCTGCCCTTTACCCCCGTCTATGAGGAGAAGGTCGGGTAGAGGCATACTTTCTCGGGCGCGTTTTTCATAGCGGCGCAAAATCACCCAGCGCATCGCCGCAAAATCATCTCCTTTCCGAAGCTCTTGTACGTAGCGGCGATATTCGCTGCGGCGCGGCGCTCCATCTATGAAGACGGATACCCCCGACACTAAGTGTGCCCCTTGAATGTGAGAGTTGTCTATACACTCTATCCTGCGAGGTAAGCGCGGCAAGTGTAAAATACGCATGAGTTCTTCCAGCTCCTTCTTATAGCGTGAGGCGCGCTGCTCTTCCAAGAAAGCATTCTTCTGCTGGGCTAAACTGAAAGCGGTTTTGCGACATAAGGCGGCTACCTCCTGCTCCGCAGGACTTTCGGGGAGGCGTAGCTCTGTTTCTTGGAGTTCTGGTAGGCTATAAGTCAGCGACCAGCCATCCACTAATACCACAGAAGCCACCGATTCTTGATGGTCTATGAGAGTGCCTATAACTCGGTCTAAAACTTCTGCGGGATTTTCTTGCCATTCTCTTGCGGCGAACTGCCAAGTATGACTGGCTACCACGCGCCCTCCCCGCAAAGACAAGTGATGTACTACCCCCAGCTTTACCCCTTCTACAAAGCTAAGAACCTCCACATCGCCCACTGCGGCATCGGCTACGACACTACGCTGGCGATAGGCTTGAAGCTGTTCGTAGCGCTTTTTGAGCTCATGTGCCCGCTCAAACTCTAATGCATCCACCGCTTTCTGCCGCTCTGCATCTATGCGGGTGAGTACTTCTTCCCATTTGCCTTCCAGCAGCTCCTGAACCTCCTCTACAGCGGCTACATATGCCTCATAACTCTGCTTGCCTATGCAAGGCGCTGCGCATGTGCCAATATGATATTTTACACAGGGGCGAAACTTTCCCGCAGCTACTCCCTCCGGCGTAAGCTTCAAATCACAATCCCGGAGCTTGTACAAGTGGTAGAAAAGCTCCATTAGGGAACGCAGCATGCCGCCCCCAGGGAACGGACCATAGTATTTCGCCCCCTCAAATACCTTCTGCCGCGTAAAGACCAGCCGAGGATAAGGCTCTTTCGTGATAGAGAGATAAGGATAAGTTTTGCCATCCTTGAGCAGTACATTATAGCGGGGGTTGTAATGTTTGATAAGATTATTCTCCAATAGGAGGGCATCCCATTCACTCTCCGTGACTATCCATTCTAAGCCTGCCGCATGACGCACAATCAATCGGGTCTTATAGTCACAAGTGGGCTCCTCCGCTCGTAAGAAGTAGCTCTGGACTCTTTTGCGAAGGTTGCGGGCTTTGCCAACATAGATGACTTCGCCCCGAGCACCGAGAAACTTATACACGCCGGGCAGTTCGGGCAGGAGTTCTCGCGCTGTGGCGAGGTCCATGAGTCAGATAGCTCGGTTCAAATCCCAGCTTTCTAAAAGGTCTGCCACTCTCCGTACAAATGCCCCTCCCAGTGCTCCATCTATCACCCTATGGTCGTATGAGTGTGAAAGCACCATTACATGCCGAATGGCGATAGTGTCGCCCGTAGGGGTCTCTAAGACGATAGGCTTTTTGCGGATTACACCCGTAGCTAAGATGCCTACTTGCGGCTGGAGAATCACCGGCGTCCCCATCATACTGCCGAACGTACCCACATTAGAGAGTGTATAGGTGCCTCCACTGATTTCGTCGGGTTTGAGCTGACCCGCACGGGCACGACGAGAAAGATCATTTACTGCCGCCGCTATCCCTGCTAAGTTCAGTCTATCTGCATGGCGCACGACCGGTACGATAAGGTTGTTGTCAGGTAAAGCTACAGCCACCCCTAAGTGAATATCCTTTTTGTGGTATATTCTATCTCCTTCTACGGAAGCGTTGAGTTGAGGGTATTCTCGCAGCACTTGAGCCAGTATCTCTACGAAAACATGAGTATAAGTGAGCTTTTCTCCATACTTTCTCTCAAAGGTATCTTTGACTTTCTCTCGCCAGAGTACAAGTGAAGTTACATCGGCTTCTACGAAACTCGTTACGTGGGGGGCGATGTGCTTAGAATAGACCATGTTTTCGGCGATGATTTTGCGCATGCGGTCCATCTCCACAGCTTGAGCGTTATCATAGGAGAACTTCTTCTTCGGTATGAGGATGAAGTGCTCTTGGAGATACTGGATGATTTCCTGGATAGAAGCAGGAGGAGTGGAGGGGGCGGCTGGGGCCGCTGGAACTGAGGCAGGGGGTGGAGGAGTAGGTAGGCTGACTTGCCGCTTAGCGATATAGTCTAATATATCCTGTTTCGTGACGCGTCCCCCACTGCCTGTGCCTGGGATTGTGGCGAGCTCTTGGAGCGTAACGCCTTCTTTCTGAGCGATTGTGCGTACCAAAGGCGAATAAAATCTATCTCCATCGCGAGCGGGGATACGCTCTGGTGAAGAACTGCCATTAGTGAGAGTGGGTGAGGCAGCAGGAGAGAGGGGGGCAGCGGCGGGAATGCTTTGAGGCGCAGAAGAAGTAGCGACTTCCGCTTGAGACTGAATAATAGCCAGAACAGTGCCTACCGGTACAGTCTGGCCTTCCTGCACGCGAATCTCTGCAAGTATGCCTGCTGCGGGAGCGGGCACTTCGGAGTCTACTTTATCCGTAGCTATCTCTAAGATAGGTTCATCTGCTTCTACCCGGTCGCCGGGTTTCTTGAGCCAGCGGATAATGCGAGCTTCTGTAACGCTCTCACCCAACCGGGGCAGCGTCAGCTCTATCATACCTCAAAGGTAAGCAAGCGCGCCATTTTTCGCTAATATTGCCCTAATGAAGCTCCATGAATACCAAGCCAAAGAACTTCTCACTCGGTATGGTATCCCTGCAGCGGGGGGACATGTAGCCACGACTGCCGAAGAGGCGGTAGAAGCGGCTCGTAAGATTGACCCTTCGGGCAAAGGACCCTGGGTTCTCAAAGCGCAAATCCACGCCGGAGGGCGCGGCAAGGCAGGGGGCGTCAAACTCGCCAAATCTTTAGAAGAAGTGCGAGATATAGCTTCCAAGATGATTGGTATGACGCTCGTCACGCCCCAAACCGGTCCCCAAGGCAAAGTCGTGCATAAAATCTATGTAACGGGGGATGCTTTTTATCCAGGTCCTTCGCCTATCCGAGAGTTTTATGTGAGTTTGACGACGGATCGCGCTACGGAACGGGATATTCTTATCGCCAGCGCAGAAGGGGGCGTAGAAATAGAAGAAGTAGCGCGTCAGCGACCAGAGGCTATTCTACGGGTACCTATCAGCCCTATGATGGGGCTAATGCCCTATCAAGCACGAGAAATCGCCTACAAGCTGGGCCTCTCAGGTGAGGCATTCAAGAATGCCGTAGATTTTTTGGTCAAGCTCTACCAAGCCTATGCCGACTTAGATGCGCAGCTTTTAGAAATAAACCCCATGCTCAAGACTTCTGATGATAAGATTATCGCCTTGGATGCGAAGTTGGAGTTAGAAGATAATGGATTAGCGGTGCGACACAAAGACTTAGAGGTGCTCCGAGATGTGCAGGAAGAGGAGCCCTTGGAGACTTTGGCACGACAATACAACCTCAGCTACGTTAAACTGGATGGAAATGTAGGCTGCATGGTCAACGGTGCTGGACTGGCGATGGCTACGATGGATATTATCAAACTGGCGGGTGGATGGCCAGCCAACTTCTTGGACGTAGGCGGCGGCGCTAATGTAGAACGCATATCTCGCGCCTTTGAGATTCTTCTCAAAGACCCAAATGTCAAAGTGATACTCGTCAATATATTTGGCGGAATCGTGCAGTGCGACCGAGTGGCGGAAGGAATTCTTCAAGTATATCGTCAGATAGGAAGCATTCCTGTGCCTATGGTAGTGCGATTGCAGGGTACAAATGCCGATAAAGCCGCCCAAATGCTGCGCGAGTCTGGGCTTCCTTTGATTCCTGCGGTGGAGTTGGAGGAAGCTGCGCGCAAGGTGCAGGAAGCGCTCAAGCAGGCTGTTTCCACCTAATGCGGTTTGTTCCAGTTCTGACGATTGCGGGCTCGGATTGTAGTGGGGGAGCGGGCATTCAGGCAGACCTCAAGGCCTTCACTGCCTTAGGCACTTATGGCATGAGTGTGCTTACTGCACTCACCGCCCAAAACACTACTGCAGTACGAGATATTCTGGTAGTGCCCTCTGATTTTGTGCGCCTGCAGCTGGAAATGGTCTTTGCAGACATTCGCCCCAAGGCTGTCAAGACTGGTATGCTTGCAGAAGAGGGTATTATCCGAGTGGTGCATACCTTTTTAGTTAAGGAAGCTCCCGATATGCCATGGGTGGTGGACCCTGTGATGGTAGCGGCATCCGGGGCACGATTACTCTCAGAGGGGGCTGAAGCAGCTTTACAGACATTCTGTGCAGAAGCCTATGTCGTTACCCCCAATCTCCACGAAGCCGCCCTCTTAGCCAAGGAGTCGGTTCCTACTTCAGATAAAGCATTTTTCCTGCTGGGTGAAAGGCTCTCTCGCAAATACCCCCGTCCTTACTGGCTGCTCAAAGGGGGGCATGCAAGCTGGGAGCCTTCCACGGTAACGACCTTATTCTTCAAAGAAGGACAGCTCATACAGAGATTCACGCAGAGCCGGCTGCGATTAGAGCGTCCGCCCCATGGTACGGGTTGTACGCTCGCCTCTGCCTTAGCGGCACGATTAGCTCAGGGAGAAAATCCAGTCTCAGCAGCCCTTACTGCCTTAGATTTCGTTCATCGGGCCCTCTCTAAGACGGACCTCTCCTTAGGCAAAGCCGCCATCGTACTCAATCCCCATGCGGCTGGATGAGAGCTCTATGGCTGGGATTCCCTCTCTTATTATTAGCGCAGCTTCGCCTCAGTCAAAACCCTCTCTCAGGCCCGTGTCGCCTCTCCGAAGATAGCCTTCGTCCCATCACGCCACTCCATTTTCCCTACCTCTACCAGTATCAGTGGGAGCCCCGCAGTAAAACAGAAATCCTCTGGCTTAGCCCAACCCTCCAACTGCGCATAGAACAACGCGCCTGCATTCGGCATCATATCACTTATGAGCTTCGCATACCCGCTTCTTATCCCCTGGCAGGAGGCCTTACCCGAGGACTTATGAATCTTTTAGATACCCTCCTTACTCTGCTTCACCGAGAGAATATCCCCTTTCTCCAGCTCAAAAAGCTCATCTGGCCCCGCCTGATAGAGCAAATCAGTATGCGTTCGCTGGGCGAGATTGTCATGCTCCCTTATCAAGAGTGGAACTTTCTCCTGCGCATAGATCATCAGGGCAATACCATAGTAGCTACGCTGGAAACGATAAAGTACCTCAGTACAGGCACCGTGCAAAAGAATGTTCTTCCTGATTATATGGATGATGCATTAGAGCCGTAGAGGCAAAATTTTGTGGTACTTTTGCAAGGATGGTCTGGATTTTCCTTTCTCCTGAGTTTCCTCCGAACTATCATCTTTTTGCATGGCACTTTCAGCGATTAGGGGGCATAGCCTTAGGGATTGGCGGTACTCCTTATCATGAAGTGCCTTCTCATGTACATCAATCCTTGACAAGGTACGCGGGTGTAGGAGACCTCCACCATACAGAAGCTGTTTTGGCGGCAGCTCGTGGCTTTGCTCAAGAGTTTGGCAAGCCTAACGGAGTGGACTCCTTTAATGAATACTGGCTTCCGCTGGATGCGGCTGTCCGAGAAGCCTTGGACATTTTAGGCCCTCGCCCCGCCGACCTACCCTCCTTCCAGCAGAAAAGCCATATGAAAGCCTATTTTCAAAAGGCAGGAATCGCCCCCATCCCCGGTCAAGTCGCCCATAGCTTTGCCGATGTAGAGAACTTTATTCATCAATATGGACTACCCATCATCGCTAAACCTGATAAAGGCGTAGGTGCAGGCTCTACCTACAAAATCAACTATCCCGAAGACATAGAGCGTTTTCGCCAGGGTTTCCGCCCAGGATACCTTCTGGAAAAGTTCATCACAGGCACTATCCAAACCTTTGACGGACTGACCGATTGGAACGGGAATATCCTCTTTGCCGCTTCCTTAGAATATAACCGAGGCATAGCCGAAGTAGTAAATGAAGACACAGATATTTTTTACTTCGTACATAGAGAGATTCCTGCTGATTTAGCTGACGCTGGGAGAAGGGTCGTAGCCGCTTATGAGTTAAAGGCGCGCTTTTTCCATTTTGAGTTCATCCGCACCCCAGAAGGACAACTCTACCCCTTAGAGGTCAATATGCGCCCCCCAGGCTATCCCACCTTAGATATGTTCAATTTCGCTCATGATATAGATTTATACCGAGCGTGGGCAGAAATGATTCATGGGCATGCCCTTCCGCCTTTTTCCCCAGCACCCTATTACTGCTGCTACATCGCCCGCAAACATCATATCGGATATAGCTATACCCATGAAGAACTGCTGCGCCATTTAGGGCCGTATTTAGTGCATCATGCCCCTACGAATCCCCTTTTCCGAGCCGCTATGGGGGACTATCATTATATTATCCGTACGCCTGATTTTAGTGAGATGGTGGCATTAGCTACCTTTGCGCAGAAGAGACTCACCTTATAGCCTATGCGTATAGAGCATCGCAGTTGGGAAGTGCCTTACTTAGTCCATCCGATGGGCGTCAATCGCTACGGACATGCGGGGGCTCCTTTCTTAGCCTTTCCTGCGCAGGAGAGTGGCCATAGAAACTTAGAAGAGTTTGGGCTGATAGATGCCATTCGGCCTTTTATTGAAGAAGGCAAGGTGCAATTCTTTACGGTGGATAGCTATGATGCGGAAAGCTGGACATCACGAGACCTTCCGATGCCCGAGCGTGGGCCCCGCCACGAAGCCTTCGTGAAGTTTATCCGAGAAGAAGTAATCCCTTATATTCGGAGCTTTACGGACCAGCCGATTTGGACGACGGGCGTGAGTATGGGCGCTTATCACGCAGCTAACTTTATCTTTCGGTTTCCGCATGATTTCGGAGGGGTTATCGCGCTAAGCGGAGTATATGAGCTTTCGGGTTTCTTAGGAGAATATAGCGATGAATGGGTCTATTACAATAGCCCACTCTGGTTTCTCCCTAATCTGAATGATTCCTATTATTTAGATGAGCTTCGCAAGAAAAAGATTATTCTCTGTGTAGGGCAAGGAGCTTGGGAAGAGCCTATGCTCACCCACACTCGCCAAATGGCTGAGGTCCTGGCTCATAAAGGCATTCCCGCTTGGGTAGATATATGGGGGCACGATGTGAATCACGATTGGCCCTGGTGGAAAGTACAGCTCCCCTACTTCTTAGAGAAAGTTCTATAAGGTAAAGGAAAACATTAGCCGACCCACGCCAAAAAGAGGGCGGATATAATATGACCTGCGGATATTCTCCTTATCGCCTGTGGCATCTCGTAGCCGGGTAGTATAATACGCGGGCGCTCCCCATACCTGAGGAAAGCTCAATCCCATACCCAAAGCATATGAATTCTTATTTGGGTACAACGGCACCCAGCCCTCTACGGATAAGCTACCGCCGATAAAGCTATTGCTCTCTATATTGATTTCCATTTGTCGGTTGTTTAGGAGGGTTATTAGCCAAGTGGGATAGCTAACATGAGCGATTCGGAGATCAGCTCCTACGCTTAGCCAAAAGTGGGGTGAAAGGATGAATCTCCATGTCAGTCCCCCGCCACCTGCAGTAGAATAGAGCATGCGGTAAGGGGGTCGGAAGTCAGGACTGAGGCTTTCACCCGGGGGAAGTAGGCTTTGGATTATTCCTGCGGTATGAACTCCCCACTGACCCAGTTCTAAGAAAACGAACCAGGCTCGGGTCCGGCTGCGTGTGTAGTAATACTTTGCCCCATAGAGGCCATGTCCTAAACGAGCATAGCCATTTTGTGGAAAGGGTAAGCGACGCTGTCCCCAAGCACCATATGGGAAAAAACCTCCGTATCCTATGATGAAAGGCCGATAGTTCCCCTGAGCCCAGGTGTAGAGAAAGCTCAGGGCCAGAAAAGCACGGCATCCCATAAGGTGGCTTCCTCTAATACAATGCGGCGTTCCTGCAGCCAGAAAAGGATTTGTAGGAAGACCATCGCACGGTACAGGGGGGCTTGGGGCAGCTGAATCCAGAGAGTGCGTAGTTTCCAACGAGATTGTTGCATAAAAAGGTTTCGTAAATAAGCCTCCACCTCTTGGGGGGAGAAGGGGAGTGCAGGGGGACTGTAGGTGCGTTGGAGTTTATGAAACCTTTCTATCACTTGGGCATAGGTGCGCAGAAGGCGCAAGGCAGAGATAGGGGCTAAAGCCTCTGCTTCTGGGAGGGAAGGGTTAGGACGCGCAAGGCGATACTTAGATACAGAAGTCCTCTCTTCCCAAAACTGCAGAAAGGGCTCGTATTTCTCCTGAGGGGGCGAGATGGGAGGGCTGGCTAACGCTTCGGCTGGCTCTGTTTCGGGCGGCATAGGTAGGATGCCCCGTGCTTTGAGCTGTAGAAGCTGTGCCATAAAAAGCAGTACTTCCATTTGGTCTTCTAAGGGGAGGTGGTTCAGAAGAGGTTTAGAGGCTTCTAATAAAGTGAGAAGTGAAAGGTCCTCCCAGTGTAGCTCTGCCCGGCGAGCGAAAAGGAGCAGGAGTTCATGCGGTCCTTCATAGAAGCTGGACTCAATCCATAGCTGCCCCTCTCGCCAAGCAAGCTGCACATGGCAAAGGTAAGGCTAACTTTGCGGCGGTGTCCCGTAATACAGCCTTAGCCCTCTTCTTACTGACATTATTCATGTTTTTGTGGACGATTGCCTTTTCTTGGTGGGGCATTTCTTCTTCATCACAGTCTGCTTCCTCGTCTCCTTCAGCCCAGGCCGATTCCGTGAAAGCTCCGACCGCCTTACCTACTGCGTCAGACTCCGTGGATAAGCTCCGAGCTCAGTATGGCGCATATGCCCGGTTTTTGGAGGGAGGGGAAACTCTTTTCGTTGTGCAGACGCGCGCAGCTCGCTATCGGTTTTCAAGTAGGGGGGCTCGCCTCATAGCCCATGAAATACCCCTCTATAAGGATCACGCAGGCAAGCCAGTTAGCTTATGGGATACTACACAGCACCTTCAAGTGCTCTTTGCAGAAGGGCGCTCCATCATAAGCACAGAGAGACTTCATTTCATACCTGTCCATATCCCCCAAAATCCCGTTATGCAGGGGGAAGATAGTGTGGTGTTTCAGCTTCCTATAGCGCAGGATACTTTTGTGCGAATAAGCTATCTGCTAAGAGCTGGGGATTACCGCCTGCGATGGCGAATAGCGTTTCATGGGCTGGCTCAGCGCCTGCGCAACCCATATCTATCCTTACATGTAGCGTACCGTACTCCCCAAACAGAAATCTCCCCCAAGCAGATGTTGTCTTACTGTGCGCTGTACTACAAGCAAGGAGAGGATGTAGAGTCCATCAGGCCCGACGAAGATGAAGTGGAAGAGAAAGTGCTACAAGGAAAAATTGACTGGGTATCGTTCAAAGGGCATTTCTTTTGTACTATTCTACAAGCGCAGAGTGGATTCACTACGGCACGTCTGCAGAATTTGCCTTTTCAGCATTTGCCCGTAAGTCGGGCAGAACTGCAACTGCCTTTAGAGGGACAAGCAGCAGAAATGGAATGGTATTTAGGGCCTGCCCGCTATTCCCTCCTTGCCTCCTATGAACAAGAATATGAGCGGCAGATAGAACTGGGCTGGAGTATAGCGCGATATATCAATACACTGCTTGTCATTCCTGTCTTCACCTTCTTGGAGAAGTATATTCCCTCTTATGGGGTTATTATTATCCTGCTTGCCTTGTTCATCAAGGTGCTACTCTCACCTATTACCTGGCAGAGCTATCGGAGTGCGATTCGGATGGAGATCGTGCATTCTTTGCCCGAGTTCAAGCAGTTGGAGGAAAAATACAAGGGGCAGCCAGATAAACTGATGATAGAGCGTAGTCTCTTGTATAAGCAGGTTGGCGTTAATCCCCTTCAAGGATGTATTCCTGCTCTCTTACAGCTCCCTATTTTCTCAGCGATGTACAGCTTTTTCCCCAATTCCTTTGAGCTTCGGCAGAAAGATTTCCTATGGGTGCAGGATTTATCCTCTTATGATGCGCTTTTGCACTGGGGTTTTTCTATTCCTATTATAGGAAATCACCTAAGCCTCTTTGCCTTGGTGACATCGGTTACCACACTACTATATAGTCTCTCCATGTCCTCTACCCCAAGCACGGCGGACCCTTCGCTGCGCTGGATGGTATATATCTTTCCTGTAATCTTTTTCTTCTTTCTCAACGATGCCTCAGCGGCCCTGAGCTGGTATTATACGGTTATCAATCTTTTGACAATAGGGCAGACTTGGCTCATGAAGCGCTTCACGAACCGCGAAGCGATTCTTGCGCAGATTCGGGCTTATCAGCGTAGAAAAACTCAAAAACAAGAGATAGCTCAGTATCGCATGCGCATGAGTAAATGGTTTCGCAAGCGGTAGTTTGGATACAGCTTATTTCGGCATGGCATGGGCTTTATGAGAGAGCGCAGTACTATACGCGCCGGCAGCAGTGGGATAGTGCGCTTTTTTTCTGGCATACAGTAGCCGCTGTAGAGGGCGACTCAGCGAATAGAGCGCTCATTTATCAGCAGCTGGGGCTAATAGCCCTCAAACGGGGAGACAGTAGCGAAGCCTTAGGGCTGTGGGAGCGTAGCTTGCGTTATCAGCCGACTTATACCATAGCATGGCAGAACTACCTCTGGTTGCGACAGAGGATTCCGCCCCAAACCCCTACACCCCCTCCTTCACCTAAGTATGAGAAACCTCCCCCTCTTTCTGAGAAGGCGCCCGTTACGCTGGGCACGCTACCCGTTCCTAACCCTCGCAAACTTCCTTGGCTCGCAGCAGAGCGTTTGCGCAATTGACCTAATTCTTCTTACCTTTGCCTCTATGCGGCGCTTCCTTAGCTTCACTCTAATACTTTTCCTGTTCGCACTTCACTGGAAGCCTATTAGCCCCATAGTACTAGAAGAGTCCAGCACCCTCTTCACATGGGAGTCGGTAGGACCCACTAACTTGGGGGGCTCTATAACGGCTCTCATAGAATACAAAGGCAAGTTATATGCAGGCACTGGATTTGGAGGGCTCTATGAATCTGCAGATCAAGGTAAGACCTGGCGCATAGTCCCAGGCTACTCCCTCAATAAAAATGGAGAGGAGCGCTATGTCAATCCCTCTATATCTCATCTCGCAGTGCAAGGGGATGTTATGTATGTAGCCTCCGGTAGTGTGGCGCAGTATGACTTAGTAGGAATCTCTTTGAGTTCTCTGACGATAGCTGGAGGGATAACGGGTAACTTCGGGCGCCCTGGAACGGGGATTTACACTTCTACGGATGGACGAAACTTCTCTAATCAAAATGCAACTTGGAGACTTACTTATCCAAACATTTCATACAGCCTAAACTATGCTAATGTAGGCATACTAAATATCGTAGATATAGCTACTTCAGGAGACAAGGTAGCCATAGCTACTTCGGATACGATTTTTATATCTGGAGATAGGTTGGCTACCCTCCAAAGCACTGGATTCATCTCAAGTAAGCCTATTCGAAGCTTGGCATGGGGGGCAGGAGGAAAATTATTTGTAGGAGGCAGAGAGTCATTATATGTATCTACAGATGGTGGCGCGACTTTCTCCACTATACGAAATATTCCATTAGATCCGATTTCTATGTCTCCCGCACCTACTATCACTCGGGTGATTGTCCAAGTATCTCCTGCTAACCCTTCTGTAGTTTATGTGGCTCTGATAGGTACATCCGCAGTCCCTTCTGTCAGTAACGGCCTATTAGGAGTATGGGTGAGCTCAGACGAAGGAGCGAACTGGACGCGAATCGCTCCGACGGAAAGCGCCAATCAGGCTACGAATGCATTTTCAGTGGTAGGGGGAGGAGGAACTCTGATTATGCGCCTTCATCCCACTGACCCTAATCGCCTCGTCATAGGAGGACGCACCCTATGGGAATACATGCCAAACACCGGATGGCTGCGAGTCAATCCTACTCCTCGTGTCTCAGGAGAAGCCCTCGTGGTTCGCATACCTCCTACGATACGCAGCATTTTGTATCTGAGTTCAGGAGAACTTCTGGTAGCGGGAGAGGGACGATTAGTGCGAATATCCCCAGACAGAACCCAACTCCAGCCCAGTGATATTGGAATTTGGGCGAGTCGGGTCATGTCCCTCAGTATAGCTTCCGACGGTACTATCTATGCATCAGGACCTTCTCCCCTTAGTATCATCAATAGAACTGAAAAAGATATTCCGGGTACTTTCCGTGCGGCTACATACTCTTCTGATTTTAGTGTGTCTGGTATTTCCTCTTCTTTTCTGTATGGGTTTACGGCGGCTTCCCTCATAGACCCCCAAATATCCTTTTTAGGATTCCACGGGGGTAGGGTTCGTTCTGCTACGGATCAAGGACAGACCTATACTTCATTTTATGCTGCTCCTCTTCGTACAAACTGTGATCCTACTAACATTCAGTCCCTGCGTGCTTCCAATGACCAAGATAGGCCCGATAACTTCGGTCCTCATTACACCCCTATAGTACTTGTGGAGAAGTTTGGGGAGCGAGTGCTGAATCGGGACGGTCTGAGAGAAGGAAAAAGTTTTCTATTTGTAGCTACTTCAGGTACAGTCTGGTGTGTTAGTAATCCTATAAGTACTTCGCCGGATACGATAGCCCGTTGGAATAAAGTTATTCAAGGTAACTTAGGCTTTATCGGAGAGGTAGCCCTCACAGACTATTATAATCCTGCTCGGATCATTCCCACTGCTATTGCGGCTGACTCTAATACTACGCTGTGGATTGGCACTTCTAACGGTCAGTTGTATCGCGTGAGAAATGCAGGGGATTTGGTTCCGAACACACCTGGTTGTATGAGCCCTCGTGCAGAGAATCTGACTGATCGTATTGAGGGATTGGTAAGGGGCAGATGGATTAGTGCCATAGCCGTGCATCCCCGAAATCCGAACTTAGTCGCCATAGCAGTAGGAAGTTATGGAGGTTCTAGAAAACGAATTCTCCTCTCAACTAATGCCACTGATGCGCAGCCTGACTTTATTTCTATTCACGCTAACCTCCCAAATATCCCTGTATATAGTCTATTTTTCTATCCAGACTCCTCGGTATTCTTGTTGGCGGGCACTGAGTGGGGGCTGTGGCGTTGCCCTGATGTAACTAACCCTGTATGGGAAGAGATGACAGGTGAGTCTGTGGGTAGAGTGCCGGTTACTGCTATTGCGTGGAAGCCCTTCTTCTATCGGGTGGATACAGTAGTGCGTGGGCGTCCTGGTCAAGAACCTCAAATAGAAGGCAGGCTCTTGCCTGATCCGCAGAAACCTATTTTTATCGCGACATGGGGTAGGGGTATTTGGAAAATCAGCGGACGCAAGGCGACTGCCCTCTCCCACACCGAACTGGCGAATCAAATGCGGGTAGAAGCCTATCCTAATCCCTTCTCTACAGACCTCCACCTAAAACTGCAACTGCCTGAAGGGGCTCAGCGCATCCAGCTCAGTGTATTTACACTGGATGGTAGGAAAGTAGCTGGCCAAACTTACCCGAACACTCTGCCAGTCGGTGAGCACACACTCCGCTGGAATCTCAGCGATATTGCTTCAGGACTCTACCTTCTCCAGGTAGAGGTACGAGACTTCTCAGGTCAAATCCACAGGCAATCTCTCAAAATCTTACATGAATAGAGGTTATGTTTGCGGTCATAGAAATAGGAGGGCAGCAGTGGAAAGTGAGGGCAGGTGATAAGCTGGTAGTGAATCGGTTGCCCTATCGTGAAGGGGAAGAGTTCGTCGTAGATAAAGCGCTTGTTATGGCAGGGGAAAAGGAAGGTGTGCTTGTTGGCACTCCCTATCTCCCTGCACAGGTGCGTCTCAAGGTAGAGCAGCATCTGCGTGCCCCTAAGATCGTGGTATTCAAGAAGAAGCGTCGCAAGGGGTACAAGCGCAAATACGGACATCGTCAGCCGATGACTCTCCTAACCGTACAATCTCTGTAGACTATGGCACATAAAAAGGGCTTGGGCAGTACGCGCAATGGTCGTGAGTCAGAAAGTAAAAGGCTGGGAGTGAAGCTATTTGGCGGTCAAATGGCGCGTCCTGGGAATATCATCGTCAGGCAAAGAGGTACGCGTTTCTGGCCGGGTAGAGGTGTAGGCATGGGGAAAGACCATACGCTCTATGCGCTGGTAGAAGGTACGGTTAGCTTTCGTGAGAAAAAGGGGCGGCGATACGTAGAGGTGCTCTCACTTAGTGCCCCGGGTCAGGGATAAGCGAGCCCCTTCCTCTCGCACTTCCAGCTCAGCCCACGCGCCCACTGGCACGGGATAGTTCTCTTGGGTGTGCCCTATTGGCATCCCCATGACTAAGGGTATGTTCTTGCCCACGCTCTCCCTTACTATCGCATCGGCGCTCCTTCCAAAAGGAAAATCTTCATCTTCTCTCATGAGCGTAAGGCTGCCTATCATAACCCCTGTGCTTTGATCGTACCATCCAGCGTTGCGAAGATGCCAGCTCATACGATCCAACCGATAGAAATACTCGCCCACCTCCTCCCAGAAAAGTAAGATAGGCTCCCGCCATAGCTTCAAATCTAAAGTAGTGCCACACAAGCTCTGAAGCAAAGTAAGATTGCCCCCTAATAGTTTGCCTTCGGCTTTTCCTACCCTCCACGCTAACCAAGGCCGATAGCTCCAAGTAAGCGTATAATAGTTCTCTTCACCGCGCAGTAGCGCGAGAAGCTGATTAACCGCTTGAATGGAAGTACGATAGGGAATATAAGCGGCTACGGGTGCATGAAGTGCCACTACGCCTATCTTCGCTGCGCCCCAGAGGAAAGGTGTAGTATCACTGAAGCCGATGAGCCACTTGGGGTGAGCCCTGAACCCTTCCCAGCTAAGCAGAGGCCATATCCGAGAACTACCATAGCCGCCCCGGGCAAACCATATGGCTTTAGCCTTAGGGTCATCTAAAGCCTGCTGCAATACAGAAAGGCGCTGAGTGTCCGAACCTGCTAACAAGCCTTCTTTGGCATACAGAGTATTAGGGTCATACTCTATTTTCCAGTTCTGAATGCGAGCAAACTCCAGAAAAGGGCGAAGTTCTGCGGGTTCTACTCTTCTGGAAGAAGCTACGAGTAGGATAGTATCGCCCCTTCGGAGGGGTGCCGGCCAGATCACACAACAAAGGTAGCTGCGCTATATTTTTGCCTAAATGTCCATCGGGGAGGTTATATTCTGGGTAAGTGCCTTCTTAGTGGCTTACACTTACTTGTTCTATCCTCTTGCCTTGGGGGCTATAGCGGGGGTGGTGAAGTGGCTGCGTCCCCAGAAACCCCTACCAGACCCTGCGGTCTGGCCCGAAGTTACTATTCTCATCCCTGCTTACAAGGAAGCCGAATCGGTCATCCCCAAAATGGAAGCCTTACGGAGATTAGACTATCCCCGAGAGAAGCTACGGATTCTATGGGTGATTTCCACCCATGAAGGGGATGAGTCCCTAAAAGCTACCTTAAATGCTTTGAAGGAATATCCCGAAGCAGAGTATTTAGTAGTGCCTCGGGAAGGGAAATCAGCTGCTCTCAATAGGGCTCGTCCTTATGTGCAAACGCCCCTAACCTTGATTAGCGATGCGAATGCCTTGCCTGCCCCTGCCAGCTTGAAAGCGGCGGTTCGGCTGATGCTTCGCCCCCCCGAAGCAGGAGCAGTAGGAGGATTCCGATACCTGCTCAAAGAAGGTGCGCTTCCCCCCGAAGCCGCTGAAATCTCGTATCTCCACTGGGAAAATCTTCTGCGCAAATGGGAAAGCTTCTTTGATAGAAGCTTAGGATTAGGAGGAGAGTTCTTTCTCATACGAACAGAATGGTGGCCGGAAATTACTTCCCTTGGTAGTGGAGATGATATTTACTTCATTTTAGATTTAGGCTTCCGAGGCAAACCCATTCGCTACACAGATGAAGCAATTACTTTTGAGTCTCCCTCTGTAGATATACGAACAGAATTCCTGCGCAAAAGCCGAATTACCTATAATGTCCTTCATGGAATATTCGCCCGTGTGAAAGGGAGTGATATTGCGAGAGAACCTCTATTCTTCTTCTTTCTGTTTTCGCACAAGCTCAGTCGGTACTTTATAGTACCACCTGCTTTAGTCCTCCTCTTCATAAGCTCATCTATCCTAATGCTGCAGGGCAAAATAATCTATACCCTCCTGTTTGGACTACAAGCGCTGGCATGGCTTGAGGCGTTTGTATTTTTGTATATGCCGTATGTAAAGATACCTATGCTTCTGCGGGTGCCAGGATACTTTATCTTGGCTCACCTTGCCCAGGCCGTAGGGTTATGGCGGTTTCTGAAAGGTGAGAGCGTTACGCAAGTGTGGCAGCGTATTCAGCGAGCCCCTTTACAGGTAGTCGGACCATGAACTGGGAAATCATTGTAGAAGATACTGCGTTACCTCCCCCCGCTATCTCATGGGAGCAGCTTCCTTTTGGGAGGGTTTTTGGTCGCTATCTTGCCTATGCTAAGTATCAGGAAGGGGGGTGGCAAGAGGTCCGAGTCAAGCGATTTGAGCGTTTATCTCTTTCGCCCGGGACATCTGCACTTCATTATGGGCAAGCTATATTTGAAGGGCTTAAAGCCTATCACAGACCCAAAGACACCTACTTTGCTTTCAGAGTAGCAGACCACTATCAACGATTTGTTCGTTCGGCTGAGCGCCTTGTCATGCCCCCCGTGCCTGCAGAGCTTTTTCTGGGCTTGCTGCGGCGACTTCTCCAAGTAGAAAAAGACCTTTTCCCTCCTGATCTGCGGCATGCCCTTTATATTCGCCCGCTTTATTTCGCTGCAGACCCCTGGCTCGGAGTACGACCTTCAGACAGCTATATATTCCTTATTTATCTAACGCCTGTCGGACCTTACTACGGTGAACCAGTACGAGTTTATGTGGAAGAAGAGTTAGTTCGTGCTGCGCCTGGGGGGACCGGTTCTATCAAGATGGCAGGCAACTATTCGGCAGCCATGCTCAGTGGCAAGAAAGCTCAGCAGCACAACTGCCATGTTTCTCTGTGGTTAGATGCTATTCGGCATGAGCTCATAGAGGAGTTCAGTACAATGAATGTCTTTTTCGTGCAAAAAGGTCCTACGCTGATTACGCCTCCCTTAGATAGAGGAACGATTTTGCCTGGAATCACCCGAGATACTGTGCTCAAAATGGCACAGATGCTGGGAATCTCTTGGAAAGAGCAAGAAGTATCCATTCACGAATTGACTGAAGGGATAGCCCATGGGAGCATTTTGGAAGTATTTGGAACGGGTACAGCGGCTACGATTATGCCTGTACGGAGCTTATTTTACGCTAATAAGTGGTGGCAGTTGCCTCCAACGCATCCTATAGCAGACCTGCTTGCTCTAACATATCGTCAAATACTTTCCGGAGAAAAGTCAGTCGTTTCTGAGTGGATATGGGAGATTTAGAACTGGCTTCGCTGCGTAGGGCATATCAAGGGCAGTTGCTGGATGAGAGCAATACGCCTTCCGAGCCGTTCTCTCTCTTCAAGGAATGGTTGCAGCAAGCCATCAAAGCTCAAATTTTAGAACCGAATGCTTTTGTGCTCTCTACCGTGGATGCGGCGGGGCGGCCGCATGCTCGGGTCGTTCTGTTGAAGGGCTTCAATCCTCCTTATATTTACTTTTATACGAACTACCAGAGCGCCAAAGGATTGGAGATAGCGCATAATCCGCGGGTAGCCGCTACGTTTTGGTGGGATGTACTGGAGCGTCAGGTACGCATGGAAGGCATCGCTGAAAAGGCACCTGCCCAGTTAGCGGATGAGTATTTTGCGTCTCGCCCGCATGAGAGCCGACTCAGTGCGTGGGCTTCTCCCCAAAGCCAACGCATCACACGCCGAGAATTAGAAGCCCTGTGGGAAAACTACCTCCGCTACTTCCATATCAATCCCATACCCCGTCCTGAGCATTGGGGGGGATACCAAGTTCGGATAGCTAAGGTAGAATTTTGGCAAGGACGCCCTGGGAGACTGCATGACCGCATCGTGTATGAGGAAACGAAAGAAGGGCTCTGGGAAAAGTACCGCTTAGCACCTTAGGCTGCGGAAACAGCAGTTTAGTATAGTCTCTTAACCACTTGGCTTTCTCCGCGTACCACTGAGCCAGCGGAAACCAGAAATGCATTGCGATTTCTAAAAAACGTTGTACCTTTGACTTAACCCCAGCAGAGAGGCCCCCGGGTTGATTCCCTGCGGGTTGAGTCCCCGGGGGTTTTCTTTTTTCCTCTGACTATCCCCAATCCTTCTGAGCGAAGTCCTAATAGGACTGATAACTTTGTAGAGTGCGGAAACTCTTAGTTATTGGTAGAGGGGCTAGAGAACATGCCCTTGCACATAAAGCCTTGCTTTCAGGCAAATTAGAAGTGTATGTGGCGCCGGGAAATGGCGGCATGCAGCCCCCCATCCAGCGAGTACTCATCCAGGAAAATCAGATTCGGGAGCTTAGAGAGTTTATTCGGCAGCATAGGATAGAATATGTAATCGTCGGGCCAGAAGTCCCGCTTGCCAGAGGTATGTACGATGATTTACACGATTTGGCTACGGTGATAGGCCCTTCGCAAAGGCTCACCTTTTTAGAAGCAAGCAAAGCACGCGCAAAGGCTTTTCTGCGCGAAGCAGGCATCCCTACGGCAGAAGCGGTCATCTTTGATGCTACCCAAGTAGATGCGGCGGAAGCTCATTTGCGTAAGGTCTCTTATCCCGTGGTAGTGAAAGCGAGCGGATTAGCTGGAGGAAAAGGGGTGCTCGTAGCACAGACACCAGAAGAAGCGATTGCATTTGCCAAGGGCTGCCTCTCCGGTGAAAAGTTCGGTAGTGCCGGTAGTACGATTCTCATAGAGCAGTTTCTGCAAGGAGAAGAGCGCTCTATTTTTCTCTTGGCGGATGGAAAGGGATATACTATTTTGCCCAGTGCCCGCGATTACAAACGGCTTAGTGAAGGCGACCAAGGCCCCAATACAGGTGGTATGGGGGGATATGCCCCTGCCGACACTCCCGAATGGATAGACCAAGTGCGGCGCAAGGTCATAGACCCTACTTTGGAAAGACTCCAACAAATGGGCATACCTTATCATGGCTTTTTGTATTTAGGGCTGATGAAGGTGGGAGATGAGCCTTATGTGTTGGAATACAATGTGCGCTTGGGCGACCCCGAAGCTCAGATTATCCTGCCTCTCATAGACAATACTCTGGATGAAATCCTATTCTACTACAAAATTCAGCGGCTCAGCGAACTGAAAGTTCGCATGCATGCTACGAGCGCAGTGGCAGTCGTGGCTGCCACGCCAGGATACCCTGATGCCAGTACAAGTGGTCATTTTATTCCGATGCCTGCCCTTAGCGAAGGCGGCTGCCGCCTCCAAGGAGACTCCTATATCTACTGGGCAGGTGTAGAAGTTTCCGAAGAGGGGCAAGTATTTACCTTGGGAGGGCGGGTATATACGGCTGTAGGATTGGGTAAGGATAGAGCCGAAGCCCGCAGTCGGGCTTACGCTGCGTTGGAGCAAGTAAATTTTCCAGAGAAGGTCTTTCGGCGTGATATTGCAGCATGATAGCTGAGGCGCTGCGGGCGCTATGGGAGTATCGCCTAAGAGCTATCCTAACGCTAAGCATATTAGCCTTTGGGATTACAGCGCTGGTGGGCGTACTTACAGCCTTAGAAGCTCTGCGAGGCTATCTCAATGAAGCCTTCGGGGGACTCAGTCCCCATGCCTTTATGATTACGGGAGGTGAAGTGGGGATTCGGATTGGCAGGCGTGGCCGCATGTTTTCAATGGGGGCACCTCTCCAGAAGTGGGAAGCGAATCGCTTCTACGCCATTTATGCTTTCCCCGGCGCCGATGTGGCTCGTTCGCAGTTTGTTAGTGCATCGGCTAAAGCCGTTTATCAAGGCAAAGATACTCCGGCTCGCGTGCGGCTGCTTAGTGTAGATGCCAGTTATGTCAAGGCGGCTCGCTTGAAGCTGGCGCACGGACGCTTTTTTACGCAGGCGGAAGAAGAGCGGCGTCTTCCTGTCGTGGTACTGGGAGGAGAGGTAGCCCGCCTACTTTTCCCTACCACCTCGCCTATAAATAAATGGGTGCAAATAGGAGGCAGATACTATAAGGTCATAGGCGCCTTAGAGCGAAGAGGAGGATTAGCAGGGATTAATTTAGACTGGGAGTGCTTTGTGCCGTGGGGTACAGGACGCTCGGAGTTGCCGATTGTACAAATCTATGTAGCTGCTCCTTCCGTAGAAGCGGTGCCTGCCGCCCTCCAAAAAGCTCGTTCGGTAATGCGTGTCGTACGCCGATTATCGCCTCGCCAAACCGATAACTTTTCTTTCCTGCAGCCAGAACAGCTCACTGAGTTTGTTTTAGAGCAGCTTCGGATAGTGCGGTGGGCTACCATAGGGATTACCCTGCTGACGCTCTTGGGGGCTACGCTGAGCCTAACAAATATCCTCCTGGTTATTGTGAAAGAAAGAACTCACGAGATTGGACTGCGCATGGCATTAGGAGCTTCTCGCAGGGCTATACGCAAACAATTCCTCACCGAAGCTGTGGTAATCGCAGTAGTAGGGGGATTAGGGGGAATTGGGCTTGGCGTTCTCATGGGCAACATCGTAGCCCTACTCTTAGGCATGGAGTTTATTCTGCCGTGGCGATGGGTGGCACTGGCAGTAGGACTAAGTGGAACGGTAGGGATTATCGCAGGGTACCAGCCTGCTAACGAAGCCGCAAAGCTCAATCCCGTAGAGGCGCTGCGCTACGAGTGAGGCATTCTACCTTTGCCTCATGGAGTTTCATGCCCACACGGTAACCGGCCACCAAGGTGAAAGGCTATATACCGCTTGGTATCCTGCCCCTTCGCCCAAAGGCACAGTTTTCTGGGTACACGGTTATGCTGAACACAGCGGAAGGTATCAAGAGGTCGTGGAGTTTCTGGTAAAACATGGCTGGGCTAATCTCATTTGGGACTTGCGCGGGCATGGGCGCTCCACGGGTAGACGCGGATATATTACGGATTTGGAGGAGTATCTTTATGATTTGACAGCGGTATGGACCCACTGGAAGAGTAAGCTTCATAAGCCAGTAGTCTTAGCTGGGCATTCACTGGGGGGATTGATTGTACTGCGATATAGGCAGAAATATAAGGAGGTATGGATGTCGCAGGCGCTTATTGTGAGTGCGCCCCTTCTGCAGCTTCGGCTGGAGGTCCCCACATGGAAAAAAGCACTGGGAGAAGTAGCGGCGCGGCTCTTACCTATGCTGAGTCTTCCTTCAGGGCTCAAACCCGAACAGCTTTCTCATGATCCTAAAGAAGTACAAGCCTATGCGCAAGACCCGCTGATTTTTCGTACGGCGACTGCTGGCTGGTTTTCTGCGACCCAGCGCGCTCAAAAGGAAGCATGGAAAGACCTCCCCCTGCTTGCTGAAGGAAGATATCTCTTCATTCTCCCTGGGGCTGACCCTATCTGTGATACATCCGCCGCTCAACGCTTCTATGAGCGCATCCCCGCTCCTGATAAGCAGGCTTTGTCCTATCCCGACTCCTTTCATGAGCCGCTCCACGAAACCTTCCGCCAGCAAGTATTTGCGGACATTTTAGCCTTTCTGCAAAAGATATGATAGAATCGTATATCCACTGGAGAGTATCTCCTGAGATTCTTGTCCTTGGACCGCTCCAACTTCGGTGGTATGGGCTTCTTTTTGCTGGAGGCTTCTTTATCGGGTTCTACATCATGCGATGGATATATCGTCAAGAGAATAAGCCAGAGAAGGATTTGGATACGCTACTGGGGTACCTGCTGGTGGGAACTGTCGTAGGGGCGCGTTTGGGGCACTGTTTCTTCTATGAACCCCAATACTACTGGGAGAATCCCTTAGAGATTCTCAAGGTATGGGAAGGAGGCTTAGCCAGTCATGGAGGTACCTTAGGTGTGCTTTTAGCGGTGTATCTCTACAGCAGAAAGCGCAGAGAACAGCCCTTTCTCTGGCTTATAGACCGTTTGACTATCCCCACTGCGCTCACCGCTGCTTTAATTCGTTTGGGAAACCTCTTCAACTCCGAGATATACGGCAAAATCACCACAGTTCCCTGGGCATTTGTATTTGAGCGGGTAGACCCGCATCCCCGACACCCTACGCAGATTTATGAAGCCGTCGTATATCTTATCCTTTTTGTGCTACTTCTGGGGCTATATCGTCGGGGTGTCCATACCAGATATGCATCGGGGTGGTTGGTTGGCATATTTTTAGTGTGGGTTTTTGGCTGGAGATGGGGCATCGAATGGGTAAAAGAACCGCAAGAGGCTTATAGCTTGGGAATCCCTCTAAATATGGGGCAACTTCTGAGTCTGCCCTTCATCCTAATCGGATTGTATTTTCTTTTTCGCCGTACATCTGCTAACTTTGGATAGATGCGAGGGTTGGGCTTATTCCTCTCTCTCCTTTTGGCTCAAAAGAGCTTGCACTTTGGCACTCAAATCTCAGCAGAAGGAAAGCTGACTGGTATAGATACAGCTTTTCGGATGGTACGCGTGCCCCTTCCTGTATGGTCTGAATATCGCCCCAAACAACCTCAAGAATGGGATACCCTTTGGATCATCGTACGCAAAGTAGATAAACTGCAGGGCGTTTATCTTATGCCTCGTGCCAAAGGTCAGAATCCATCCTACCGGGCGCGTATATCTTTTCGGGAAACAGGGGTATATTTTGTGTTTGTAACGCCTCCGAGGCAGCCTCGCTTACTTCTTGCTCGGAGCAAGGTCTATATCACTACTCCGCAGCAGCCCTCTACCGAAGCCGTCCAAGCACAAGCACGCACTACCATCCGAACCCAAACCCCATCGTCTACAGCAGTGCCTTCTATCACAGAAGAAAATGTTCCCGAAGTCTCATTAGATAGGCTGATAGGCACAGAGAAAGACAAAGACTTAGACAAATCCATAGAGCAGGAGAGCGATGTTGCTTCCGAGACTTTGATAGAAGACACGGAGTTAGACATGGGCATAGAGGAAGTAGAGATAGAGGATATAGAGGAAGAGGATTTATGATAAGCCCCGAACAGGTTCAGCAGCTTCGTCATTTAGAGCTTATTGCACGGGCTATTGTGGAGGGTTTCTTAGTCGGTTTGCACCGAAGTCCTTATCAAGGGTTCTCCGTAGAGTTTTCCGAGTATTATCCTTATCAAGCGGGCGATGGTTTAGAGAAAGTAGATTGGAAAGTGTTTGCTCGGACGGAGCGGCTCTACGTCAGGCGCTATGAAGAGGAGACAAACTTACGGGCCTACCTTCTGCTGGATATAAGTGGTTCTATGCGGTATCCTCGTTCCCGCAGCTATACGAAGCTGGATTATGGAGTTTTTTTAGCGGCGGCGCTGGCTTATCTGATGATACAACAAAAAGATGGAGTAGGGCTGTATGCCTTTGCAGAAGATATAAGCATGTATCTGCCAGCTCGGGCTCGGCAGAGCTGGCTACCTAAGATTTTTGTAGCTTTAGAGGAATATCGGAATGCCCCTTCGCAGCCCTTGCGCACCTTGCTACCCGATGTACTTCATCGGATTGCCGAACGGCTCAAACGCCGCAGCCTGCTCCTTCTGCTCAGTGATGGGTTCGTAGAACCCGACCAAGAAGAAGCATTTCAACGGGCTTTAGCTGCCCTACGGCTGCGCGGACATGAGGTTCTCTTCCTACGCATATGGGATGAAGCCACCGAAGCCCTTTTCCAACTACCCTTAGAACCCCTGCGACTCATAGATGCAGAGACGCGCCGCCAAGTCAAAGTCCAACCCTTAGAACTACAAGCCCTCTATATAGAATACTTCTACCACTGGCAACGTCGCTTGAAGCATTTCTGCTACCAGTACCAAATAGATTGGGTAGAGGTGGATATTCGTGGGGGTTTTTTTGAACCTTTGCGTCGCTACCTGCTCAAACGACAGCGCATGCCATGAGCCCTCGTCTTTATGCCGCCAGCTTCGCCAAACTCAACATAGGTCTCCATATCTTGGGACGGTGGCCGGACGGATACCATATTCTGGAGACGCTTCTCGTGCCATACCCCTATCTGTATGATGACATAGAAGTCAATGTCCTGCCAGGTAAAGACAGAATAGAACTTCATCTTAGCGGCTTGGAGATACCTGAGAATGAGGAGAACTACTTAGAGACCACCTATCGTATTTTGCGACAGCACTGGAAGAAGCCCCTGCCCGCCATAGAGGTGTATCTGCATAAACGAATCCCCGTGAGTGCAGGATTGGGCGGCGGCTCCAGTAATAGTGCCATGCTTCTCAAGCTACTCGCTCCTATGTTGGAGTTAGAGCCTACTTCGGAGCTTCTGCATCAGGTGGCAGCTGAGGTGGGGAGTGATGTGCCTTTTTTCCTACATGGGGTGCCCATGCTGGCTAAGGGTACCGGCACCGAACTCACACCCTACCCTTTTTCTTTGGAGGGATATGAAGTGGTCATGCTTACACCGCCTTTGCCCTGCTCTACGAAGCATATCTATAGAGCGCTGCGTTCCTCCCAGTGGAGCCGCAAACCCATAGAACCTATCCTGCGCCAAGGAATAAACGCTTGGCGTGAGGAACTCCATAATGACTTAGAGCAGGTGAGCTTTCAAATCTATCCATACCTTCTCATGCTGAAGCAGGCGCTCTATGAAGAAGGTGCTGCTTATGCCAGCATGAATGGAAGTGGAAGCAGTATTTATGGCATTTTTCCGACTTAGTTAGGTCGTTGATTTTACTTTGCGGCTGTGAAAGGAACCTCGTATCGCACGCACGGATGTGGGGACTTGCGCCCAGACCACATAGGATGTGAAGTCAAAGTCGCTGGATGGGTGCGAAGGGTGCGGGACATGGGGCAGTTTGTTTTTTTGGATTTGCGGGACAGAAGCGGTATTGTCCAGCTCTATGCGCCTAAAAGCAGTCCTATGTATGAAGTGCTACGCACCTTAGGCAGAGAATGGGTCATCCAAGCAGAAGGTACTGTTCGCCGCCGAGAAAGCCCTAATCCCAACCTCCCCACGGGCGAAATAGAAATAGAGGTAGAAACCCTGACTCTACTCAATCGCAGTGAAGTACCGCCTTTTTTGATTGAGGATGAGACGGACGGACTGGAAGAGCTTCGGTTGCGGTATCGGTATTTAGACTTGCGGCGTCCTATCATGCAGCGGCGGTTAGAACTCAGAGCCCAGTTCTTAGAGGTAGTGCGGCGGTATCTACGAGAAAATGGCTTTCTGGAAGTAGAGACGCCCATGCTGATTCGCTCTACCCCCGAAGGGGCTCGCGACTTTTTAGTGCCTTCTCGGCTCAAGCCAGGCAGCTTCTACGCCCTGCCTCAATCCCCCCAGCTCCTCAAGCAGCTTCTGATGATTGCGGGCATAGACCGCTACTTTCAAATCGCCCGCTGCTTCCGGGATGAGGATTATCGGGGTGACCGTCAAGCCGAATTCACCCAGTTGGACTGCGAACTTAGTTTTGTCTCGCAATCCGAAGTGCTAAGCATCTTTACGGGCTTAGTGCAGGCTGTCTTTCAAGAACTTATCGGCGTAGAGATAGGCGAGATACCGACACTTACGTATGCAGAGGCGATGAGCCGGTATGGCTCGGACAAACCAGACTTGCGCTATGGCTTGGCTTGGGAGGAGGTGAGTGAGTGGGCGAGCCAGACAGAAGTGCCTTTTTGGAAAGGTCGTCGCGTCTTCCAGCTCCATTTGGCTCAGGCTAAAGCCTCCCGCAAACTTCAAGAGAAATGGCAAGAGGTAGCCAAAAGTCATGGCATCCCCTCCCTTAGCATAGCCCAAAAGGAAGGAGAGAAGATTAGCACTTCGTTGCAAAAGTTTTTCACTGCTCAGTCGCTACCTCCGGAAGCAGAAGGACTATGGCTCTGGGCGGCTGGCGAAAATCTACCGCATGCAGGTTTAGGGGCTCTGCGCAGTGCGGTGATTCAGGATTTGGGGCTCAAGCCCGAACGTCCTTGGGCGCTGGCATGGATCATAGACTTTCCGCTCTTTGAGCAAGATGAACAAGGTAAGCTCGCTCCCGCCCATCATCCCTTTGTCCATCCGCATCCAGAAGACTTAGAGTATTTAGAGCAAGCCCCCCTCAAAGTGCGAGGACTATGCTATGATCTGGTGATAAATGGGTATGAGATTATGAGTGGTAGCTTGCGCTGCCACGCCCCTGAACTCCAAATGCGTATTTTTCGACTCTTGGGCTTTTCTGAGGAGGAAGCGCAGGACAAGTTCGGGTTTTTACTGGAAGCGCTGGGGCGGGGGGCACCTCCCCACGGGGGCTGTGCTTTCGGCATAGACCGATGGATTATGCTATTGGCGGGGGGAAGTAGCCTTCGCGATGTAATTGCCTTTCCAAAGACCGCCAGTGGGTCAGACCTTATGCTTAATGCGCCTGCTCCGTTAGACCCCGAGCAGAAAGCTGAAATCCTTCGCTGGATTTCCTCCTAAGTATGGCCAGTGCGCAAGCGGTTTTGGAGCAGTTAGAGCAGCTTTTCCGCCGAAACGGTTACAAGCTCAAGTATCTACGAGGGACTTTTCGCAGTGCGCCCTGTCGCTTGTACCAGAATAAACTCATCGTGCTTAACACGCTGTCGCCTCCTTTAGGACGGGTGCGTGCTTTAGCCAGCATAGCGGAGGATTTGCGATCGGCTTTGGACATTACGCCGGAGGAAGAGCACTTGATTCGGCGGTGGGCGACCTAAAGTTTGTTTTTTTAGGGACAGGTACTTCTCAAGGAGTACCTATTCTGGGCTGTGCTTGTCCAGTCTGCCGATCGCCAGACCCCCGCGATAAGCGCCTGCGTACTTCGGCAGCGATCTTCGTGGGCGAACAGGTATGGGTGATAGACACAGGACCAGACTTTCGGCAACAAGCGCTCCGAGCCCGCCTGCCCACTGTGGATGCCGTACTATTCACCCATGCCCATAAAGACCATACAGCTGGGTTAGATGACGTTCGCCCCTTCAACTACCTCCAGAATAAACGGATTGTTCTCTATGGAGATCATCGTACCCTGCAGCAGATTCGTGTAGAATATGCGTATGCTTTTGAGGGGCCGCCTTATCCGGGCTTACCGCAGCTCACGCTCTGGGAAATAGAACCCTTCTCTCCCTTCTGCCTGCATGGGGTGGAAGTCCTGCCCCTTCCTTTTCTGCATTATCGGCTACCTATTCTGGGTTATCGGATAGGGCGCCTGGCATACATAACAGATGCCAGCGCCATCCCAGAAGAGACTTGGAAATATCTCAGAGGGGTAGAAATCTTGGTACTGAATGCCCTTCGTAAAGAGCCGCACATTTCGCATTTTCACTTAGATGCGGCGCTGGAGGTGGTGGCCCAGCTCAAACCGCAAGAAGCCTACTTCATCCACATAAGCCATCTCATGGGCAGACATGCAGAGGTTCAAGCAGAACTTCCCCCTGGGGTGTTTCTGGCATATGATGGGCTTGAACTGAGCTTCCCTTATCCCTGAAATACTGCAAGGGTCGTATATTTGTGGCAGTTCGGCGGGTATAGCTCAGGTGGTTAGAGCGTCTGACTGTGGCTCAGAAGGTCGTCGGTTCGAATCCGACTACCCGCCCTAATAAGAGCGTTTTTCCCGCGGCAGTTGGGAGTTGAGCTGTTGACAAAGGCTGCGTCGGGAGCGCCCCCATTCTTCATATTGGGCTTGTCCCAGCCCATTACTTACAGCCTGCTTGTACCACTCATCGGCTTTTTCCACCTCGCACATGCAGTCGTACAATAATGCTAAGTTGTAAGCAGCGCGCTTCGCTGCGGTGCCTTTCCCCTTGCGCGCATCTGCTTCCCAGAGGGAGATGGCCTCGTTCCAGTTGCGCCCAATAATAGCCGTCTTGGCTTTCTGGAGATTAGGCGAACCTTTTACGTAGAACTGAACTACTCGCTCATCGTCTGGATAAGCAGGGGGGCAGACGGAAAACCTATGCACATATTCTTCCACCGCTGACCGATATACCTCTTGTACATTAGTCCCGTAGTAATAGCGCTCTCTGCTGCCTGTAATCGTTATCTCATCTATGATTTTGGCAGTTTTGGGGTCGTACATGCGAAAGCCTACTAAGATCTCGGGCTTCTGCGGAGAGCCACCTGGCAAGAAAGTCTCTAAGGCAATAATCGCATGGGCTTCGGGTGCCCCTTTAGCGATTTTCTTAATGCTGTCTAAGGGAAGGGGATTAGGAAGCGAACCATCGGATTTGCCCATCCAGCGCAGTTCTTGTCCCATCATGATAGGCTCTAATCGGCCGCATTCCTTGAGACGGTCATGGAGATAGCGAAGAGCGTCTTGGGGGGATCGTTTGAGCCACTGCTCATCTAATATCCCTTGTAGTCCCCCTGTAGCTGCTCCATACGCAGCCCCATATAAGCCGCCTGTCAGCGCACCCTGTACAGCCCCTTCCCGTACGCCGCGTCGTTTGTATTCATCCATAATTTGTTTCCGCTCCTCCTCAGGGATAGCGCTGCGATTGATGAGCGCGACTTTTTTGATAGTTGCAGGGAGTTCTTTCTCCGCAGGAATCCAATTCTTCACTCGCCCTGAGTAAAAGGGATTGCATCCCCAGAGACCCCAAACAGCCAGAATGAGGTAAGCACTTCTTTTATGCACCATACGCACGCAAAATTACCTAATGCCATGAGCTCTGAGTCCATAGGCAGCGTTATTTTTGTGGCATGAACGAATTTTTCCCTATGCCGCAGAATGAGCCTGTTTTGGCGCATGCGCCTGGCTCTCCTGAACGCGCAGCATTAGAGCGAGCGCTGCATGAGGCCTACACACGCCAAGTGGAAGTGCGCAGTTGGATAGGAGGACGCTTTTGGGAAGGCGAGCCTTTTCGGCTCAGTCCCCCCCACCGCAAAGCCCATACCTTAGGCACAGGCTATCGGATAGGCAAAGAAGCAGTGCAGGCAGCCATAGACGCCGCTCTCAAAGCCCACCGTACTTGGAGCCGTTGGAGCTTTGCGCAGAGGGCAGAGATTTTCCTAAAAGCGGCTGACCTTTTATCTCAGAAATACCGAGCCTACGCAAATGCCGCCTGCATGATAGCACAGTCCAAAAATGTATTCCAATCCGAGATAGATATTATTGCAGAGCTGGTGGATTTCTGGCGGTTTAATGTGCATTATGCGGAATGGCTAATGAGTTGGCAGCCTCATAGTCCCGCTTTCAATCGCAACCGATTGGATTATCGTCCGCTGGAAGGCTTCATCGTGGCAATCACACCCTTCAACTTCGCCTCTATCGCGGGGAACTTACCCACAGCCCCTGCGCTCATGGGCAACGTCGTCCTATGGAAGCCCGCCGAGGCTCAAGTGTATTCGGCGAAGGTTATCCTGGATGTCCTGTTAGAGGCTGGACTGCCTGAGGGGGTGATTAACTTGGTAATAGTGCGAGGTTCTGTGTTATCAGAGGCAGCCTTTTCTCATCCTTATTTTGCGGGGCTACATTTCACTGGTTCTACAGAAACGCTCAATCTGCTGTGGCAAACTATCTCTCAAAATCTCCCCAAGTATCGCAACTATCCTCGTATCGTAGCGGAGACGGGGGGCAAAGACTTTGTTTGGGTGCACAATAGTGCGGATGCCCAAGGCGTAGCGGTAGCCTTAGCAAGAGGTGCTTATGAGTATCAAGGGCAGAAATGTTCGGCTGCTTCTCGGGCGTATCTCCCTGCCTCCCGTGCAGATGAAATCCTGCACAAGCTCATTCAAATGATGCGTGACTTTCGGATGGGACCACCCGAAGACTTCTCTAACTTCATTACTGCCGTGATTGATAAGGGTTCCTTTGACAAGATTGTTTCCTACATAGAGTTAGGCAAGCATGACCCTGCTATTACGCTCTTAGAAGGAGGGGGGTACGATGACAGCGTCGGCTACTTTATCCAGCCTACGCTTTTCGTTACGAAGGACCCCAAGCATCGCCTTATGCAAGAAGAAATCTTCGGTCCTGTGCTGACAGTGTATATCTACCCCGATGACCAGTGGGAAGAATCGCTGCGCCTCCTGGATGAGACATCGCCCTATGGGCTGACAGGGGCGATTTGGGCACAGGATAGAGCAGTCATCGCAAAAGCCTTAGATGAACTTCGCTATGCCGCAGGAAATATCTACGTAAATGATAAGCCCACCGGTGCTGTAGTGAATCAACAGCCCTTTGGGGGTGCCAGAGCTTCTGGCACAAACGATAAGGCTGGCTCTCCGTGGAACCTAATTCGTTGGCTCAGTCCCCGAGCTATCAAAGAAAACTTTTTGCCACCGGGGGACTACCGATATCCTTTCATGGGCTAACTGGGCTAAGTGCTGGATTTTCTCGGGGCGGGCTCGGCGCAGGGCAGAGCCCTGCTGGATTTTTTTCAGTTGGGAGCGAGAAAGGATAGCCCATGCAGCCGGGGGTAGAAACACTTCAGCTTTGGGACGAAAATCTAACTCGCCCTGGGGACGAGCAAAGCGATTCCATGGACACACTTGCTGGCATATATCGCAGCCGAAGACCCATTTTCCCGTAGAAGGGGCGTTTTCTGAGAGCGAAGGGGCTTCTATGGTCCAGTAAGCGATACAGCGCCGAGCATCTATTTGGTAGGGGGTGAGCGCACCAGTGGGACAAGCCTCTATGCAGCGCTGACAAGTACCACATAGACTTTCCTGAAAGGGCTCATCCGGAAGCAGTTCCGCCGTGGTAATGACACCCCCGATGAACGTATAGGTACCCAGTTTGGGATGGATAAGTAGGGTATTTTTCCCTATCCAGCCCAGACCTGCTTCTACAGCCCATGCCTTTTCTAAAATAGGCGCACTATCTACAAAGGGACGGGCTTGCGCGCCGTGCCGCATAAGATAGTCCGCAATAATCTGTAGCCGCCTTCGGATGGAAGTGTGATAGTCTTTTCCCCAGGCGTACTGGGCTATCACAGAAACAGCACGCTTGGTATGGAAGTAGCTCTGTAGAACGAATACCAGACTTTTTCCTTGGGGTAGAAGGCTTTCGGGGGTGCTGCGCAGTTTAGGATTTTCAGCGAGGTAATGCATATCGGCATGCTTACCCTCCTCTATCCAGCGGAGGTAGCGCTGGTAAGCGAGAGCGGCGGGTGAGTTAGGCGGTGCTTCTTCTAACGAAAACACAGGCGCTATCCCACACGCATCAAACCCCAGTCCCCGTGCTAAGCTGCGAACCGCTTGAGTGAGGGCTAAGCTCACCGCTAACCAAAAAGAGTCGGCGAAGGACCAGGCACAGCTTTTCCTAAGTGCTGATAAGCCCGATTCAAGGCTCGCCGTCCTCGCGGTGTCCGCTCAAGAAACCCCTCCATAATAAGGTAAGGTTCATATACTTCTTCTATCGTTTCAGCTTCTTCGCCTACCGCTACCGCCAGTGTCTGCAATCCAGTGGGCCCTCCTTTGAAGCGATCTATGAGGGTAAGAAGAAGTTTTTTGTCTATATCTTCTAAGCCCGCAGGGTCTATCTGGAGAATAGCGAGTACTTTTTCGGCATATTCGCCGCTGATAGTTTGAATGCCTTCTACTTGGGCAAAGTCGCGCAGTCTGCGTAGTAAGCGATTAGCGGTGCGAGGAGTACCGCGGCTACGGCGTGCTATGGCATATGCTGCTTCCTCTTCTAAATCAATGCCCAAAATCTTTGCAGAACGAAGGGCTATCTGGGCGAGTTCTGTTTGAGTATAGTATTCTACATGGATGGTAATGCCAAAGCGGGCAACCAAAGGCGAAGTTAGCAGTCCTAATCGGGTCGTAGCTCCTACTAAGGTGAAGGGTTGAAGCGGTACTTGGAGCGTGCGGGCGTGGGCGCCACTGTCTATGACTATGTCTAATCGGTAGTCCTCCATCGCCGTGTAGAGGTATTCTTCTATGGCGGGATGGAGCCGATGAATTTCGTCTATGAAAAGTACATCGCGGGGACCGAGCTGGGTCAGAAGCCCCGCAAGGTCTGCCGGACGCTGAAGTGCAGGGCCGCTGCTCGTAAAAAGGCGCGTTCCCATCTCATGCGCTATGATGTTAGCTAAGGTGGTCTTGCCCAGCCCAGGCGGACCATAGAAAAGGGTATGGTCTAAGGGGTCCTTTCGTTGGCGAGCTGCCTCCAGAAAGACACGCAGATTCCGCAAAAAGGGACGATCCCCTATAAACTCATCTAACTTATGAGGGCGAAGGGATTTTTCTTCAGTATCACTTCCAGCACGCATTAGGAGATTTCCTTAACCATGTGATAGATAGAACCGTCTCTCTTGCCTCTACGCACATGAATTCGGTCTATGAACTTTCGCATAAGATAAATCCCAAAACCCCCAGGACGCAATGTTCCTTTACGCAGGAGTTGGGGTTCAGACGGGTAGCTATGGATATCGTAGGGAGGGGCTGGGTCGTGCAGGTAGATATGAATGGCTTTTTTCTGAATGTGTAGTTGTAATCGGAGTTGCCTGGTGGGGTCTTCTTTATTAGCGTGGAGAATAGAGTTAGAGCAGAGTTCTTCTACAGCGACGGTAACTTGATTGAGCTGGATGGAGTCAGGCAGATGGGGCTTTAGTCTCTGTTGGACGAAATATCGTATCAGCGGTAGGTTCTCTAAGGTAGCGCCGAAGTGTAAGGCGTATTTAGGCATGGGTGATAGTCATGAGCTTGGTGAGCCCCAGCATGTCCAGCACATTATACACTTCGGGTTGGACTTGGGTTAGTTCTAAGGAGATGCCCTTAGGGGTGAAGTTGTCCATAGACATGAGAAGAATCCCCGCGCCTGCGCTAGAGAGGTAAGTTAGTCCGCTGCAGTGCAGGGTGATTTTTTGAATACCTGGGTTTTGTTGGACGAGCTGAGTGAGTTTCTCGTAGAGGCGGGGTGCTGTTAGGGCATCCAGCTCACCCGATAGTTTCACGGTGAAGTGTCCATTCATGCCAGGCTGGACTTCTACCTGCATAGAACAAAGATAAGTATTTGGCGCTTATTTGCCTGTGTAGCGCACGATCATGAGGGTGCCATCATCACCTAAACTGGTGGAGCCTGTGAATTGACGGACTGCTTCCAGAATGTAACTGGAGATTTCATGAGTTGGGCGGTGTATGTGAGCCTGAATGATGTGGAGTAGCCGATCCGAGCCAAGTCGCTCGCCTTGGGAATTGGTAGCCTCGGAAAAGCCATCGCTGAAACATATAAAGGTAGTCCCTGGAACGAGTTTTCCTTTTTCGGCGGTGATTATGCGACTGATTTTAGAGGCATTACTTATGCCCAGAGCGATACCAGAAGGGCGCAGAACTTCGGGCTGCTTCATCGCAGGCGTCCAGTAGAAGACCTCTGGATTGCCCGCTCGCAGGAGTGTGTATTCTTGCTTTCTAAGGTCAAACCGCAAGAGTGTAGCCGCAAGAAAATGACCTCTGGGGAAGATACGATAGAGGGCATCGTTGAGCTCTAAGAGAAACTCTTCTGGTCCGAGGCCTCGGGTCCAGAGGGTATTCAGGGCGCCTCGTGTTTGAGCCATTTGGTAAGCGGCTGCTATGCCCGTGCCTGAATTATCAGAAATCCAAAAATCAATCTTCTCATCAGGATAGGCATATACCTGATAATAATCGCCACCTATCGTTCGGTCGTACTGCTCAAAAAGTACATCCACCTCTACTTTGTCCAATATAGGAATAGGGGGGGGCATGAGAGCCTCTCGAGTCTGTCGGAGCAAATCTGCTTCCTTCCGAGCCGTAACGAGTTGGTCGTGATAGATTTTTCGCTCTAAGTTCTCTAAAAAAAGGGCGGTCTGTTCGGTGAGAGTGAGAATTAGTTGAATGTCCTTCTCCTCAAAGCCGGTAGTGTCTTGGGCAAGGATGGCGATTTGCAGGGCTTGGTGGAGCAGAGGACCGTAGAGCCGTGCCACGGGGCGTTGGATAAGCAGAGCGGTAGTTTCTGGGAATGCAGAGTGGCGGTTACGAAGATTAGGTATTTCTTGAATGTAGGCATCCGTGCCACTATGATTTTGGAGGAGCTGGCGAATTCCTTCACGAATGTTGCCTTCGGGGAGGGAGGAAGCGATGTAAGTATCTTCCAGCGAAGCCTTTAGTTGAATATAAGCATGCGCTACACCACTTAGACGAGAGAGAGTAGAGATGGTATTTTCTAAGATGCTCTGAATGGTAGTGGCGCGCTGTTGGCGAGCCAAAAAGTCTGTCAGTAGAGCGTAAGGGTCTCGGTTCCCGATGCTGGTCTGTGTGATACGCAGAAGCAAGGGTACTAAAAGCCAGCCCCCATGTAAGAAGATTCCCGCTGCCAGCAGCGGATGGATGGTCTCTAAGAAGTCTGAAAATTCTGTGAAGAGTAAATCAGGCAGGACTTCCCATTCCAGAAAGAGTCCAATCAGGGAAAGGGCAATAAGGAGAGTAGCTTGAGGTACTTCTTCGGCGGCTACCTCGGCAAGCCACTGGCTATAATACAGAATAGGTAGCAACCCTATCCAAATCAGCGGTGTGAGATAGCTGCCCTCTTCGGGTAAAATGAGATGAAGTGTAAGAATGAGTGCCGAACCGATGTAGAAACCTATCAGAATGGATGATTTGATGGGGAGAGGGCGGATGAGGAATAAATGACCTGCAATTGCAAAATGTAGGGCAGCTTGGAGGGCGCATACGGTATCAATTGCGTTATGAGCGAGGGAGAAGAGGCGAGGGTACTTTTCGCCCACTACAAGGATTACAATACCCCATAAGAGAAAGTTTGCGATACCTATGGGAATGAGAATGGCATTCCAGCGTAAAAGGCTTGCGGGGGTGCGCCAGCGCCAGGAAAGCGTATGAAGCATGAATAAAAAGGCACCCAACCAAAATGCGAATAGCCCAGCCAGTCCAAGCCCAGGAATGACGGGCGAGTCGGGACGGAAATAGGCAAAAATGAGCTGGAGCCCGAATGTAGCAATCCCTAAGGGGAGAAGAAGCGGACCGAGAAGCTGTCCTATTTTCACTTAATAGAGTAGTTCGGTGCCTCTTTGATGATTTCTAAGCTATGCGGATGGCTTTCCGTAAGGCTGGCATGGGTAATGCGAATGAATTGAGCTTGCCTCAGTTCTGGGAGGTTGGCTGCGCCGCAGTAACCCATCCCCGCTCGTAAGCCGCCTACCAGTTGATGAAGGACTTCTCGCACGAGGCCCCGATACGGAACCCGTCCTACCACCCCCTCTGGAACAAATTTGGTAGGGGCGCTTTTCTTATGTCCGTAGCGGTCCGCGCTTCCAGCTTGCATGGCTTCCAGCGAACCCATGCCCCGATATACTTTGAACTTGCGTCCCTCATAGAGTAAGGTTTCCCCTGGGCTTTCTTCCGTACCGGCTAAGAGACTGCCGAGCATGACGGCGTTGGCCCCTGCTGCGAGCGCCTTCGTGATGTCGCCGCTGTAGCGGACTCCTCCATCGGCTACTAAGCCTACCCCTGCCTTTTGGGTAATGGGCGCTACCGCTAAAATAGCCGAAAGCTGAGGCACGCCTACGCCTGTAACGATGCGGGTAGTACAGATGCTTCCAGGTCCAACTCCTACCTTGATAATATCGGCGCCGGCCCGAATCAAGTCTTCGGCTGCTTCGGCTGTGGCGATATTACCTGCCATAACTGGCACATGGGGATAGCGCTCTTTGAGTTCGGTGAGGGTTTCTATAACCCTGCGGCTATGCCCATGGGCTGTGTCTATCACAAGTAGGTCTACACCTGCTTTGACCAAGGCTTCTGCCCGAACCAGAGCTTCTTCACCTGTACCTATCGCCCCTCCCACCCGTAAGCGTCCCAACTCGTCTTTACAGGCATTAGGATAGGTACGCTTCCGCAAGATGTCCTTGTAGGTAATCAGTCCCACTAAGCGATTTTCCTTATCTACCAGAGGTAGCTTTTCTATGCGGTGTCTGCGTAGAATCTCCTCTGCTTGGTCTAAAGTCGTGTGCTCTGGCGCCGTAATCAAAGGCATCGGTGTCATATAAGCCGATACGGGAGTATTATCTGTCGCTACAAATCGGATATCTCTATTGGTAAGAATGCCTACCAGCTTATGTGCCTTATCTACTATGGGAATGCCTCCTATGCGGTGTTCTGCCATAAGTTGGAAGGCTTCTTTCACTGGAGCATCAGGGGGGAGCGTAATCGGGTCTATGATAAGTCCGCTTTCATAGCGCTTGACCTTGCGTACTTGTTCCGCTTGCTCGGATATGGAGAGATTGCGATGGAGAATGCCTATGCCACCCTCACTGGCTATGGCTATCGCCATTTGATACTCGGTTACGGTGTCCATCGCTGCGCTCAGAATAGGTATATTCAGGCTAAGGGTAGGTGTGAGCTGCGTGCGAACATCCGTCTCCTCCGGCAGTATCTCCGAATAAGCAGGGAGTAATAGCACATCGTCATAAGTGAGGTACAGGGGAAACTCCCGCTGCATAAGCAAAGATACTATCTTTGAAGCATGCGTAGTTTGTGGCGGGGGCTATGGCTTGCCCTTAGGCATTTAGTAGGAGCGTTTCGGCTTCGCAAGCGCCACCCTTCTCAGTATGCTATTGCGGGGACGGTTACGCTGGCCTACCCGCATGTACAGCCCTCTGTGCCCGAAAATGGACATTATCGCCTTCATGTCGCCATAGAAGACTGTATCGGATGCGACTTGTGTGCTCGCGCATGCCCCGTAAACTGCATCACTATAGAGAAGCGAAAGGCTCCTCAGGTCATAGGCTACGCTTCGGATGGGTCGCCGCGCCGCTTTTATTTGCCGAGGTTTGATATTGACCATGCCCTATGCTGCTTTTGTGGGCTATGTACAGTAGTTTGTCCGACAGAATGTATCACTATGGAGCCTACTTATGCATACGCTACTGCTGATAGAGGCGATCTGGTTATTCGGTTTGGAGATTCTGGTGCTGTACCTGCTCAGTAGAAGGACAATAGCAGGGGGACTGGCGGGAGCATTCATGGTACTGTTGGGGTTAGGGCTGTGGTATGGTTGGCGGGGCGTTACTTATGCTTGGGCGGCACAGTGGAGCGTATATGGGGCAGGGGTGCTGCTCCTGTGGGCATGGTTGGCTCTTCATAAACCGCTTCTTGCTCTACCTCGCCTTCATCACAAGTCAGCCTTAGCTGCCGCCATTCTCTCAGCATGGTTTCTCATAGAAGGAATGGGGGCGCCCGCTCTGATCTATCCCTTCGCCCGAGAAGCACCTGTTCTCAGTGATGTGGGCCTCCTCTGGGCTGGGAACTGGGCCCCGCTTTTTCTCTGGCTTTCTGTTATATTAGTCGGAATATGGTTCCTGCTGCTCACAAGCAACAAGTCAAACCCAGAGTCTACGTAAGTCGGCGCTTTCACTTCTCCGCCGCCCATCGGATTTATAATCCTGCTTGGTCTGATGCGGAGAATGCACGCGTATTCGGTCCCTGTAGTCATCCCGCTGGACACGGGCACAACTACGAGTTAGAGGTAGTTATAGCGGGCTCCCCCCATCCCGACACAGGCTATGTCATGGATATTGCCCTGCTCAAAAAGCTCGTAGAAGAAAATGTCCTCTCTCAGTTAGACCATCGCAACCTCAACACTGACGTACCCTTCTTAGCTGACCAGATCCCTACCTCTGAGAATCTGATTGTCTCTCTCTGGCGTGAGATTCAGCGGCTGCTTCCATCCGAAGTGCAACTGGTGGAACTGCGCCTTTGGGAAACGCCCCGAAATTGTTTCATATATCATGGCGAAACCTACTAACCTTACGAACGGGCACACTTGCTGCGAGCACCATAGCGAAGTGCCCGCTTCTCTGGAGGCACGGGAAGCCCAAATCGCCTATCACTTCTCAGAAATCATGAAGGTCTTAGGGCTGGACCTCAACGACCCCAGCCTCCGAGATACCCCCAAACGCGTTGCCAAAATGTATCTGAGAGAGCTATTCATCGGACTCAATCCCGAAAATGAACCGCAGATTCGCCTCTTTCCCAATACACTGCGCTACCACCAGATGGTGATAGAAAAAGAGATTCGGGTGCGTTCGGTGTGTGAGCATCACTTCGTACCCATCATAGGGGTGGCCCATGTAGCTTATATTCCTCGGGAATGGATAGTAGGACTGTCTAAACTCAACCGAATCGTGGATTATTTTTCACGACGCCCCCAGGTACAGGAACGGCTCACTGAACAGATAGCTGATTTTCTGCAGCAAAATCTGGCTACCCCTGATGTGGCTGTAGTCATAGATGCTAAGCATTACTGCGTCTCTATGCGAGGCATACAAGACGAAGCTAGTCGCACCCTTACTTACTCGTTTCGTGGGGCTTTTGAGCAAAAGGACATTCAAGATACATTCCTTCGTATGGTAGGATTATGAGCCTACCTGTGAATAAAGTAGAGGCGGCGGGGCTGCAGACGATAGATTTAGCCCAGCTTTTGCCGTTGCCTCCGATAGCGGGTTTAGATTTGGCGATGTTTTTAGAAGAAGGCTTGCTTCTCCGAGAGAAACCTTTTCGGGCAGCCTTGGCAGCCCATTTGTGGAACCAGTATCAGGGGCAGCTCGTAGCGATTTTTGTAAGTACAGAGGCTATTGTTCCGCCTTGGGCGTATCTACTGGTGGGAATGTACTTGGCGCCGCATGTAGTGTATTATGGGGTTGGGCAGGTAGAAGAGGTAGCTACACAGTATCGTCTTTTAGAGATAGAGAAGCTAAACGCTGAGCAGTTCCGAGGCGTACGACTGCTCCTCAAAGGCTGTGCCGATGTACCTCCAGCAGTCATTACGGCCTTCTTTCGGAAGGTGATGCCAGTGGCGCGACTGGTGTTTTATGGAGAAGCCTGTTCCAGCGTACCAGTCTATAAAGCTAAATAACGCTTATTCTGGCGGCTGTACATACGAGGGCGCCTTTCCTCGGTACTCCTCAAAGTCTGCAGGTGGGATAAAAGTACCTTCCTCAACTTGGCGGAGAGCTAACTCGTATGCGTCTATATTGCCTTCTCGCCGTTGCAGCACCTGCCATGCCTCCGCCAAAACTTCCGGGTGCTGGCGCATATCTTCCTGTATGCGATGAGGATTGGGGGTGATGCGCTCTATCCCCTCCTGCAAAGCGAGAATACCCACAAGTCCATAGCCCAAGGCTACGCCTAAGTTCCGCAGGATAGTAGAGTCTGTAAGGTCGCGCTGAAGCCGAGAAACAGGCAACTTCTCTGAGAAAAAGCCCCAGAGCA
>JANWZJ010000059.1 GCA_025054525.1 Bacteroidia bacterium | reverse complement strand
CATAACAGAGACCGAAGCCTACGGTGGCGTTACAGACCGAGCTTGTCATGCATATGGGGGGCGCCGAACTCCCCGAAATGCCCCCATGTATGAAAGAGGCGGCACCCTTTACCTCTATAAGTGTTATGGTATTCATCATATGCTAAACATAGTTACGGGGGAGGAAGGTGACCCTTGTGCGGTGTTAGTGAGGGCGGGAGAACCTTTATGGGGTATTCCTCTCATGATGAAGCGTCGGAATGCTCCTCTCTCTCGGCTCACTGTGGGTCCCGGTAGCCTCACAAAAGCCTTGGCTATTCCCCTCACCTGGTCAGGGCACTCTGCCCTCAATCATCCTTTTCTTCGGTTAGAGGAGGATAGTTTTGTACCCCAGCGTATTTGCTGTGGGGCCCGCATAGGCGTAGAATATGCAGGAGAAGATGCCCTTCATCCTTGGCGCTACTGGATAGAAGGCTCTCCTTTTGTTTCTCATCCTCGTCGAGCTGCTTTTGTTAAACCTGTATAGCCCTTTCTTTCTCTTATGGCTTAGCTATGGATGCGGAAGCCTCTTGGATAGATGCTCTGCAGCATGAAGAGACACGGCTCAAGGCCTTTGAGCAGCTCACCCAGAAATACTACAGTCAGGTGCGCCGCTGGGTACGCCAATGGGTCCAGGATAGTCAAGCCGCCGAAGATGTAGTGCAAGAGACATTTTTACGCGCATGGGAAAAGTGCCACACATTTCGGGGGGAAGCCAGCTTTTCATCATGGCTGTATACCATCGCCCGACGAGAAGCCATGCGCTACCTACGGCAGAAATCCCGAGCTGAACTGCCCTGGGTATGGGAAGAAGAGATAGAACCCGCTGCTGAGCCATCTCCTGACTATCAGCGGTTTCTCACCCATATAGAAGAAGCTGTATCGGAAATGACCCCTATCCAACAAGCGGTCTTCCATGCCGTTTGGCATGAGCATTTACCTTATAGGGAGGTAGCCCAGCGCTTACGGGTGCGGGAGAATACCATCAAAGCGCATATGCACCATATTCGTCAGCGGCTTTGGAAAAAGCTCCGTCAGTGGCTGGGTGAGGAATGAATTCTTTGCCGTATGTTTGCGCTGAGGTATGGAGTTAGTACTTCCGCAATTCGGACTATTCTTCTGGAGTGCGGTTATCTTCCTGACATTTATATGGCTACTGCGTAAATATGCCTGGCAGCCGATTCTGCAGGCGTTAGAGACGCGGGAGCGTAAGATAGCAGAGGCATTAGCTGCGGCGGAGAAAGCTCGGCAGGAGGTGGAGGCTGTGAAAGCCCAACAGGAGAAACTGCAATTGGAGGCTGCGCAAGAACGGGAAGCCCTGTTGGCACAGGCGCAGAAGATGCGGGATGAAATCGTAGAGCGTGCGCGGCAAGAGGCTCGTAAGCAAGCCGAGGGTATTCTCTGGGCTGCCCAGCAGCAAGTGCAGCAGCAGCGCGAAAAGCTCATGGCAGAAATGCGTGCTTATGCGGTTACCCTCGCTGTGGAGATAGCCCGCAAGATTTTAGAAGACCATTTCCAAGACCCCGAAAAGGCCCAAGCCTTCGCAGAAAAACTCGCTGCCGAAATCCGCCTCAACTGATGAGCCCGCAGGTAGTAGCCCGCCGCTATGCGCAAGCCCTGTTTGATTTAGCCTTGCGCCGGGAAGAACTGGAACAAGTCGCCGCCGAAATGGAACATCTCCTCACCCTTTACCGAGGCTCTGCTTTGCTTCGCAGTGTGCTGGAAAGTCCTATTCACCGCAGCCAACAAAAGTTAGAGTGGTTTCGGCCTGTACTGAGTGTGCATCTCTCTCCGATGGTCTGGCTTTTTATCACGCTGCTGGTGCGCCGAGGCCGTGAGTACCTCCTCAACGAAACTTGTCAAGCCTTTTTAGAGGTGTATGACCAGCACAAAAAGCGGCTGCGCGCCCGGGTGCGTTCCGCTCAGCCCCTCACAGACAAAAGTAGAAATACCTTAGTCCAGCGCCTGCAGCAGGGTTTCGGGGTGGAAGAAGTGATATTGGAAGAGAAAGTAGAACCCGCCCTCATAGGGGGATTGGTGCTGGAAGTGGGTATGCAGGCGGCAGACTTAAGTGTGCGCACCCGTCTTCAAGAAATTCACCGAAAACTCCTTCAAGAATCCTAATAGCCTATGCGAACGATTACAGACCTTCGTCCGGATGAAATCACTTCTCTCTTAGAAAAGCAGCTGGCTGGTGAGCTTTCGGCTAAGGAACTGGAAGAAATAGGGGTCGTCCTGCAAGTAGGGGATGGTATTGCCCGTATCTATGGGCTTACCGAGGTAGAAGCAGGCGAGATGATAGAGTTTGCCAGTGGTACGCGGGGCATCGTACTCAACTTAGAGGAAGATAATGTCGGGGCTGTGATTATGGGAAGCTCCAGTACGGTGCATGAGGGCGACCGCGTGAAGCGCCTCCATCGTACGGCTTCCATTTTGGTAAGCGAAAAAATGTTGGGTCGGGTCATCAATCCTTTGGGCGATCCCTTGGATGGGAAAGGTCCGATTGAAGGGCCCTTCTTTGAGTCGCCCTATGAGCGCAAAGCACCGGGGGTAATCTTCCGTCGCCCCGTCCATCAGCCCCTCCAAACTGGCATCAAAGCCATAGATGCGATGATTCCGATTGGACGGGGGCAGCGCGAGCTCATTATTGGCGACCGGTCTACTGGCAAAACCGCTATCGCCATAGACACTATCATCAATCAGCGGGAGAACTACGAGCGAGGAGAGCCCGTGTATTGTATCTATGTGGCATGCGGGCAGAAAGCCTCTACTATCGCCCAAACAGTAGCTGTCTTAGAGAAGTATGGGGCTATGCCTTATACTATCGTAGTATCGGCTTCGGCTTCAGACCCCGCGCCGCTGGTTTATCTCGCTCCTTATGCAGGTGCGGCTATCGGCGAATACTTCCGTGATAGCGGACGACATGCTCTGGTCATATACGATGACCTATCTAAGCAAGCCGCTGCCTATCGTGAAGTATCGCTTCTATTGCGGCGACCTCCGGGCAGAGAGGCTTATCCTGGTGATATTTTCTACCTTCACTCTCGCCTTTTGGAACGTGCCGCTAAGATTATAGACTCAGATGAAGTAGCGCGCCAAATGAATAACCTGCCCGAGAGTTTTAAGCCGATTGTCAAGGGTGGGGGATCGCTCACCGCTCTGCCCATCATAGAAACCCAAGCAGGTGATGTAGCGGCGTATATTCCTACGAATGTGATTTCTATCACAGACGGGCAGATATATTTGGAGCCCAGTCTATTTAATGCCGGGGTACGCCCTGCTATCAATGTAGGTATCTCTGTGTCTCGGGTAGGTGGTGCTGCTCAAATCAAGCCCATGAAGCGCGTCGCTGGCAAACTCAAGCTGGAACTGGCTCAGTACCGAGAGCTGGAAGCATTTGCCAAGTTCGGTTCGGATTTGGATGCAGCGACGATGCGACAAATTGAGCGCGGGCGTCGTCTCGTAGAACTGCTCAAACAACCTCAATATCGCACCGTCAAAGTAGAGCATCAAGTCGCGGCTATTTTCGCAGGCACTCGGGGACTCTTAGATAAGCTACCCGTAGAAAAGGTCCGAGAGTTTGAAGAGCGATATATTCAGTTTTTAGAGGCAGGTTATCGCCCGCTGCTGGAGAAGATTCGACAAGGGCAGTTAGATGAAGAAATGGAGGCTCAATTAGAGCGTGCAGCAAAGGAGGTGTTAGCCGGTATGGGTATCAAACTCTAAGTCTCTATGAGCTCAGGTAAGCTCCGGGAGCTTCGGGGGCGGATCCGCAGCGTGATAGCGATTCAGCAGACCACGCGCGCTATGCGCATGATAGCAGCCGTCAAGCTGCGGCGGGCCCAAGAACGCTTGACCCATCTGCGCCCTTTTCATCAAAATGCTAAGCATTTCTTAGAGTTATTGCTCTCCCACTTAGAAGAGCCCCATCCTTATCAAAATGCCCCTGCGGCTTCTCGCTCGCTGTGGGTTATTCTCTCTTCCAGCCGGGGCTTATGTGGAGCGTTCAATAGTGGGCTTCTTCGTTGGCTGATGCCCCAGCTCCCTCCCTCCAAAGAAGTGGAACTGCTCGTCCTGGGCAAAAAAGCCTATGAAGGATTGCGTCGCAGCGGCTATTCCATGCAATATCATGACCTTTTCGGTGCGAAGGATATTTCGCCCGAAGCAGCGTATGCCCAAGCTGATGCCATATGGGATGCTTTCAAGCAAGGTAAGTATCGGGAGGTAGTTTTAGTCTATAACCGCTTCGCCAGCATAGGTAAAGCCGTACCTACCCGAGAAGTACTTCTTCCCCTGCCTGCTGCCTCGGAGAGGAAGAGGGAACTCTGGTTTTACGAACCTTCGTTAGAGCAGCTTGTAGAGGGATTTGTGCCGTTGTATGTGCGCACTATGGTATGGACAGCCGTGCAAGAGTCCGTAACGGCAGAGCATAGCGCGCGCATGGTAGCTATGCAAATGGCCAGCGATAATGCAGAGGAGCTGATTCGCACCCTTCGCCTGCAGTACAATAAAGCACGGCAGGCTTCCATCACGAAAGAACTGCTAGAGATTGTAGCCGGTGCGGAGGCGTTGAAAGGATAGTCAAAATCCCGTGCGCCTCTCCTTAGCCCTTGCCTCCACCCAAGCAGACAGCCCAAAAGCAGAATCAGTCATGCTTAGTCGATCTTAAAAGTACCTGCTTACAGGGTAGTTAGTATTCTGTGTAATTTTGAACATGTGGCGCAACATCCAGTACTTACTAAGCCTCCTTCTGCCACTAATGACCCTCATAGGAATTGCAGGAGGGGGGTGGTGGGGTTTTCTCCCATGGGGCGTAGTATTTGGGTTATTGGCAGGGATAGAGATTTTCCTGCCCGAATACACCGATAATCGGTACGAAGAGGACGGAAGGCTTCCCGCCTTTATTTTAGTGGCTCATTTCTTAGCTCATATGGGTTTGATAGGGTACTGGTTATGGGCCTTTACCCAAGATAAGTATGAGCTGTGGGAAGCCCTGGCCAGTGCCTTTAGTATGGGATTCAACGCGGGGGCCTCGGGTATCGTGATAGCTCATGAAATGCTCCATCGCAAAGGCCGCTTCTGGCAAATAGGAGCCAAACTCCTTTTGGGCGCTGCTGGCAATATCTACTTCTATACAACCCACGTGCGCATGCATCATCGGTATGTAGGCACGGAACTGGACTACAGTTCAGCAAGAAAGGGGGAGAGTTTCTATAAGTTTCTGTGGCGTACAATAGGAGGACAGCTTCGCTGGGCTTGGCGTGCAGAGAAGGAACGACTTGCCCAATTAGGATATCCTCCCTTCACCCTTCATAACTATGTGCTCCAGGAAATACTCATTCTCACAAGCCTTCTCAGTGCTTTCATTATTGCAGGCGGGCTAGCCGGTATGCTCGCCTTCCTGCTTCAAGCTGTTTTAGCTAACCTCCTGCTGGAATATGTTAACTACATAGAGCACTATGGATTAGCGCGTAAGTTGGATGAACCTATTCGGCCTTGGCACTCCTGGGAGAGTAATAAGTACATTACGCGATTTTTTTTAGTAGATTTATCACGGCATTCGGATCATCATCTGTACGGAGCGAAACCTTACCACACGCTGAACGCCTTAGAGAAAGCACCGCGTCTACCCATGGGATATGCAGGTATGTTATACTTAGCGCTGATTCCGCCGCTCTGGTATAAGGTCATGGACCCTCGGCTACCCGAAGCCTTAAGAGAGAAAACTAAAGAAGCTACTCCTTAGGGTTTGTCTAACTTGTCTGGATGCTTCAGGGGTTATTCTTGCAGAGCCTTCTAATTCAGAGCTTAGGAGATACATTTTTCCTTAGGGGAGCAGGAGTAGAAGTCGCTTTCTCCAAGCGAGACTGGCTTTCGGCTGCGGCTATTCGGCCTGTTGTGCATTCAGCGATGGGGAGCTTCCGCTTCTCTCCCAAGTATGGAAAAGCCCGACTCGCTATCATAGACACTTACTTCGTAGAAGCGGCAACTAACTGGATTGAAGTAAGAGGACACTGGCAAGGCTTAGATAAGACATGGAAACTTCGTTTGGGACTGTGGAAGGGATTATTAGTTTGGCAAATTTCTACCGACTCTGTAGGAGCGGTGGCGGTGCGGCTGCGATGGCTACGGTATAAGGGCGAGGAAGCATATGGGTTAGGGGTGCAGTTTGTGCCGGGGGCTTTGAATGGGCGGCGGTATCGGCTCTGGACAGAAGAGCAGGGCATCGGACGCGGCAAACAGCCCCTGAGTTTCTTCGTCAATCTTTTCGTGCCTAGGGCGGCGGGTACCCTTACAACGACCTACGCACCCATGGCTACCTTCATCACTACCGCTCGGCGTGGAGCAGCCCTAGGACATGAAGGCATGGCCTATTGGGAAAGTCGCTCCTCCTACTATCAGTGGGAAGCATGGCTTCTGCCAGAACAAACTACCTTAACTGGAGCCTTCTGGAGTGGAAAAGACTGGGGCGAGCTTCTGCACAAGCAAGCCAGTTTAGTAGGACCTATGCCGCTCTTACCTTCATGGTGTAAGGGAGCATGGATAGGACTCCAAGGCGGCTGGGACCGAGTCTTACCCCTTTTAGACGCTCTTCGCAGAGCGGGCGTGCCCATCGCTGCTTTATGGATTCAAGACTGGTGCGGTAGAAGGATTACCCGTTTCGGTAGCCAGCTCTGGTGGCGCTGGATACCTGATACCCTCAAGTATCCCCAGCTTCGCCTCTATGTAGATAGTCTGCGGCAGCTCGGCATACGCACCTTGGGTTATGTCAATAGCTTCTTAGCTACTGAAGGCAGCCTGTATGATACTGCTCGGGCGAGAGGCTACTTAGTGCGAAAAGCCTCAGGGGAAGTCTATCCCATCCGTACGCCAGGTTTTCCTGCTGTGTTGGTAGACCTTACACATCCAGAGGCCTACGCATGGCTCGGTGAAATCCTGCGCAACCTGTGGCAAGAATATGGCTTCTCGGGATGGATGGCAGACTATGCCGAATGGGTTCCTTGGGATGCACAGCTCCATGCCGGCTCTGGTGCCCAGCACCATAATACCTACGCTACGCTCTGGGCTCGGCTCAACCGAGAAGCAACGGAAGGCTCAGATATAGTGTTTTTCACGCGTTCGGGCCATACCCTTACGCCGCGTTATACGCGGCTGCAGTGGATGGGGGATCAGCTTACTACTTGGGATGGTAAAGATGGGCTGCGCAGTACGTTTTATGCCATGCTGCACAGCGGCTTGAGTGGTATGCCGCTTCTGCATAGCGATATAGGCGGCTATACCACTATCAAAGCGGGTCCGCTTCGGTATAGGCGTTCCCGAGAGCTACTGCTACGCTGGGCGGAGAGCTGCGTTGTCCAGCCTGTTTTCCGCACCCATGAAGGCTTGCGCCCGCAAGATAATCATCAGGTCTATACCGACTCAGCGACTATGGCGGCTTTCGCTTACTTGGCTCGCCTGCATGTAAAGCTCTGGGACTATCTCCAGCAGTGCGCTCAGGGCTATGGTCTCACCGATACGCTTTTACCCTATGCCTGGGCGCCAATTTGGCGGCCCTTCTGGATGCATGCCCGTG
>JANWZJ010000058.1:6746-7674 GCA_025054525.1 Bacteroidia bacterium | reverse complement strand
ACGTCGGACACGCTCCCATCGGGCTGAATAAAAAGCTCAAACTTAATCCGGGCCTCTTTTTGTACGGAGTATTTAGGCGGCACGAAATGAAGGAGTCTTCGGTTCTCTACGCCTTCATCTCCTTCGCCAAACTCCAGCATGCCTTTGCCCAAGTCCCCTGCTTCTGAAGCATCAGGCTTGCCCCCTGGCTGGAATACTTCTTGTTCTTCCTCTTCTTCCTCCTCTTCAGACTCCTGGGGCTCAGGAGAAGGGGCATTGGGAGCGGAAGGGGTGGGAGGACTTTCAGTAGGCTTAGGGGTAGTAGTCTCCCGAACAGGCGAAGGGGTAGGCTTTGTGATAATGGGTTCGGGCGTTTCTGAGCGTATGGGAGTTGGGCGAGACACCGTGCCCGGTACCGACAAATAGCCGAAATCTATCCTCCCGGCAATCGTATAGGGATTCTCATCTTCTGGAGGAATAGTGCCGCGGAAAACTACCCAAACATAAGCTATGATGAGAAGGAGTAGGAGGAAAAAGAGCGTAAGCAGCGCACTGATTCGGCGAGCTTGTTGCTCGGCTTGCTCATAAGTGAGGGCTTTCATGGACGACGGGTAGCAATGACAACATTGCCTCGGTATTCTGCTATCAGAGAGAGAGCATAAGCTACTTCTTCCATTGTAACAGTTCGGTCTGTGCGTAGGGTGATGAGGCGTTCTTCAGGAGAACGAGCATTTCTGAGGGCTGCCCGCACATAGCCTTCTAAGTCCTTTTTGCGGATGCGCTGATTGTCCCAGTACCATTCGCCCTTAGCGGTAATTGTAATGCTGTGGGGAGCAGGGCTGGGCTGAGTAGAAGTACCCTGAGGCAATTCTACTTGGACTCCCGCCTGACTGACAAAACTCGCCGTCAGCATAAAGTATATCAGCAGCAGAAATACCATATCCGCAAT
>JANWZJ010000058.1:0-6736 GCA_025054525.1 Bacteroidia bacterium | reverse complement strand
ACTTGGACTCCCGCCTGACTGACAAAACTCGCCGTCAGCATAAAGTATATCAGCAGCAGAAATACCATATCCGCAATACTCGCTAATGCAAAATCAGACTGGGGCTGTAGGCGACGGCGAAACATATTAGCGTACGGGTTCTTGGAGCACGTCTAAAAAAGCAGTGCTGGCAGCTTCCATCTTCAAAATGAAGCCCTGAATGCGATTGACCAGCAAGTTATAGGCAAACTGCATGGGAATGGCCACTATCAGCCCTGCCGCCGTGGTAATCATCGCTTCATATACGCCATCGGCAAGTACGGAGGGATTGACGTTGCCTTGGAGGTGGGCTATTTTCATGAAAGCCTGAATAAGCCCCGTTACCGTGCCTAAAAAGCCCACCATCGGCGAAAGCGCCGCTATGGTAGCCAAGTAAGGGATATTTTTCTCTAGTTGTAGGATTTCCAGGTTGCCTTGATTTTGGATGGCGGCGGTGATGTCAGGCAAAGGGGAGCCTAAACGGCTAATCCCCTTCCCTACCATCCGAGCGAAAGGCGTAGGCGTAGCTGTACAGAGGGCCTCGGCTTTGCGAATGTCTCCTTGGCGTATAGCGGCTTTTACCTGCTCCATGAAAGCAGAAGGGTCTTTGTCGTACTTAGCTACGAGCAGATACCGCTCCCCAAAAATATACATGCCTATTCCAGCCAGCACAATAAGAATCGCCATGCTCCACCCCCCCATGATGATGAAATCCAGGAGCGTTAGTTCTACGGGTTTCGGGGTGCTCCCCGCCTGAAGCCAAAACATGCCCAAAAATACAGCGTCAGGGCTGCCCTGCGGCTATGTATTGGAGTAAAGCTTCGTAGATAGCCTGGGCGATCTGCTGCTGCCCAGATTCAGAGCCGAGATACTTCTCCTCGGTGGGGTTGGAAATAAACCCTATCTCACACAATACCGAAGGCATACTCGTGCGCCAAAGCACTAAAAAACCAGCCTGCTTGACCCCGCGACTCTGTCGCTTGGTTTTCTGCTCCAGCTTATCTTCTATCTTACGCGCCAAGCGCAGGCTTTGTTTGAGATAGGCATGCTGAACGAGGGAAAATATGATATAGGCTTCTTCAGAGTTGGGGTCAAAACCTTCATAGGTCTTTTGGTATCCCTCCTCCAATAAGATAGCGGAGTTTTCCCGCATCACTACAGAAAGGTTTTCGGAGGTTTTATGCTCGCCTAATGCATAAGTCTCAGAGCCTTGAATATCCCGTTTGGGATTAGCGTTGCAGTGAATGCTGATAAAGAAATCCGCATGCAGCTTATTAGCGGTATCGGCGCGGCGATTGAGTTCTACGAAGGTGTCATCATCCCGAGTGAGAACCACACGAAAGGTAGAATTCTTTTTGAGCAGTTCCGCTAACTTGAGGGAAACAGCCAGCGTAATATCTTTTTCTTTATAGATTTTCCCCTTGGCGCCGGGGTCCTTCCCTCCATGTCCTGGGTCTACGACGACCAACACTGGCTTGAGCCCCCGAAAGGAAGTGAGCCAGGGCAGAAAAGAAAGCACGAAAAAGAGTATTCTACCTTTGCGCATAAGCGTGTATGCAAATTTATGGGCTTATCGGGCTAATGGCATGGATGCAGCTGCTTTTCCGCCCGCGCTCCGATACCTTGCCTGCCAGCCTGAGAGACTCTCTGATTCGACACAGCGTCCTCTCGGATACTCTCTTTTATGAAGCCGATTCGATTGTATTTTGGGCGGAGAAAGGGCAAGCCTTTTTGTATCGGAAGGTAGCGGTTCGGCGGCGCGACCAGAAGCTGCTCACCGGCTACGCTCGGGTAGATTTAGAACGAGGAATGCTCTATGGGTACGGGATATACGAAGGGGACTCGCTGCGAGAGCTGCCCATATTCTATTCAGGGGGTGAGCGGTACGACATGGATAGCCTGCGATATGATCTCAAAAACAGTAGAGGGCAGATTTTCGGCATGCGGCAGCAGCTTACCGAAGAAGTACTGGCTGGACGCACTATCCAACTCAATCCCGATGGCACCTTCTACGGAGCCGGTGGGTATTATACGACTTGCACCCAGCGCCCTCCCCACTTCTATATCGCCTCCACCAAAATGAAAGTAACCCCTAATGACCAAATCATTAGCGGTCCTCTGTACATGGTAGTGGGGGATGTGCCTTTACCGATTGTGGCGCCTTTTGGGTATTTTCCGCTCTTAGATAAGCGCACTTCTGGAGTCATCCTCCCCTTAGTAGGACAAGCCGCCGATAGAGGTTTCTTTTTGCGGGGCTTAGGGTACTACTGGGCTATCAATCGCTACATGGATGCTCGGCTGGAAACAGACCTCTTCACGCGTGGGGGCTTTCGTTCAGAACTGCTATGGACCTACCGCAGGCGCTACTGGTACGATGGAAACCTATCTCTGCAATACGCTTATCAAGCCTTCAACGAACCAGGCGACCCAGACTATCGGGGGTTTCGGATGATATTTGCCCGCTGGCAGCATAGGCAGACTTTTTCGCCCACTGCCTCCCTCACAGCCAGCGTTCAAAGTGGCAGTTCCTCCTTCTTAGCCCGCCAAAGCTACACAGCCGGGGATTTTCTCGCCACAAACCTACAGTCTACGATTTCCTATCAAAAAGCCTTTCCTCACTCCCCCTGGCAACTCACCATAGGCGCAGGACACACCCAGAACCTCATCCAGCGCCTCTGGACGCTACAACTACCTATTCTCGCCTTGTATCAGAACCGCGTTTTCCCCTTCCAGCGCAAGAACCGAATAGGACTCCCCCGCTGGTACGAACGAATTGGCTACACCTACCGACTGGATGCCCAAGGACTTGTACAAGTACCTGAATCCCTCCTCTTTTCTCCTTTGACTCGGGATACCTTCCTCTGGGGGGCCCGCCATAACCTCCAAATCGCCGCAGGCTATACCCTCCTCCGCTACTTCCAGCTCACCCCTACCTTTAATTACAACGAATACCTCTACAGCGAATACACTTACTATGAGTTAGATACCCTGCGGCGCGTAGTGCAGCGGCGCGTACGAATGGCCCGCACCGCTCGGGATTTTTCGGGAGGGGTAAGTCTCACTACCCGACTTTATGGCGTCTTTCACTTAGGGGGAAAGAAAAAACTCAGCCTGCGCCATACAATCATTCCTACAATAGGATGGATGGGCAAGCCAGACTTCTCCGAGCCCCGGTGGAGGTTCTACCAGAGCTTGCGGATAGATACTATAGAGCGCCGCTTCAATCCTTTCATACGGGGCTTTTATGGCAGTCCCACCGCAGGCAGGCAAAATATGCTGCAGTTCAACCTAAATAACCTCTTAGAAGCCCGCTACAAAGCCGCAGGGGACACTGGACGCAAGTTTCGCTATCTCACTCTACTGGATAATGTCGGCGCCTCCGCCAACTATAACTTCGCCGCAGATAGCTTTCATCTCTCCCCTATTTTTCTCACTGCTCGCACTAACCTCTTGGGCACTCGCCTCAACCTCAACTACACAGCAATTCTAGACCCTTATCTTCGGGATACCTCGGGAAGACGATTGCGGTTCTACCGCTGGGACCGAGAGCGCAAAGTCGGCTATGTTACCCAGATGCAGATTGGGCTCGTAGCCTCCCTCTCGCCCTTCCAACCCACCGCCCCCGCCGGAGAGAAAGAAGAAAACTTTGTTTTTTTCACCCTCCCTTGGCGACTGGACATTAGCTACAACCTCGTAGGCACTCGGCTTTTTCTGCGCGATACGACGAAGTACGGCTGGGTGCAAACGCTGGGCTTTTCCGGCGAAATCAATCTCACCCAAGCCTGGCGCATTCAGGTATCCTCGGGGTTTGACTTTATGCGGAAGCAGGTTAGCTTCACAGCGATAAACATCTATCGCGACCTACACTGCTGGGAGCTCAGTCTCAACTGGATACCTTTTGGGCCTCGGCAAAGCTACTTCATGACTCTATCCGCCCGCTCCCCTAAGCTCCAAGACCTGCGCGTTACTAAGAGGCGAGATTGGCAGGACAGATTTATCCGGGGCCTCTAATGAAAAAGGCGCCTGTGGTCAAGCCACAGACGCCCAGGGGTAGCTTTTTCTTGGGTATTACTCCAGCACTATCCAGCGTAGGTTAGTGGAGCGCCCATCCCGAAGCAGCACTTCTACACTATACACGCCAGCGGGGAGCATCGGCAGCGTAGTCTTTTCTCGGCGCAGGAATTCTTCATAGAGCAAGGCGCCTTGGAGATTCCAAATGCGCACGCGCTCCATGGGCTCGCTGCTTTCCAACCACACGGTTTCGCGGCCGGAGGGGTTGGGATACAGAAGGAGCTGGACGCCTTCCAAAGCTACGCTCAGCGCAGTAACGCGCGGCACTACATAGCAGGCAGAAGTATCCGAACATCCCGTAAGCAAGTCTCGCACCACGAGAGCATATCGTTCTCGGTCGCGAGGTACAAAGACAGGCCCAGTAGCCACTACTTGGGAAGGCTGGCTGCATCGTACCCAGCTATACGAAGCACTGCTGGTATCTGGACGAGCCGCCATCAGAAGCGTATCCCGAGCAATCACCGCCGTATCTATGAGAGCATACGAGACTTCCGCCAGCCATCCTTCTGCTTGTCGCGCAGCATCGCTCAGGAACACAAAAGTCATCGTACTGCCCGAGCTGAGAAGGACAGGAGGCAAGCTAGAACCTGTGAAAGAACCCAGCAGCCTTCCCGTCAAGTCTGAGCCATCATAGACCCTCAGCACATCGGTGCTATCTACTTGGAACGAGCGGAAACGCGCCCGTACCTTTTGTCCAGCAGGTGCTATGAAAGTGATACGCTGATTCAGATTATTAGCGTAAGAGGCGGTAGGGCCGCCATTATCGGTGAAACGAGCTTTCCCGCAGCATTCTTGAGCGCGCAGGAGTACCTGTTGGGGCAGGTTGGAGAGCCGATAATCGCAGGTGGAGACACAGCTCAGGCGAGCATACCATCCTTGTCCAGTGCCAGCGGCGTCCGAAATGAACTGGAAGGTCAGCGCAGAGCCTGTAGATAGGGTATCAGGCGGGGCAGTCGTACCCGAAAACGAGCCTAATAGCGGAGCACTGGTGCTTTCCCCGTCGTATATGCGCAGAGCATCGCCCCCAGCTATATCAAAAACGGAGAAGGACACCCGAATTCGTTTGCCGGGCAGAGTGCGGAAGGTGAAGGTGCGATTTTCATTATTCGTGTAGGTGCCGCCCGCGCCTCCGCTATCATAGAAGTTCGCTTCGCCGCAGCACTGGGCACTGTCTAAATGAACGCTTTGGTTAGGGGCGGTCATCGCATACTCACAAGGGTTGGCTGTGCAGCGCAACCGAATGCGCCAGCCAGCCGCCGTCGCTGCCCCATCCGAAACAAAGCGAAAAGTAATCAGAGAGTCAGAACTAAGCAGCCGAGTAGGGAAGGTAGAGCCCGAAAAGCGTCCTATGAGGGGTGCTTGCGTATTGCCTCCATCATATACAAATAGGTAATCGCAGCAGGCCTCCGTCGCAAACTCTAAGAAAGTAGCTTCTATACGCTGACCTGGCGGCGCGGAGAAGGTATGGATGCGGTTTTCGCGATTGCTGTAATTTCCTGTTTCGCCTCCGCTATCTAAGAAGAGTGCTCCATCGCAGCATCCGACACTGCTTAGGCTATAGCTAGTGTCATTGCGCATTAGGAAACGGCAGACAGCACCAGTGAAGCAGCTTACGTTGGCGCTCCAGCCGGCGGCAGTCCCTGAGCCATCCGATACCAAACGGAAGGTGAGGCTATTTTCTGAGCTAATCACACTAAAGGGAGGCAGATTGCCTTGATAGACGCCTATCAGAGGAGAGTTCGTACTCGAGCCATCGTACGCATAGAGAGTATCACAGCACTGCTCCACCGAGAAGCTACTAAAATCTACCTTAATCCGCTGACCTGTACTAGCGACGAAAGTGATTACTCGGTCTTCATTATTTTGATAGTTGCCTATAAGCCCCCCACTGTCATAAAAGACAGCTCCAGTTGCACAGCAGTTGCCTGTGGTCAGATCAGCTATTACATTAGGGGCACTCATGGAGTAGATGCAGGAAGGGCTCACGCAGCGCAGTTCGGCTCGCCAGCCGCTGGAAACGCCAGAAGCATCCGAGCGAAATACCAGCGTCAAACTACGCCCCGAGCTAATAAAAGAGAAATCAGGGTCCGTGCCCGAGAGTCGCGCTACGATAGGGAATAAAGAAGGATTAGGTACGGGACCGTCATATAGGATAAGGGTATCTCCTGGTAGCAGCGAAAGCTCCCGCAGACGAAACTGGATTCGCTGACCAGCGGGCGCTCGGAAGGTCATCGTGTCTCCTGCATTATTGCTATAACTTCCATCGGCACCACCCGAATCAAAGAAGGAAGCCCCCCCACAGCAGTTAGGCGAAGAGAGGTCTACGGTGACTCCATTTCCCATAAAGTAGTGGCAGGGCGGAGGCGGAACTACGCAAGAGACTTCCGCTGCCCACCCAGAACGGTTAGCTATGAGGTCAGACTTGAATCGGAAGGTTATACTATTACCCTGCGTAATGATAGGAGGGGGAAGGGCCGTGCCTGAATATCCTCCTATTAGCGGGGAAGAGGTTGTAGGTCCGTCGTAAATGTAGAGAGAGTCATAGTTAGCTTCCGCATTGAAGCTGGTAAAGCGCACCCTGATGGACTGACCTGCAGGGGCGGTAAGGGTAAGAACTCCATTTTCCTCATTATTATAATTATCAGTA
>JANWZJ010000057.1 GCA_025054525.1 Bacteroidia bacterium | reverse complement strand
GTCCGCCCCTTCCTTCTCAAGTGCCCTTGGCTTATTTTGACTACTATTGGGTCCTCTACTGGCAAGGTGACCCCTCCGTAGGCACCGGCCAAAGCTATAACGCCGACCTGCGCTATGAATGGGCAAAAGATAAAGATAACCTACTGGCTATTGGTCTTTTCTACAAACGATTGCGCAATCTCCCTGAGATTTATCTTATCCCCGAGAGCTTTGCCTTAGTATATACTTACTCCACGCGCCAGCGTCGTTGGGGTGAGATTGCAGGCATAGAAATAGAAAGCCGCAAAGTATGGTGGGAAACGGAAAGAGCGAGGTTTTGGAGTTATGCTACTATTACTATAAGTGAAAGCGGGTTAGAACGCTCGGTATGGGGCAAAGTGGGACGGCTGGAAGGGCGCTTGCAAGGACATGCCCCTATCGTCGGAAATGCCGGAGTCCTTTATAGTCGTTCTCGCTGGGAAGCCGGAGTCTTTTTCAACTACACAAGCACCCAAATCTGGGCGATAGGTTTTCACCGAGATACCTTTCCGCATGTACTGGAGGAGCGCAGGTTGATGAGCGAAGCCCAAATCAGCTATCGGTTAGGCGAGCGGTGGGAAATCCGCTTCGCCATATGGGACTTTATCAATCAGCCCTTCCGTCGCACCCAACGGGCAGGAAATGCTGACTCCTTCCGTCCTGGACGCGATGGAGAGCATAGCCGGGAGCGTTGGGCTTATCGGACTTACCTTACGATACGCTACAGGATAAGCATGTGAAAGGCGTTCTGAGAGAAAAAGATTGGCTTAGGAGCGGATAGCCCGGGCTTCTCTCATCGTCCTAACCACGGCATTAGCCCTATACCCAGTAGCCCCAACGCCGCTCCCATGTATAAAACCCTATAACCCCACTGAGGAACAGTAGCCTCTTGCTGAGCTAATCGCCAAAGTATTTTTCCGTAGAGGGCAAATCCCCCAATCGTGGCTACTCCCGCTGCTGCCAGCGTAATTCCCTGCAAGAAGGAGCGATAGCCCATGAAGGTGTCCCAGAAAAGGGCTAACTTGACCCAGAAGCCCATCACAGGGGGCAAAGCTGCGAGGTTAGCCAGCAAGAGTAGGCCTATGCCCAATCCCCCTCGGCTCGTCCACGGTTGAGCGGTGAAAAGGAGACTAAGAAAACTGGCTATGCCGTACACCTGCCAGAAACTCCATCCTGACTTGCCCCCTGGCAGAGCCGAGAGGGCCATATAGCCAGCTTGTGAAAAAGTCCCCCAGTATAGCATTTCTACAGGGGTGGAAGCATTCCATGCCACCGCATATCCAGCTATCAGGGATACCGAAGCCAAAAGGTAAAATAAGCCCATGCTGGGTCCTTCGCCCTGGGAAGGAAAGAGCTCGAGGCAGCTGAGAAGCAGAGCGCCCTTGGGTACGACGGCGAACCACCCCGCCCATACCACAGGCAAACCCTTATACAAGCTCATCACCCACGCATGCCAAGGGATAAATCCTACCTTCATACTCCAGCCCCAGCTCATCAGGGCATCTGCGAAAACAACCGAATACTTCAGCGGATAGGTCAATCCCCCACCTTCCATCGCACGCAGCGCTACTCCTAATAAAATAAGCGCAGACCCCATCACACTCCATATAAGATAACGCAGAGCCACTTGCCAACGGTTTTCGGTCTGGCTACCCGCTGCCAAGAAGTAGCCCGTGATAGCCCCACTTTCTATAAGCGCCCAGGTAAAAGCCAGGTGTTGGCTGCGCAGCAGGAGACTATAGCTACCCAACTGCAAAAGCACCGCAGTAGCCTGCATGCCTTGGAGGGGGTGTAGCACCCATGCCAGCGCCGTAAGCCCCGCAAAAATCGCCGCTGTATTCAGTGCATTAGGGGTATTATGCCAGAGATAGACAATCTTATGAGCTTCTCTGGGTAGAAGAATAGCATATACGCTGAGAAGCAAAGGAGGCATCCACCGATATTGCGTAAAAAACAGGGCTACTATCCAGGGTATTTCTACTTTGAGTAGTTCAATTGCGCCCATAGCCCCAGACTTCCAGCCAAGGTCCTGGATACACCCCTGCTATACCACTGATGAAGATGAGAAGCCATAGGATAAACCACTTCGTATCTATGATAGGGGCGGGGAAGGATTGGTTCTCAGAGGTGAATAGTTCGCGCAGGGCTCGGAGGAAATAGGCTCCTGTGAGGAGTAGGCTGGAAGCAGGCACAAGTGCCCAGAGCCATCCTGCACCTGAGGCAGTTCCTCCAATCACAAGCATTTCTGAGATGAAGAGGCTCATGCCCGGTACGCCTATCGCACTTGCGAAAAGAAAGAGCGTAGGCAAGGTCCATCCCCTACTCCTTTGGAGGAAGCCAGAGAGCTGACGAAGAGAACGATAACTGGTACTTTTTTCCACGAGGCCTATCCATGCAAAAAGCCCCGCACTAACCACGCCATGCGTGAAAAGCTGATGATAAGCCCCCCATTTTCCTAAGGAGCTTTCACTTCCTGCTCCTAACGGCACAAACGCCATATGTGCAATAGAGGTGAAAGCTATCATGCGTTTGAGGTCGGTTTGTCCTGCGGCGACAGCTACGGCATAGAAGAGGGTGAGCATACCCCATATGCGAAGCGAGATAGCTTGGGCAGAGGGTATGCCATCCCAGACCCAATAGAGCAGCCCATAACCCCCTAGCTTGAGCAGAAGCCCCGCCAAGACCATAGAGACTGCGCTATCTGCTTCTACATGGGCTTCGCCCAGCCAGCTATGCAGCGGGAGAAGGGGGAGTTTCACGGCTAATCCTATACTCATGAGCCACCATGCCCCTAACGGAAGCCGCGCTATATGCCAACCCTCTTTGAGACTACTGCCCATTTCTTTCATTCCCCAGAGCAGCCCTACAAGAAGAAAGACGGAGCCGCTTAGCGTGAAGAGCGCAAACTGAATCGCTGCACTTCGGCGGTGAGCCCCTCCCCATCCATAGATAAGGAGAAACGCTGGAATCAACGAGGCTTCATAGAATACGAAGAAAAGCATTACATCATCCGCCAGAAAAAGCCCCTGTGAAAAGCCAAGCGTAAGCCCCATGAATACCGTGAATTGGGCTGGCTCTTCTATGTAGGTTAGTGCATAAAGCAGCGCACTATAACCTATAACAATTGTCAGGAAAAGAAGCCATAGATTACCAGGATGTAGGACGAGGGCATAATGAAAGGTATAGCCTCCCATCTGAAACCAGGGCAGATTCCAGCGCAGAACCTGTCCATACCACCGAAGGACAAGCCATGCCCAGGCACCTATGTGGAGAAGTCCTTGGAGAAGAGCCACGCCTATCAGGGCTGTTCGGGAGAGCAAAGGCGTAAAGAATGTCATGATTATGGGAAGGAGCCATAGAGAGTTCAGCGCAAAAATCTCCATACCACAGCCAGAAGGAGCGTTATGAGCACACCCCAGTGAAGCATTTGTGCATATAGAGCGGGGGAAGGATGCGCCAATTCTGCTACTATCACACGCATGTGCCTGAGGTTAGTTACCCACCCCCAAGGTATCCATACCCTCTCCAATAAAGCAAGAATACGCGCATATTGACGCAGAATATACCGATTCTGCTTGAGAGAGTGAGATAAATCCTCTTCCATGCGGGCTACAAGAATAGATATTTTGTCAGTGAAGCGCGCAGAAGTAAGAATGGGTCTAACTATTAGTGTATCTATGCGCCAGCGGTAATTCCATTTTCCCAGGTAGATACCTACGCTTAGGGCGCCTATGCCTATCAGAATATCTATAGTGGGTTTGGGTAGCGCTAAGGCTATGAGTCCTACGGGCGGAAGCAAAAGAAGCCACCCCTGCCAAGAAAGACGAAGCCCTCCCTGCAAACGGCTCAGCGCTCTTCCTAAAGCTACAATAGAGATAAGCTCAGGTATCCAGAAAAATGCATTTATCTTAGGCGCAGCGCCCAAGAGGGCTAATGCCGCTATGCTCCATACACCTGCTCCGATAGCGAAAGGAAGCCAGCCCCTCTGCAGGATGCCAGCCAACAAGAATAGAGCGGCTTTAAGATAGCTGTGATGGAAGAGGTAATCCGATAGCGTCTGGGGTGCTGCCCATAAGGCAAACCCCATTCCCAAATGAGAAGCGGTAGTCCAAGCCAAAATCGCTTTGGGAGGGCGAGCCATAAGAGCCCCTATTACAGCCGCGGAAGCACTACCCCATGCGATACTTTGTATCAGGGCAGGCGGGGGATGCCCCATCCATTCAGGATGACGCACAGGCAAATATAGCCCCATCCCTACCAGCAGAGCAGAATGTAAGAGGGCTGAGACAGGAGCAGGGGCATACATCGCTTGTATTAGCCAGAAGCTGAAAGGAAAAGCCCCACTTTTCACCCATACTGCTATCCAAGTGCCCTCAGGAAACTGGCCTTCACTCATGACACCTGCCAGCCAGAAAATATCCCCTACTCTATTCGTCAAAAAGGTCCATGCTGCCGCCTCTAATGCCCGAGTAGTCATGCCTCTGGTACTGGCGATAAGCCCCCAGCCTGCCACGCTCACCAACTCCCACCCAGCAAATACAGCTATTTTATCCTCAGCAATCGCGAAGAGAACTACACCTATCGTCGTCGTTAGGTAGAGTATAGTATAGTGCAGTGGTCGTTTTTCTACATAGAAGAACGTGTAGAAGCTGATGAATCCCAAAAGCCACCCTGAAGCATGCAGGAGCGGTTCTCGCCAGAAAAAGGTAGAAGCAAAGGCAGCTACGCTGAGCAGTGCAAGGGAGAGCTTCTCAGCGCTTAGCCAGGTAACGCGCAATTCCACGCAGGAAATCTAATCCATCTACTTCCCCTTGATAGGGGTCGCAGGCACGCTCGGGGTGGGGCATCATGCCGAAAACAGTACCCTCTTCGTTCGCTATGCCTGCAATAGCAGCGAAGCTGCCATTCGGAGCAGGAGCAGGTATATAATGAAGTCTTCCTCCGGGCAGGAATGCTTGCGCTGGTACATATCGCCCTTCCGCATGCGCTATGGGAATCCGATACCGTCTGCCCCCGAAATAACCCGAAAGCGGATTATTCCCTTGCCATTCTACTTCTACTACATCGCATAGAAACTTTCCATTTGCGTTACGGCGCAAGGCGCCAGGCAACCATCCTGCCTCCGTCAATATTTGAAAGCCGTTGCAGATTCCCATGACGAATCCTCCCTTTCGCCAGAACTCCTCTATGACTGCCATGATGGGAGCCAAACGAGCAATCGCCCCCGCCCGCAAATAATCCCCATACGAAAAGCCCCCCGGCAAGAACACCGCTTCTAAGGGAGGGAGGTTAGAATCGGCATGCCACAGAAACCGAGGCTCAAAGCCTGCTCGTTCCAAAGCATAGTATAAATCTCGGTCGCAGTTGCTGCCGGGGAAAACAACTACTCCTGCTCTCAGACGCATTCAGCCACGCTGAGTATGACTTCGGGACCGCCCACCACTACTTGCACATTGGGAGAAGTAGGAAAGTACGTAGCAAACTCATCTTTCCATGCAGCATGGTCTATAGCTTGCAGGTAGCGGAGATAAGCATCAAGGGTTTGTCCAGCGGCGACCCAGTGTGCCAGTTTCGTGAGCCATTCGCCCAGAGTCTCGGGCATCAGATGAAGAAGCGTATAGTTGCGCACTTCCGCTAAGATAGAAGGCTCAGGGAACAGGCAAGTGCTCCATTCTTTGACAACCGCATGAATTTTCTGTAAGGCTTCTTCGGCACGGGAACGAGCGACTTCGGTGGAGATTACGAAGTAGCTTCCGACCCAGGTATGTACCGCTCGGGCATAAATACCGTAAGTCAATCCCGCCTCTTCTCGGATAGAGCGCATGAGCATAGAGCCAAAATACCCACCGAGCCTTACCAGTGCCAACCGATATAGTCCATAAGCAGGATGGGCCAGTCTAAACCACGGATAAGCCAATCGCAAAGAGGTCTGCTTGGCTTCGGAGGCAGGCTCTGCGTAGTTAGCCGCAGGCGGGTCTAAGGGTATTTTCAGTTCATACGAGATGCTCTGCGCCAAGGATGCCCAACGGCTTACGCTTGGCAGGACAGGAGCGGCTATCCATAGCGCTCGCAGCCCCCGAAGCAAAAATCGCTCTTGATACTCAGCCAAGAGCGAAATGTCCATCATTCGCAGCATTTCAGGGGTGGCGGCTTCTGAAACGGTGTAGGTGCTGCCCCACAGATTGCGAGCAAGAATGGCATCGGCTCGGTAAGGAGGACTTGCCCATGCCCGTACTCGCGCTTCTATCATCCGCTGCAAGTGCTTCTGAGCGATAAGCCACCCTGGTACTGGATGCGTGATCGCTGCATGCAGGGTATCTATGGCTTGGGTGAGGTTTTCTGTAAGCCCTTCTGCGTATAAGACGATATAGTCCTGACGGGCTTCCCAGCTCCAATCCCAGCCTAACTCACAAAGTCGGCGACTGATAGTAGGATTTTCTTCTTGAATGAGGCGAAGTAGAAGTCTTCGCAGCCCAGCGGGATAACTATGCAAGGCAGGTGCATCCCACACTGCTATCCACCGACTCAACGACCCTTTCGTACGCTGCCAGTATATATTGAGTTTGCCTTCTTGTAGAGAGGAAGGTAAAGGCGGTACTTGCAGCTTCACACGAAAACTCATAGTTGATCTAAGATTTTGCGCTTTTGAGCTTCATATTCTTCTTGGGTAAGGGCACCTACTTGAAAGAGTTCATGCAGCTTGTGCAAACGCTGGTAAGGGTCTTCTGAAGAACTTGAACGAGCGGCTTTCTCAGCTATTTCTCGTCCTTCCTGAAAGGCTTTTTCATAAGCCCTACGCGCCGTCTCTAAGTCAAAATCCTTCAGGGTACCTCCTGTGGCGAAGTGGCTTTGAAATACCTTTCCTACGGCATAGGTGGTAGCGGCCGAGAGAACCGAAGCCGTAAGCCCCCCTATCATCCAACCTACACCGGGAATGAGTTTGACCAGACTGGCACCGCCTCGCACCGCAGCTCCACCTACTAAACTCGTGATTAGACTTTTTACCACCCCAGGCAGGAAGGAAACCTCGTAGAGCTCGGCGATTTTGCGCACCAGATTGAGCTGGACCGCTGAAGTGATAGCCCAATCCGCTAGCGGCAGCGGAACAAGTCCAGCCCCCATCGCCGCTATCATGTGCTCCCGAATCAGCTTCTCAGCCTTAAGCGTTCTCTCCTGCGACACTAAGCAAAGATAGTCCTACTCCTTCACAATCCTATACGTTTGGCGCCAGCCTTTCCCATCTTCTAGTACAAGGAGAAATAAACCCGCAGGCACCTTTTCGGTAGAAACGAAGTAATAATTCGTCCCTAACTCTTCAGCTGAGAACTGCTCAGAGGTGATTAGATTGCCCGCTAAGGTGTAGAGCTTTACGCTTAGGGAGGTAGCCCCTCTCGTATAAATCTGGAGAATCACTTCATTTTGGACGGGGTTAGGATACACGCCCAGGAGATATACTGGATGCCCCTGCGACAGAGAAGCCGTAAAACCTCGGGGAATAACGGGGGGATTGTAGTTTGAGGGGGCACTGGTAGGAGCGCTGGCTCGGCGCAGAAATCGTTCCCTTTGTTGGACATACCAGCTCTCTCCTGCCCTTTCACCAGGCTGAGGTTGGTTTATTGTCTGGACGAAATACCAATCGCCTTGCACCCGATTAGGAGTTACATCTATGAGAACGTAGCCATGGTCAGAGAGGTTGAGATA
>JANWZJ010000056.1 GCA_025054525.1 Bacteroidia bacterium | reverse complement strand
CACTATAACTGCGCACCAGAGGCTCCGTACCCGAAGCCCGAAGCATCACTGCTTCGCCCCCTTCTAATAAGAGCTTGTAGCCATCCGTGCGGTCTATATTTTGGACGCTTCTCCCTGCGAAATGCTTGGGGGGTTCAGTAGCCAGCCGCTGAAGCGTGCGCTGCTTCCGCTCTTCCGGAATATGCCAGTCTAACCTATCTACGGCAAAAGCCCCTATACTCTCATAAATCTCTCTAATAAGCTGCTCTAAGGTTTTGCCTGTTTCTGCCAGCATTTGTAGGATAGTCAAGGCGACGAAAGACCCATCTCGCTCCGGCAAATGAGAAGGTAGGGCTATCCCCCCGGACTCTTCCGCCCCTAAAAGCACATCCGAACTGCCCTCCATCTTCTCTGCGATATACTTGAATCCCACTGGGGTGATTTCCACGGGAAGACCTGCTTTACGGGCATATTCACCGACCCGGGTAGCACAGCTCAAGCTGAGAATAACTCGCCCTTTTTCACCCTTATACCGAATGAGGTAATGCAGCATGAGTAGAATAATATGATGAGCGTCTATGTAGCGCCCGTCCTTACCCATCATACCGATTCTATCCGCATCTCCATCCAAGATGAAGGCAAAGTCTAAGTTTTTCTCCTGCATAAAGTGTGCAAACTCACCGAGATTTTTAGGAATAGGCTCGGGACTAACGCCGCCGAAAGAAGGATTATACTCACAGCGGAAGGCATGCACGGTAGGCAGCAGTTTAGGGAAGATACGCTGGCCAGCCCCATACATCGCATCAAAGCCAATCCGATAGGGCAGATTCTGGAAGTCTCGGAGCGGGAAACGACTGCGCATGTAGTTTAGGTATAAGGACTCCATATCGTAGATTTCTATCTGGCGCTGCTGGAGATAGGTTTCCCAGCGATCGGGCACTTCTACGGGCGTATCGGGGATGAGGGCTTCTATTTCCTTGAGGAGAGAAACGGGGGCAGGGCCGCCATAGCTGGCTTTCACCTTATAGCCCAAGTACTCAGGGGGATTATGGGAAGCGGTAAGGACGATGCCGAGGTGCGCTTGATGTTGGACAGTAGCCAGCGAGACCATCGGCGTAGAGGCAAACGAAGGACTGATATATACCTTGATGCCTCTCATGGCGAAGTGCTGCGCCACTGCTTCGGCAAACTTGCCCGCCATGAAGCGGCAATCATAACCCACCATGACTTTGGGTTGGGAATGCTTTTGTAGGAGCCAGCGGGCTGTTCCCTCTACGACCCGACTCAGTCGGTCAAATGTGAAATCCTTTGCAATAATGGCGCGCCAGCCATCCGTGCCAAAGCGAATAGGCTTCATGCCACAAAGTTAGCGCCGTAGCCCCACCAGGACTCGAACCTGGATCTTGAGCTCCGGAGGCTCACGTTCTATCCCTTGAACTATGGGGCCGCACCCGCAAAGATATAAAGAGGCTGGGCATTAACCTGTACCTTTGGAGGGTGCGCATAGCGCTGCGTATTTTAGCTTTTGGTCGCCCCGTCCAATCCCGCCTGCTTATTGCCCTTCTGGCCTTCCTCTTCTTCAACCTCTTCAACGTCTTCTCCTTGACCCTCATCATTCCTTTCCTGGAAATTCTCTTCGCCCAAGGAGCAGAACCCGCTCATTTACCCTCCTCTTTCTCTGTAGAAAGCTGGAAGAAATACCTTTTCTACCAGCTCTATCTTTTCCGCCAAGAAAAAGGCGCTGGCGATGCGCTTATCTACTTCAGTTTAGCGATAGCCCTGGCTATCGTAGCTAAAAATGCCTTCAGATACCTTGCTGCTTGGCACATGGCGCGCTATGAGAATGTACTCATCCAGAACCTGAGAAATAGGGTCTTTATCCATCTTACCCGACTACCGTTGGGATTTTTCGTGCGCACGCGGAAAGGCCGTCTCCTCAATCTCGCCACACAGGACATCCAGATTATCCAGGAGGCTACTATCGGCACTATCTATAACCTCCTGAACGACCCTATTACGATGCTTTTCTACCTGGGAACGATGCTCATCCTCTCCTGGAAACTCACGCTCATCTCTCTTATCGTTTTGCCGATTACGGGATGGATGATAAGCCGATTGAGCCGAATCCTGCGAAGAAAAGCTCACCAAGGTCAACAGCTTATGGATAGAATAGTGGGTATTTTAGAGGAGTTTTTATCGGGTGTTCGTACGGTTAAAGCTTTTGGTGCTGAGGCTCAAGAGCGCCGACGCTTTATTCAAGCAAATGAGTCTTATACTCGCTTCATGATTGCGCTTCGGCGTCGCATGGAACTGGCTTCCCCTCTCACCGAAGTAATTAGTGTAGTAGTCGTATTGGGACTGCTCTACTATGGCACTTTTTCCGTGCTGCAAGGTCAGCTCAAAGCCTCCGAGTTCATCACCTTCATAGCCATCTTTGGTCAGTTTCTCACCCCGATGAAAACCTTCAATCAAGCGGTCTCTCGTATGCAAAAAGCTATTGTTTCATTTCGGCGGATTGAAGGACTCTTAGCCCAAGTACCTTCGGGGGAATATCAGCCTTTGCGCCCTATTTCTACCATAGAGAGAGGTATTCGCTTAGAGAGAGTAGCGTTCCGCTATGGAGAGAAGGAGGTTCTGCGCAAGATTAGCCTGCATATTCCGGTAGGGGCTCGTATAGCCTTAGTAGGACCTTCTGGTAGTGGTAAAACTACTCTGATAGACCTACTCTGTGGATTTTACTGGCCCACCGAAGGAGCGATCTACATAGATGATACGCCGCTACGGGAGTTGGATTTGGGGCAGTATCGGCGGCTATTGGGAATCGTACCGCAAGACGGTATGCTCTTTCACGCTACACTTTTGGAGAATCTCACTTATGGTAGCGAGACACCTGTAGATTACGCGCGTTTAGACTGGGCTTTGGAAGTAGCCCAGGCAAAAAGTTTCATAGAAGAACTGCCCGAAGGACTACAGACTTTAGTAGGAGAACGAGGACAACGATTCTCGGGAGGCCAACGGCAACGAATCGCTCTGGCTCGGGCTCTATACCGCCAGCCCCAAATCCTCATCTTAGATGAAGCTACTTCTGCCCTGGATAGTGAATCCGAGAGCCGAATCTACGAAGCATTAGCCCAACTGCCCCGCACTTGTACCGTGATTATTATCGCTCATAGACTCTCTACGGTACGGCATGCAGACTGGATATATGTACTTAGCGAAGGAGCTATCCAAGAAGAGGGTACGCACGAAGAACTCTTAGAGCGTAACGGCCTCTATGCCCGCCTCTACCACCTCCAAGCCACCCCCTGAAGGTTTGAGCGAAAGTTCTTACCTTTATTTGAGGCGAGCGTAGTTGGGTGGTAGGTGCAACTCCTACCCTCGCCACATGGCTGGACTCACGGTGAGGGAGCTTTTAGAGCGGCTCACTCGCGCGGAGCTTCTAGCGGTTGCCCGAGAGGGCAGAGAAAAAGGCCTCTTTCGCCCCACATATGCTTTGAGCCATTACAACGCTCAAAGCCTGCGCCACTTACTTCTCAAGCATTTAGATAGGCTGGATAGACTTAGCTCCATCCAGCAATTGATGAATCGGTACAATCGCCCCAACCGCTCAGAACCCCTGCCCCGCCCTATCACCACCGTTCCTTCCCTTGACTCGTTATGTCAGAAGCTCTTTCCCGGCGTATACGGTATGGAAGCCGAAAAAGAAGCTCTGGTAGAGTGGGTGTATCTTCCTTTACTTCTCCCTGAACAAGCCTCCTACTATGGCGCTTCTACTGCGCCTGCGATTATTTTAGAAGGACCGCCTGGTGGTGGGAAAAGTTTCTTAGTGCGGCAGTTTGCGCAGGCATCGGGCTTTTATTACCGAATCGTCCATACCCCTGCCTTAGCCTCCAAGTGGTACGGGGAAACCGAGAAGCGCCTCCGCATCCTCGCCCAAAAAGCACTTCGCCGCACACCCGCCCTCCTCATCTTTGAAGAAGTAGATGCCCTCTTCCCCGACAGAGAAAAAAACTTAGAGTGGCTACACGGCATCACTTTACAGTTTCTTCTGCTCATAGATGAAATCAAAGGCAAGGGACGCGTAGCCATCATCGGTATCACAAATCGGGCTGACCGATTAGACTCCGCACTCCTACGCAGCGAAAGGTTTGACAGACGATTGTACATCACTGCTCCAGATAAGGAAGAACGGCTCGTCCTCTTCCAGCAAATGGCAGAGCGCATGCCTTTTGCTTCGGGTATCTCTTGGGAAGTTTGGGCCGAACGAACCGCAGGCTTTTCTCGCGCAGATATCGTCCGACTTTTACAGGAGGCGGGTTATCGTGCCTTTCTGCGCCACTATCACCAACAGACTCCCCAAGTCATCACCGAAAATGACCTCCATTATAGCTTCAAATCCTTGTAGCTAAGTCTGGAAACTTCACTGCATACGAATCCAACGAAGCAGGCTTTTCTCCCCGTTTATTCATCTCTAGCAGCTCCGTAACTGCTGAAACTGGAAGACATACTTGCTTACCCTCTTCGGGATGCAGAAACCACATACGCTCCAGAAGCAGTTCCGTACGCAGATACTTCCAAGAACCTTGTTGGGTTTCTATTTTCTCCACTTGCTGAGGAATGCGCGCCAAAATCTCCCGATATACTTCCAGCTCATAGTTGAGGCAGCACTTAAGCCTACCACACAAGCCCATGCTCTTAGTACTACTCAGAGAGAATCCTTGGATGCGAGCATTTTCAGCGGTCACGGGTGGAGGAATGATCATCCAAGTAGAACAGCACGTTTCGCGACCACAATCACCGATTCCACCGAGGCGCCCAGATTCTTCTCTTGGGTTAATCTGGCGCATATCGGGACGAAGCTTAAGCTGCTCTGCGACCTTGCGTAGGAGGTCTCGGAAATCTACACGACCTTCTGCGGTGAAATAGCAAATGAGAGTCTGACCATCCCCCGTGAGCTCTACATCGGTAATCTTCATGGCATTTTGTGAGCCCAGGTCGGTCTCTTCTACGAGTTTGCGCATTTGACGCAGAAGCTCTGGCTCACGCAAGCGCAACTGCGTGAAACGCTCCAAATCCTCAGGTGTCGCCCGGCGCAGTACTTTCTGCCAGTTTTCCACTGTGCGCTGGAGGGTCAAGCGCCGCTTCTCCGCTAAATGTCCCGTTAGTGCTACTTGTCCTATATCATATCCTTTACCTTGTTGAGCTGGACCATCTATGCTGCGACGCACTACTTCTGGCACGACCACCCACTCTCCTACCCTCAACGAAGGCTGCAAATCCGCATGAAAAATCTCTCGGCGAGTGCCTTTGAACCGCACTTCTACCAAGGGAGGCGCTGGCACTGTACTTAGCGCCACCGAAGCCCACTGCTGAAATAACTCAGCCGTAGAACAGCCCTTACACCCTTTTGCGCACCCCATGCACCGCTAAGAATCCTTCTAATCGGGCATTGACCTCCTGCTGACCCAGTACCTCCATGATTTCGTATAGAGAAGGGCCGGCTTCTTGCCCCGTTAGTATCAGCCGCAGAGAGGGAAGCACCTTTCCAATACCCATTCCCAGCGCCTTCGCAAAGGATTTAGCCCACTGCTCTAATGCACTTTTCTCCCATGCAGAGGGAAGCTGCTCTATCCATGCGGGCAAGTTCTCTACCACAGGGGGCTGAAGCTTCTCTATCCCTTTATCATGCAGCGGCAAGGCAGGTCGCAAATAAAAAGAAACAATAACTTCTACTACTTCAGGTAGCGTAGCGGCTCGCTCTCGGGCAAGCTGAACCATCTTTTCTTTAGTCAAGTCGTCGGCGGGCGGTAGCGAGCGGTCCCGCCAGAAAGGCTCTATCAGTGGCAAAAGAACGCGAGGTTCTTTATGACGCAAGTGCTGCTGATTGACCCAGCGAGCCTTCTCATAGTCAAAGCGCGCCCCTGCCTTACTCACCCGCTCTAATGAGAACTCTTGTATGAGTTCATCCATCGTAAATATTTCTTTATCACCCGAAGGATGCCATCCCAGCAGAGCGACATAGTTAGCTACGCCCTCCGGCAAAAAGCCTTTTTCTCTATAGCCCGAGGCAACTTCACCTGTAAAAGGGTCTTTCCACTGAAGCGGAAAGACAGGAAAACCCAACTGGTCTCCGTCTCTTTTGCTGAGCTTACCGCCCCCATCGGGACGCAGAAGCAGGGGTAAATGCGCAAACTCTGGCATTTCCCATCCAAACGCCTCATATAAAAGGACATGGAGCGGCGTAGAAGGTAGCCACTCTTCCCCCCGAATCACATGGGTTACCTGCATTAGATGGTCATCCACTACATTCGCTAAGTGGTAAGTGGGCATACCATCGCTTTTGAGGAGCACCTTGTCGTCTAACTCCTTACTATGGAAGCTGACCCAGCCCCGAATCTTATCATAGAACCGCACTTCCCGATGACGCGGAATGAGAAAGCGAATCACATACGGCTGACTTTGGAGCCGTTCTCGGACTTCTTCAGGAGGAAGGGTAAGGCTATTTTTCATGTAGGAACGGGTGATAGCATTATACTGAGGGGCGACCATACCTGCTGCTTCAAACCGTCTGCGCATTTCCTCCAACTCTTCCTCTGTATCAAATGCATAATATGCCCATCCGCGCTCTACCAGTTCATGAGCGTACTGGGCGTAGATATTTTTTCTTTCGCTTTGGCGGTAGGGGGCTGCAGGCCCTCCTACATGAGGCCCTTCATCAAAAGTGATTCCACACCAAGCGAGCGCCTCTATGATATAAGCCTCTGCCCCAGGTACATAGCGGGTTTGGTCCGTGTCTTCTATGCGTAGAATGAAGCGCCCCCCATGCTTACGAGCTAAGAGATAGTTATACAGGGCAGTGCGAACCCCCCCAATATGCAGGGGGCCTGTAGGGCTGGGCGCAAATCGCAGTACCATGTCAATCTCCTCCCTTCACCAGCTCCTCTATCGTTTTCTCTTCCCCTACCTCTAAAAGATGTAGCTTTAAGTCGTTTTCTCGGAAATACTGCTGCGCTTTATCGCTGGATATTTGAATAGGCGGAAATGTATTGTAATGCATTCCCACTACATGATCCACACCTAACATGAAAGCCGCTTCTACGGCATCCTCATAGTCCATCGTGAAGTGCCCCCCGATACATAGAATAGCTAAGGTTAGGTCATAGCGTTCCCCGATGATTTCCATCTCTAAGGTCAGAGAAGTGTCGCCACTGTAGTAGATAGTGTACTTGCCGTCGGAAAGTACGAAACCCACCGCCACCCCTCCATAGCTCCCATCTGGAAAGCTGCTGGAGTGTATAGCAGGTACGAGCTTAACCCAAGTATCGGGGGTCTTCTCGGACCGCCATTTACCACCTACATTCATGCCCACTACAGCCAATCCCTTTCGCTCAAAGTAGCTGCAAACTTCATAGACCCCTATAATCGGGACTTTATACTTCTGGGCTATGGCTTCCACATCCGCAATATGGTCAAAATGCGCATGCGAAAGGAATATATAATCGGGCTGGATACTAAGGGGATTTATGCCTTTATTTTGTGCGAGGGGATTGCTGATAAAGGGATCCAATAGGAGCTTCTCTCCCTGGGAGGTGGTGATAAGAAAGGCAGAATGCCCTAAGTAATGGATACGCATGAGGCAAAGTTAGCTAAGGCAAAGGGATTTTTTTGCGTGTGAGTTCGGCACGGTAAAGTTGGTCTATTTCCTCTAAGAGTCGCTTGTGATTGTACTGCTGGAAGATGCGTTCGCTGGCTTGACGAGCTACTTCGCGGGCTGCGGGGAGATTCTGCAGGAACCTCAATAGGCTATTGCGCAGTGGCTCATGGAGAAGGACGCCCCATTTGCCCCCTTCTAACAGGTCTATTACACCTCCTACGGGAGTAGCAGCTACG
>JANWZJ010000055.1 GCA_025054525.1 Bacteroidia bacterium | reverse complement strand
GCTATGGGGCGTGCCTGTTTTGCTCTGGGCCCAATCTCCCATCCTTCAAGGGCACGTGCAAGACCCCTCAGGTGCGCCTCTTCCCCATGCTATTGTCCGTTTGCCTGCCTCGGGTTTCCAAATCGTCTGCGATAAAGAAGGTCGTTTCCTCCTCAATCTCCCCTCCGACACAACCTTAGTAGAAATCCGATACTTAGGTTATCGCTCCTTACAAGATACTCTCTATGCCCATTCTCGTGTGCTTCAGCGAACCTTTATTCTGTATCCGCATGAGATTCGCTTGCCTGGGGTAGTCATTACGGAAGGCACGCGTAATCCAGCTGACCTCATCGTACGCAACGCAATCGCCGCTAAGGAACGAAATCGGCATTGCATGCCAGCTTTTCGTGCAGAAACTTACACGCTCTACAGTTTTCGCATGGGCAGCTATGAAATTCCCTCTTGGCTTAGGCGGTCCGACATAGAGGCTGCTAAGCCAGGAGAGGTTATATTCATGAGTGAAGCCTTATCCCATGTATATTTTGCACCGCCTGATCGTTTCCGAGAAGAGATTATCCGCTCCCGAATAGTAGGCTCGCGCCGTTACAGTCCCTTTGGAAGCTGGATTTTTCAAGGTTTTGACCCTTATGATGAGAGGCTCTCCTTACCTGAACTGACAGAAACCCCCTTTATCTTGCCTCTGGCTCGGGATGCATTTTTGTACTATCGGTATGAGCTTACGGGAAGTTTCTGGGAGGATACTACTTTCTTCTACCAGATTGCGGTTATTCCGCTGAGTGCTAACTCGCCTTGTGTAGAGGGTTCTATGATTATTCAGGATGAGCGGTATGCATTAGTGGGTCTGCGATGGAATGTAAGAGCAGGGCGTCCTATTCGCTACACAGACAGTATGGGCGTACAAATGACCTATGTACCCGTGGGAGGGTGTTATCTCCCTGGCGAAGTCAGCTTTCGGGGCCGGTTTCAAATAGAAGCGGTAGGGGTACAGGTCAATCTCATAGGAGACGGGTATATGGCTTATCGGCGCTACCAAGTGCTGGTAGAAAACCGAAAGGCTGCTCCATCCAGTCACGAAGTTTCTTCACCCTCGCCGGTTTCCCCTGCCTCAGCTCCCAAGCCACCTTTAGATACCTTTCGGGTAAAAGCTGTGCCTTTTGGAGAGATGGTGCGCATACTTCCACGCGCTGAAGAGCCCTTGGGTACTTTCTGGGACAGCATAAGGCAAGCCCCCTTAGACTCAGCCCAGCTGCAGTATTTGGCACGCAGTGATACCCTTTTGAGGCAGGATTCGGCGCAGAAGAAAACTACTTCTTCTCGTCTGAGACTACAGGCCCGAGGTCTTTTTTGGAGGAGATATTTAGCCTGGGGAACTCAGACGCAGGAATGGGAAGTGGGCGTAGCCCTCCCCTTTTACACACATATAGAAGGCTGGGTGCTACCCCTAAAAGCCCGCTATTTCTATCGTAAGGACAACCGCACTCTAGAAGTACAAGGAATCCTTCGGTACGGATGGGGCTGGCGACAAGCCGTTCCCTCCCTTCGGCTTCAATGGGGCGACCTTGTCTATCCCCGCACCCGATGGCATTGGGCAGGTGGCATTCAAGTAGCTGAACCCTCCGAAGTCTCCATGGTCCCGCTGTGGTGGAATACTCTTCATTACCTCATATGGCGCCAGTCGCTATGGTGGGGATGGGCGGGTCCTTTCATAGAAGTAGGCTATGGACGCTATCTCCATCGCACGCTGCAGGCTTATGGGGTTGGCTGGTGGGAACGGCGCCCCTGGCTGCCCGAAGGTAGAGACTACTATAATGCCTGGCGAGGCAAAATCGCTTTCCACTGGAAGCCAGGTACCCGAACCTTTACTACCCCACGACGCACCGAGTTTATTCCCCCCGATAAGCCCCTCCGCTGGGAGGCGCTATGGGCTGCCGAAGCCGCACGCTTAGATAGCCTCACCCTATTTAGTCTGAATGCGGCAATCATTCCCCAGCTCTCTATCAGCCCCTTGGGACAAATAGAAGTGCAGCTGGGCTGGGCCTGGCAAAACTTAGTGCCTCCCTGGACTGAACAAGGCGCCTATCCCAGCATCCCTCGCTATATCCACTTCTATAGCACGGATTTTGGACGATTGCCCCTCTATACTTCTATCACAGCGGTGAATACAGGTGCTGCTTATATAGTAGCGCTCTGGAAACCTCAAGGCGCGCTCCTTCGCCTGCTACCCCTTCTCAAGCATACAGGCTGGCAAGAAACTTTCGCCTTCCGCTGGATAACCCAACCCCAAACCCCTCCTTATGGAGAAGTTAGCTTCTATCTCAGTGAGATTGGATTAGGCTGGAAACGCACACAGTTAGTGCGATTCTTGAGTGTGGGCCTGCACCTATCTTTAGTGGGAATGCCACGACAGTTAGGAGCTAGCATAGGCTTAGGGCCTTTCCGAGAAAGGTTACCTCTCTATCGCCCTACTTTCCCGTGAAAGCCCGATGGGCTGAGAAAGAAGAACTGGCAGCCCTATGGCATGAGCTACCTGCCCCCGAAGAGCCCTTCGGCCAGTGGGAAGCATGGGCTAATCTACCCCATTCATGGGGAGCAGTAGTCATAGAAGAAGGAAGCACTTTACAAGGCATCCTACCCTTAGGCATACGAAGAATAGGCCCCTTGCGGCTCTATCGCCAACCGCGAGTGCTGCCTTGGGTGCCATGGCGAGTACGCACTCCTTTGCCTTCTTCCCCACCCGCTCTCTATACCTTTCAAGCTCGGTTTGCCCGCGCCGTAGCAGAATGGATGCGTTCCACTACTCCAGCCTACTTCCGATGGACTCTACCTCCCCTTTGGACTTACACTCCCCCTTGGTACCAGCACAAAATCGCACCTCAAGCCATAGGGAGCTTTATTATCCCCCCCCAAACCTGGAAACCCGAAAAAGACCTTCTGCGTAAAATACGGCAAGTGCAAGATTTACCTTTCCTTCCTCTTTCTCCGTCGGAGGCTGTGAAGATTTGGGAAGCACATCCTCCCCCCGGCCTCCCCTCCCAAACCCAGAAGGTACTCAAAGCCCTCATAGCCCAGCCGCTCCCTTGGCGCGCCTGGCAAATAGGCCATCCTTGGCAAGCTCTGGGGATTTTTCTCTGGGGCCCTACGCGCATATGGTACATAGCAGGTACCCATCGGGCTCGCGGCCAAGCCGGTACCGCCCTCCTCTACCACGTCATCCAACAGGCTTTAGCCGAAGGGAAAACTTTTGATTTCTCCGGCTCCACCCTCCCTACCATAGAACGGTTCTTCCGCCAGTTTGGGGGGGTATGGGAACTGCGCTTGCACCTCGCACTATGGCACCTGTGGTAATTTCGCACCATGCCCCTTCACATATTAGGGGAAAAACCTTCCCTTTTCACGCAGCTTCTGGCTGAGCTGCGCAATCACCATCTCCAAAAAGACCGCCACCGCTTCCGCTGGAATCTCAAACGCGCAGGCTTCTTGTTAGCCTACGAAATCAGCAAACAGCTCCCCTACTCAGAAGTACAAGTCCAAACCCCCTTAGGACAAGCCCAAGCCCACATTCTCTCTGAGCCTCCCGTACTCATCAGCGTCCTACGCGCGGGAATTCCCCTTATGGAAGGAGCCATGGAAGCGTTTGACTTTGCAGACATAGGCTTTATTGCAGCCTATCGTACCGAACTCACTACCCGAGAAGTTCAAGTTCAAGTAGATTACATGGCTATCCCCTCGCTCAAAGACCGCTACGTTATCCTCATAGACCCCATGCTGGCTACAGGAAAAAGTATGCTCCTTTCCTATGAAGCGATGCTCATTCGCGGTACGCCCAAAATGCTCTTTATCATGGCTCTTATTGCTTCAGAACAAGGCATAAAAAATGTCCAAAAGCGCTTACCCGATGCCCACATTTACGTGGGTGCAGTAGATAAAGAACTCACTGCCCGTGCTTATATCGTACCTGGCTTAGGAGATGCAGGGGATTTAGCGTATGGTAGTATGCACAGTTAACTGGCAGTGGCTCAAACTCATCCCCATCTTTCTCATGAGCGGCTTCAAGTTTATGGTGGGGGTAGCCATGAGTATGGCAGTAGGGCTGAGCTTCTGGGAGCAGTTTCTTATCACAACAACTGGGGGAATAGCTGGCGTATGGTTTTTCACTTACTTAGGGGACCGCATTCGGCAGTGGATAAATGCGCGGCGCCGCTCCCCCCCAAAGAACCCATCTCTCAGCCGATGGCACCTCCTCTGGGCTAAATATGGACTATGGGGCGTGGCTATCCTTACGCCCCCTATACTTAGTCCGCCTATTGGTACGGCGCTGGCCTTGGCTTTCGGCTCCCCGCGCCATGCCATCGCCTGGCGCATGACTATCGCTATGATAGGATGGGGGTTCTTTTTTGCTTTCGCTTGGGCTCGTATCCGTTCCTGGCTACATTTGTAGCTTTGTATCATCATGCGGCGAATAGCTGCACTCGTCGGGCTATGGCTGTATGCCCAAGAAAAGCCCGATAGCCTCTCTACCTCGTTAGACACAGTAATAATCACCGAGACCCTACCTGCGGGAACAGCCTTCGGCGAATACGGGGTAGAAAAACTGCTCAAAAACTACCGGGCTTCCCTGCCTGTCTTTCGGGGGGTGCCTTTCGCTCAAGAAATCTCCTATCAAGGACTTTTGCCCCAGCAAACCCTCATCAACATAGAGGGCATGCAAATCTTACCCGCTTGCGTGGATAACATGGACCCCGTACCCACCTTCATAGAACCCTTGGCTTTAGAGAATACCTTCTCCCCTGGATGGGGTACCCGTGGCGTAACTCCCACCCTATCCGCTCACCTTTTTTCGCCCGAAGGGCCCAGAGAAGGAAGAGCCTTTCTACTCTGGAGTAGCAACTATCATAAGTGGATTGCAGGGATTCGGGAGCGGCGCAAGGTAGGGAAACTTCGCTATGCCGCCTCCCTACACTTTCGCGAAGTAGGCAGTCTTAGAGTGGGAATGATAGCCAGCCACCAGGCCCATAGCCCATGGCCGCGTGATACCCTGCTTCGCTTGCCCTCAGGACGCAAACTCAATACCTATACCGCGCTGACCTATTCCCTCTCCTCCGCTCATACTCTAACGGCAGGTTATTTGGGAGACTTCTTCTATAACATCGCCTATCCTCCCCTTGTCATGGACGCCCAGCATAGCACGATGCAACTCTCCTATCTTCAGCACAAATGGAAAGATATCTCCGAGCTGCGATTATACGGAAGCATAGTATTTCACGACATGACCGACCAAAAGCGTCCCCTCTCTGAGATTCTTACGCGGGAGATTATGCCAGGCATGTATATGCCTATGCGGGGGCTTACACGGACAGGCGGGGGCTATTGGAACCTGCGCTGGTGGAAAAGTACCACTACCGCCCTCTATCAGCGCATAGAATACCTGCGCTCGTACGCTACGGCTTCTATGGACATGCTTCCAGTGAATGGAGAAACCCCCATGCGCCTTCTCAATTTAGCCCAAATCGCTGGCAGTCAGCTTGGGTATCATTTGGCTTTCCACTACGAGGCAAATAGATGGGTCCTTCGCAGTGAAGCCAGCATAGAAAGATTGCATTACAAGGTAAGAGATACATTAGAGTACTTGCCCTTAGCCTTATATCAGCAAGCCTATGGAGAAGGAAGCGCCGAACAATCCACTTTGCCTGTTTATCGGCTCGCCTTAGAAGTCAAACGCACAGGCCCAACCCACACCCTGCAAGCCTCTATTCGTTATGGGCTGCGCCCCCCTACGCATCATGAGCTCTTTGGATATTACTACTACGTGCCCATGTATAATGGCATCCTCATGGGCAACGCCAAACTCCGTCCTGAGCAAATGCTGCGAAGCGAAGTTCGTTGGACTGCTCACTATGCTACCCTTCATGTAGAGGGTCAAACTTTTCTCAACTGGATAAGAGATTACATTATGCCGCAGACCTTTTTGCAGCCTTTCTCTCCGGGCAATCATACTCCCCAAGCCTGGCGAATCCTCCGAAATCACGGTACCGCTTTAACTACCGGAGCCACTCTGTCGCTAGAATGGCAGGTTTTTTCACGCACATTTTTATATGGTTATGCGGCGCTGATGTATGGAGAACATATAAACCTACGGGAACCCCTTCCCTGGATGCCTCCCATGCACGCACAAATCACCGCCTCTCAGGATATTGGCACGCTTCGTCCCTTGCGGCTCGCTGCCCAAGTAGAATATAACGCCGCTCAGCAGCGTCTCTCTCGCACTATATTCTCAGAGGACTTTACGCCCTCCCTGCTGCTGGTGCATGTTCGTTTCTCCTACCCTCTCTTCCCTCTGGGCGAACAAATGCGACTTCTGCTAAGAGCCCAAGTGAATAACCTTCTCAACACTTACGGCTGGAGCCCTCTCAGTGTCCGTAATATGCCTGTCTTAGGTAGAGAGTTCCGCATAGGGCTAGAGGGGGTGTGGTAGGAGGCTTCCTGCTAAGCCTATGAACAAGGGTAAAGCCCCAAGCCCTTCCGTCCTTAGACTCAGCAAATTTTTTGCAACATGAGTCATATTGTAAATTTGACACAATGATGGGAGGAAGGATAGCCCTTGCCCTGCTGACCTGTATGTGGGGACAGAGCCTCTCAGAGAAAAGACCTCTCTCTTCCTCTCCCACAGAGCAGGGGAAAGACACTTTCTCTGCCCATTCCAGAACAGATGGGCTACATAGAGCCTCCTCTCTTGTCAGCTCGCTGGGGGGTTGGCATATTCTCCAGCCCAACTGGCTTAGCCATCAAATTATTTTGCAGTTCAGGCGGCGCATCGCTCCTTATTTAGTGGATATACGCAGGAGTAGCTCTTTTTTGCACAGCATACCTTGGGAAAAGCATAGCCCCCCTCCCGAGGAAAATCAAGGAGTCGCCCATTATCTCCACCTACGAGAAGCAGCTCGTTGTGTGTTTGGGCTCTGTCATAGTTCTTCTCTAGAATTTCATATTTCTCCCTTTTGGCATCCTTATTCTGTACCTCATGCGCCTCACTTAGGCGAAAGCATAGAGACAGTCTGGCATCCTTGGGCAAAGACCTTCATAGAGACACATGCTTCATTCTTTCATGGGCAAACCTCCACACAAACCGCCCTGACCTCTACTTTACCCTCCGCCCATGTCCGAATCACTGCTATGCAGATTTTAGGGAAACGGCATCCCTTACGCCTCGCCGCCGAAGCCGAAACCGAATACACTTCCCCCGCCGAAAAATACCTTCCTATGTTTGTCCATCTTAGTTCCACCTACACACTGTTTCATACCCGAAAAGGAAGGGAAATCGCCTTATCCTTAGAACTTCACAATCTACTCAACGCCCAAAGTTGGACCCCCGCTATTTTCTCTTCTACCTTCCCCTCTTTTGGCAGAGAACTCCGAGTAGGAGTACAAGGAAGTTGGTGAGATAGCCTCAAAAATCCGCCACTAACATAACTGCATCAAGGCTCAGCCTGCCATTCAGGATAACCTCCAAATCCTGAAGCTGCCGCGATACATCCATATTCTGCATCAAATAGTCTCGTAAAGAGGGAGAAGGCTTATGAGGGGCTTGGGTGTAGGCATGCTCTATGTTCTCGGAGAAAATGTATATTCTATCCATGGGTTGCAAGCGAAAATATACAGGTTCTCGTTTGGTCGTGCCTGCACCGATAAGCATATAAAGCTCTCCATCTCGGAAGAGCCACACAGGCATTTCTCCTACGAGAGAAGCCTCATAAGTATGAGTATCTACCCACATGATGCTCATTTGACATGAGCACCCCTGCGTTTGTGCTTCTACTTGGAAGGCCTGCCAAAGCCTAGCTACGTTACCACTCCATTTGGATAGTTTAGAGGCGATTCCCATGAGAACGCGCAAATGCTTGAGAGCTTCTGCCGGATGATTATCCGCTGATATTCCTGTTCCTAAGAGCAGATTGCTTTCGGTAGGTTTCTGCACTATGGGGAATACCCCCATGCCCTTTTGCCAAAGTTTGAGCGAACGAAGGGTAGGAACCGATTG
>JANWZJ010000054.1 GCA_025054525.1 Bacteroidia bacterium | reverse complement strand
CGAAAAGCCCCAGGGGCAGAAGAATCCGCCAGAAAGGCACGCCGGCACTGAGTAAGGCAGTAAGCTCTAATCTTTCGCCGAGGTTGCCCATCGTCATGAGCCCTGCCATAAGAAGTCCCATCGGCAGAGCCAGCAGAACTAACGAAGCCGACGCATAGAAAAATAACTCTGCCATCACCGAAGCGGGAAAACCTTTGCCCAAAATGTCTTCTTGGTAGCGAGAGAGAAACTGAATCACCAGTATTACGAGGGTAGTACTGAAACTGGCAGCAAAAGGAGCTACAAACCTCCCTAAGATGTATCGGTCTAACCGCTTCATGCCTTACTCAAATCCAGGCCTCCGGTATAGCGGCGTAAGTAGAGACTCGCCTAAGCACCCTTTCTCCTTCAATCAAGTACAAGTGTGGAAAGCGTTGGGTGAGTTCTCCAGCTTTGGCATGGCGAAAGTAGAGCGGACTACCGATAGTAAGATAGGGAGGCGGATTAGGAATATAGATGGGGGTCTGCACTTCCCCTGCGCCTTCATGGGGTAAGAAGCGCATGGAAGCAGGCAGCCAAGGGCGGGGTAGTTTTTCTGAACCCACTGCCCCCGAAGCAATGTAGCCCCCGCCATGACAGGTGAAAATTTTGGGGGCAGGTTTGCGCACAATTTCCAGACTAAACCCCGCCGCCGGCACAAATTCTACCGCATGATAATGATCAAATAAGGCAGGTGCGAAAAATGCAGAACCCGCCGTAACCTCCGTAACGGTAGGGTCCTGAGCGGTTAGGGGAAGGCTACCTGTACCTCCGCCATTCACAATAGAAAGGGAGAAACCTGCCTGGCGAAGGGCTTCTACTACGGCTTGGCGGTGAGAGCGTACTTCTTGCCAAGAACGCTGCTTGAGCCAGGGCAGAAGTAAGCCTTTCCAGCCTACCCCTTTATCGCCTACTCCCGCTATTTGCGCCTCGTAGGCTAAAATGCCTACCAACTTGAGCCGGGAAAGTCGGCGAAGCTGTTGAGCCAGGGCGAGGACAGCTTCTACTGAATGCAAGGGTGAGCGCCGCACCCCAAAGTACAACCACCCCCAATCCGAAGAGACATCCACCTCTAATGCTACTTCTGCTACATGCGAGGTGCCTTGAAGGGCATGATGAAGTGCCTCCGCCTGCTCTACACTGTCTATGAGTGCAATCACCTTTTTCTTTCGCTCTAAAAGCTGCAGAAAAGCCATTTGCTCTGCACTCTGGAAAAAGGGATAGCCTACAAAAAAGTCATCTAAGCCTTCCTCCGCTAAGTGTAGCGCCTCTCGAGAGCTAAAGCATAGAAAGCCTTGAAACCTTGGGCTAAGTTCTTGGATAAGTTTGAGGATTTCAGCGCTTCGGATAGATTTGGTAGCGATTCGTATAGGAAGCTGACCAGCATAGTGAAGGACTCGTTGGGCATTTTCTATTAGGGCTTGTACATCCAAGAAAGCAACGGGTCGCGCTACCTCACGCAGAGCTGCCGTATAGCGCAGATACTGCTCTTCCCACACCGATAGCGAAAATACCTATTCTCCTGCAGCTTCCTGAAGGGCGTTCCATATCTCTTGTACGCAGCGGTCCCAGCTGAACTGCATGACATGGCGCCTGCCCAGCTGCGCCCTGTGGTGACGCTCCTGCGGAGAAAGCGTAAGGGCTTGATACAGAGCCCGAGCGATGTCCTCTACATCATAAGGATTTGCATAAAATGCCGCCTCTCCTCCCACTTCGGGGAGGGAACTCACTCGGCTTGTAACGACGGGCACACCCACAGCCAATCCTTCTGCCACTGGCGAACCAAACCCCTCATAAAGAGACGGATAGAATACGACTGCCGCCGCTCCATAGAGTTTATGAAGCTGGGGGTCAGAGAGATAAGAGAGAAAGCTTACCTCCGCCCGAAACCGCATCCGATGATACCAATCTTCTACCTCTCGCATCTTGCCAAAAAGAAATCGCCCCACTACGATAAACCGCAAAGGTTCTGTGAAGTACTCACTGCGTAATCTCTCATAAGCCTGGAGAGCGCGCAGAGGATTTTTTCGCCGATGGAGACTTCCCACATATAAAACGTAAGGGTGTCCCTCAGCATACTGCTCACGAATGGCTTGTATTTCCGCTTCGCTGAGGGGATGAAAGAAATCCACATCGCATCCACTATAGGCTATGCGGATTCGGGATTCTTCTGCACCGAAGAGCTCTAAAAGGTCTTGTTTTACGGACAGGCTATTGGCTATGAGCAGCTTAGCGGTGTGGATGGCTTTACCTACGGCGCGCATGTAATAGCTGTACCATCCCCTCGTTATAAACTCAGGATGGCGAGCAAATCCCACATCGTGAATGAAGGCTACCATAGGTACTTTACGGCTAAGGTCAATCGGGGTTTGTCCGTACGTAAGGAAAAAGACTGAAGGACGATATTTTCGCACATACCAAGGAACAGCAAACCGCCACCATACCTCATACAAGGTCCAGTGCCGATTCGGGGGAAACAAAAGGTGCGTGTGCTGATTAGGTCCGAAGTGGAACTTTGGGTCTAATTTGTGATCAGTGAGAAAGTCAAATGTGATTTCGGGATGATATTGTACAAGGCGCCTCCCCACTTCTCGGGTGAAGCGTGAAAATCCTTCAGGGTGTGGCAAAAGAAAACGACTATCTAAAGCGACTCGCATAATATAGCTGTTGCAAGAGGCCAAAGAGGTAGGCAAGGCTTAGCCAGAGTAGTACCGCAACTGCTAACTTAGTGGGAAGGGTAAGCGAAAAATACTGAGTGATTCCCCAGAGAATTCCACTATAAGATAGAAAGAACGCCCAGAGCTTAGCCAGGAGTAGGAGGGGGGCCTTGAAGTCCTCCAACCGATGGAAAATCCAGACGTATCCTATTCCACAGAAAAGATAATGAGCGACTAATGCCCATGCAGCTCCTCGTTCTTGCGCAAAGGTTACCCCAAGACTACCCCATAGGGCATTTAGGAAGATGGCAATTACCATGAGGCGAAGTACGGCTTTTTCGCGTCCTGTAGAGGTGATGTATGTGCTAAATACCTCAAACATGGCATGAGAAGCCAGGGCTAATCCCAAAATTCGTAGCACCCTCTGAATGCGCTCTATTTCTTGAGAGGTACTCTGGGTAAAAAGCAAGGTAAAGAGTTCGGGAGCGGCGATGAAAAGACCAGCTACGCCTATGAGGGGGAGACTGTTGAGCAGTAATCCTGTGATGAAGGTGGTAGGAAGTTCGGAGGTATTTTGGCTGCGGAGGCGGGCGAAGCGGGCAAAAAATAAGGGTAATACCGTCCAGCTATAGACCAGCGCTGCAGAATGCCATCGGTAGGCGCCCCAGTAGAGCCCATTTTCATGAGCACCGGCAAGACGCTCTAAGAGTACTTGATTCATTCTTTCACTGAGGCTAGAGACTTGAATCAGCAGGGCAAAAGAAGTACTCTGTAGGAATATGGCGCGCATTTGTGTAAGCGAAAAGTGAAGCCGAAGCTGTCCATAACTCTGCTGCACCCAAGCACCAGCTGCTAAGGCAGCTAAAAGGCTCCCCATCATCAGAGTGGCCAAATACACGCGTCCATTTAGGATTCGCCACAGGAGCAATAAGCCTATAAGAATGAAGATTTTATCCAAGGCAGATAGGATAGCTTCTACTCGGAAGCGTTGGTCTCCTTGGAAGAAGCTGCGGAAAAACTGAATATAACCTAGTCCCATTTGATAGCCAATAGCGGCTAAGAGCCAGAGAAAGCTTTCGGCTCGGTATCCAATCCACCAGCCTATCCCCGCAAAAAGTAAAATAGCCGCTACACTCAGGCTTAGTTTGAGCGTGAAGGCGGTACTGCCCACAGAAAGAGAGGAGGGCTGAGCTTTAGCTACTTCTCGCACAACCAAGGCGTACAAACCCCAATCGCTAAATACCCATGCCCACTGCCCTATCGCTAACAGAGCTCCAATCAGTCCGTAGGTGGCATGGCCTACTTGATTCTGGACGAGATTATCCGTAATCAGCCACAGTGGCTTAGAGATAAGGTTCGTCAGGAGAACTAAGAGAATATCCCGGCGAAAGGAACTCATACTGGCGAGGGATAGCCCCCGCGCAGCTTGTGCAGGACCATAGCCCCCCAGCTTTCCAACACCGCACTAACTCCAAAGTGCCGATAGACCAAGCGGGTTCGGTTCCAGATTTGGCGCCAGATATGTCGCTCTGTATGGCCTCCCACTAAATACCGAATGAGAACCATCTGGCTGTCATAAGTATGCGGATTTTTTCTCAGGATGCGAATTACCCAGTCTATCTCGCTACCGACTTTGACAGAAGGGTCATATGGAAGGACCAGCTGACGCCGTACTATCATTGCTTGATGGCAGATCACCATACCGGTGCGAAAATGCTCCGCTCGCAACTCTCGTTGAGGATAAGGGCGATGTCGGCGACGCGGTAAAACCTCCCCTTTCTCATTCACATACCGATGCTCCCCATACAGGAAGTCCGCTTCTGGGGGAGCCTTGGCAAAAAGCTCCTCCAAAGTTCGGCTCTCCCAGAAGGAATCCCCTGCATTCAGAAATACCAGAAATTCTCCCTGAGCCATAGAGATACCTTTATTCATGGCATCATAAATGCCCTCATCCGGCTCACTTATCCAACGAACCTTAGGATTATCTTGGGCATAGGCTCGTATAAGCTCGACGGTGCCGTCCGTAGAAGCTCCATCCACCAGAATATGTTCCCAATCTTTCCAAGTCTGCTGCCGAACGCTGCGTAAAGTGATGGGAAGCGTGCGCTGGGCGTTGAAGGTTACGGTAATAATAGAGAGATAGGGCTTCATGGCAAGGAAGGCAAAGGTTTTCCTTCAGGATAAGTGGCATAGATGTCCCGAATGATATGGCTGGGCAACAATCCTTCTAAATGCCCATGAAAACGAATCACTTCTCGTACCAGCGTAGAAGAAACGAAGGAAGTCTCCGGACTGCTCATGAGGTAAAAAGTCTCTATGCCGGGGTCTAAGTATTTGTTGAGGAGGTCAATATTGCGCTCGTATTCGTAATCTGGGGCTGAACGCAGTCCCCTTAGGATAAACTGAGCTTCTATTTGCCGAGCAAATCGTACAGTCAATCCCTCATACAAACATACCCGCACACGGGGTTGGTCCCGAAAAGTCTCCTCAATCCAACGCAAACGCTGCTGGGGGGGAAACATAGGTTGTTTGCTGGTATTGAGGCCTATACCTATTACTATCTCATCAAAAAGGAGAAGGCCCCGCTGGATAATCTCTATGTGTCCATTCGTAATGGGGTCAAAACTCCCTGGAAATAAAGCTCGTTTGGGGGCACCCATTTATCGGAGGTATTGTCTCTGCTGGGCGTAAAAGTAGGCATACTCCTGCATTTTTTTCTGGGTGAAGGCGATACGGAAGTTGGACTGAGAAATGGGGAAAATCTCTTGGGGTGTGCGCAGCTCAAGCTGTTGCACCCAGCTTTCCCCCTGAATGGTCTGAATATAGGCTTCGGCGGTTCTATAGTCCGGAAACTGTGCAATGTAAGCCAGATGATGCGTATCGTTATAGAGAAAGACGACCATACTCAAACGCTGCTCTCCGAAGTAGCGTTCGTTGGTACGACTGAGTTTGACCTTGAGGTCATCGGCAGAGATTCGATTGCGGTCCACAAGCAAAAGTACCAAGATGGGCTCCCCTGGAGAAGGCTGCAGTTGAAAATCACTCAAAGAAGAAATGGAGGGAGGAGGGGTTTGAGATTCGGCGGTAGGCAGGGTTGAGGTGGGTAGTCCACTCTCTAAATAGGAGATGAGTTTTTGCGCCAGTGCAGCACAACTGGAGCCGCTATGTTTGCGCAGAAGGGTATCCAAGAATGAGCGAGCCAGAGTAGTTTCTCCTACATGTACATAAGCCGCTGCTATCAAATACAAGATAGCCGGCTCGGAAGTAGTACCCTCCCAGCGCTTTCTGGTAACTTCTCCGAAAGCTATGACCGAAGTATATTCTCCCTTTCGGTAGCTCTCTAGAATCGCCTGATGAATATCAGAAACCGGGGCCTCTTGGAGAAAGGCCTTGCCGCTGAGAAGGCGGGCATAGTCAGAGTCGGGATATTTTTGAAGGAGTTCTGTTTTATAGGCTTGAGCTTGGGGGGTTCCGTGAGATAAGGCATATAAGCCGTACAAAGCTGGCGCACAAGCATCACTGCGATGGGGCACCCGCTGGAGCAGCCATCGATAGATAGCTATGGCCGAGTCTTTCTTCCCAAAAGCCTCTACATAAAGCTGCGCCAGGCTCAAAGCAGACGCTACTAAGGTATCTTCCACAGCTTTGCGTTGGGAAGGGGTCTCGGGTATGGTAGCGAGTAATCGCTTTTTCAGAGCTTGTAGGCGGCTTGGGGTGAGTTGAGCAGGGTCGTCTGGCCAGTCTATCCGAAGCGAGTCAGGAGCCTGAGACTGGGTGTCATTTTCTCTTCCCTGGGCAGTGGTCATGGAACTTTTCTGGCTGCGCCGCCAGTGGTCCTCATCTGCCCGCTCCCCCCACAATCGTCTAAACTCTTCCTTGCCATTGGCTACTTGAATGGGATTATCAAAATAAAACCCGCTACCCCGCCCAGGGCTACCCATAGAAAGAAGAGAGGAAGCAGGAGTAGGAGAAGCGGAAGATAAACTTTGCTGACGCGCCTTTTCGGCGGCCCGCCGCGAAATCTCGCTATGAATGTACGCTTCTACGATTCGCTCGCGCTGCTCCGGGGGTAAATCCGCCAACTTTAGCATACTATCGCTGCGATGCACTTTATCTCGGAGCAAGGCATACTCTTTGAAACGGGCTTGGAGCGTCTTAATCTCCGCTGCTTGCGGATGCTTCGCAGAGATAAGCGTAGCCGCCGTATCATAATGCCGCTGAGCGGCCGCTAAATCTTGAAACTGCAAGAAATATAAGTTCCCTGCCTCATAATGCGCGAGAGCCCGCGCAGACGAGTTTCCGCTACTTCCGGCTTTTTTGTAGGCTTCCAGAGCCGCTTTATACTGGCCTTGCTTGTGGTAAAGCTGGGCAATCCGATAATAAATCTGGTCTCGGTAATCTTCATAACGGGTGCTTTTCGCCATGCGCTCCAGCTTTCGGATGAGGTCCGCCTCTGATCCCCTCCCCAACATACTTAGCTGAAAGTGAGCCTTGAAACTCAGAGCATTTGTGGGATTGAGTCGGGCGGCTTTCCGAAAAGCCCGATAGGCCTGGCTTAGGTCGTTCTGGGCTTCATATAACTGCCCCAGCAAATAGTAAGCCCGAGCTCGTCGCAAACGCGTATCTAACTTCTTTGCGCTGCGTGCCAAGAACTTAATCGCTTGTCCTCGCTGCTCCTCTTTCCCCGCCCAAACCTGAGCCAACAAAACTTCTATGTAAGGCCTTACTCTTTTGAGCTGCGACTCGGGTAACTTGAGCGCTTCCAAGAGCTGTGTCTCTGCTCGGTAGGGATTCTCATCATGAAGGGCGGCATACGCCTGCCACCAGTAAATCCAAGGACGAAGCGGCGTCTCTGGAAAAGCATTAAGCACATAGTTGAAGTTCATCTCAGCGTTAGAGAGATTGCTGCGCAGGAGCCACGCCTGCCCAATCAAGGTACGGCTATCATCTATGTACCTCCCATTTTTGTGGCGAAAAATAATGACTTCACATTTTTTAGTGGCTTCTTCTAAGCGATTATACTGGCTGCGGGCATAGTTGGGGTCTACCAAGGGAAAAACCGGAGTCCACCCTTCGGTAGGTTCGGGGGTTTGGAGTTCTATTTCGCGCTGGGCCAGTTTGAAGCGCTGATTGGCGTGATAGTAGCCATTGAAGTAGGAGACAAAAGTGTGCCACGTACGGGAAATAGCAGTATTCCGTTCTGCACTACAGCCTATGACCCCCATCAGTCCCAAAAACACTCCCCACCTTGCTCTCATGCGTGCTTTCTCAAAGGTAAGGATTTCTCCCCATAGCTTTGCGGCATGGCAAACTCCCGAGGCCTCCAGCTCTTTCTCCACAAATATCGTCTGCTGTGGATAGAAGATAGCGGTTCATGGCGCAGAGAACTCCGCCTGCCTGTATGGGGATGGCTGCTCCTGCTTATGGCAATCTTAGTCGGGATATGGAGCGTTTTTGCATACACCCCCTTGCGCTACACGATACCCGGTTACCCCACCCGAGCCTTCCGAGAGAAATACACTGAACTTATTCAGCGAGCCCGGCAGTTAGAGCAGAAGATGACGCAATATACGCTTATGATTGAAGAGTTGCGCACGCTTTCTCAGGTCATGCGCGAAGAAACAGGAACGAGCTTGGGAATCCCCTTACTTTCCACAGTGCATTCGGGCGAATATATCCTTCCCTTAGAAGGGAATGTCTCTCGTCGCATTCAGCCAGCCAAAGGACATTGGGGAATAGATATTACCTCACCAGCGGGAGCTCCCGTGTTAGCCATCGCCGAAGGCACTGTCGTATTGGCGGAGTATTCTTATGAGTCAGGCTATG
>JANWZJ010000053.1 GCA_025054525.1 Bacteroidia bacterium | reverse complement strand
GCCTGACTTCTATCTGCGCCTCAGGAAAAGCTAAAAGCGGCGCACGAAAAGAAGCCGAAACATGCTCCTGCTTCTGCGCGAGCACTTCCGCTGCCTGCTGCGATGTAAGGGTCATCGGCATGATATGAGGAGGCAAGGCATAGTTTTTCCCTTCGTGATGCAGATAGAATCCGTGAGGACCCAAACGCAACCATACAGGCTTGCCCTCGTATGCTCCCACTTCCTTAGGGAGAGATAGGAGAAACAGTGCTTCCTGCGGAGTGAGACGGTCAGGAACGAAATGGGCAGGAAGTCCTACTGTGCGATAGGAAGGCGAGTCTTTCGTCCCTCGGGCTACATAATAACCCCCAGCATTCCAGTGAAGGAAAACAGTCTCCCCCGTCTCAGGGTCCTCCCCTATCTTCCGAGAAGAAACCCGGCGCTCTCGCGCTTGCAGTAGTTCGTCGCTGAAATGAACATAAAAAGCTGAGAGCATTTTCTGCCAGTCTAAAGACTCGGCTGCAATCAGGTCTAACTCTTGCTCTACTTTGGCGGTGAAATCGTAGTCCAAAATATCAGGGAAGTTAGCCACTAAGAAATCTGTCACCTGAATGCCTAAAGGCGTAGGGACGAGCTTTTTGCGTTCTATTTCGGGAGGGGGATTGTGTGTCTCCATCTCAATTCTGCCATCGGGATGGAGAAGGACCTCCCGGTAAGAAGGACGGGGTATGCGCGCCTCAGCCCTCTGCACATATTTGCGCTGAATAAGCGTCTCAATCGTAGGGGCATAAGTGGAAGGTCTGCCTATTCCTCTCTCTTCTAACTCTTTCACAAGCGCGCCTTCGGAATACCGACTTGGGGGAGAAGCGTATTTTTCCCATAGCCGCAACTGCCTCCACGCCAAAGTCTCCCCTACCCGCACGGGTGGAAGTTCAGAAAGGGCTTCTTCTTCGGATTTTCCATAGAGCAAAAGATACCCCGGACGCACCAGAATCACCCCCTTCGCCTCAAAGAGTACTGATTGGGGCAGGGAAGGCTCAGGCTCTAAGGTAAGGGTAGTTTCTTCATAGAGGGCTTCAGGCATCTGACTGGCTACAGCCCGACGCCAAATCAAGCCGTATAGTTTGCGCTCCTGCGGTGTATCCCCTGCTTCTTCTACTTCAGGATGAGTAGGGCGAATCGCTTCATGCGCTTCCTGGGCACGCACGGCTTTTTCCTTCTGTTCCCAGACCCGAGCACTGACGAACTCCGCCCCAAACTTCTCCCGAATCACTGAATGAATAGCCTCTAATGCCTCGGGGGCTATGTGTAGCGAGTCTGTACGCATGTAGGTGATATGTCCTTTCTCGTAGAGATTCTGGGCGATGCGCATCGTCTGAGATAAGGAATATCCTAAACGCTGATAGGCTTCCTGCTGAAGAGAAGAGGTAGTGAAAGGGGCTGGCGGGTTTCGGCGACGGGTTTTCTTGCGCAGGTCGCTAATCCGGAGATGCTTCTCCTTCAGAAGCTGAAGCACTTGTTGCGCCTCCTCCAGCGAACTAAACGCAGGCTTTAGGAGTCTGGCGTAGATTTCGGATTGAGCCTCTAAGAGCAGTTCTCCTTCTATGGTGAAAGTGGGTTGAAAGGCAAGAATACTCCGTTCGCGCTCTACCACGAGTCGCAGGGCTACAGACTGTACTCTACCTGCGGAGAGGACTGGTGTGCCTTTACCCCTCCGAACGAAGGTCTGCCATAAAAGCGGCGAAAGGCTATATCCCACTATTCTATCTAAGATGCGCCGAGCCTGTTGAGCTTCCACTAAGTGCATGTTAATCGGGCGAGGGCTGCGCAGCGCCGCTTCTAATGCGCGCTTCGTTATCTCATGAAAAGTAATCCTCAAAGGCGTACCTGCATCTAACCCTAAAACCTTACATAAGTGCCAGGCAATCGCTTCGCCTTCCCGGTCTTCATCAGTGGCGAGATAGACTTGCTTCGCCCGCGATACCTCCTGCTGAATCCGACGAATTACATCGGATTTCTTAGGAAGAAGCGTATATTCAGGAGAAAAGTGATAGTGTTCTTCGGTCTTTTGGATGGAAATGCCCATGCCTTTTTCGGGAAGGTCGCGCACATGCCCCTCGGAAGCAGCCACCGCATATTTATCTCCTAAGAGCCGCTGGATAGTGCGTGCCTTCGTAGGCGACTCTACAATCAGCAGGGGTTTGCCTTTACTCATGCACGGCAAATATATCCAGAGTATCTTTGCCCCTGTGAAACCTTCTCTCTGGCTAATAGAAGACGACCCTCTCTGGAGCGAACTCATCCAGCAGCGCTACAAAGACAAGTTTGACCTCCAATACTTCAGCTCTGTGGACTCTGCAATAGAAGCCTTTCACTCTGCTCCTAAGAAACCCCGATACATCCTTTTAGACTATCACATTGGCGGAAAAACAGGAATTGCTTTTCTCAAAGCGATTCGCAAGCACGAAAACCCCGAAAAACCCCCTTATGTCATTATGCTTTCGGGTCAGGAAGATGTCCAAACCGCCGTAGATACCTTTACTTATGGTGCTTATGATTATGTAGTGAAAGGAGAACAAGTATGGGAGCGGCTCAAAATCACCTTCCGTAACATAGCCCGACAAGAAGAACTGGAGCGCGAGATCATAGAACTGCGCATTCGGTTTCGCCGCTGGCAACTACTGGTGGGGGGCATCTTGCTTCTCATAACGATCGTGTTTTTCTCTATATACCTTCGCTTATGTCCCGATGAGCGCTTACTCAAATGGGATCCCTTAGACATGCAGCATACGCCGCGCTGTGCACCTGCTTCCTCGTAGGGGAAGGGCAGCCCTTAGCATATCAGCCTAACTATCGCTCTATAGCACTGCGCGCCCTGAGTCGCATGTATGCGATGGACTTCCACGGAGCAGATTTACTCTTCAAAGCCTTAGACTCTACCTTTGGTCCCTATGCAGGTACGGCTTACCTGCGCGCACTCAGTTATTCTTGGCGCATAGAAATAGACCCCGCTACTACATGGTTTGACAGTTTCTGGGAAAGAGCCCTCTATATCACCGACTCTCTGTTGGATTGCTGCTATACCCAACCCTTAGAGAAATACTTCATAGGCTTTGCTAATAGAGCATTAGAGGTGCGCAGGCTCTATGTAAGAGGCAAACTCATCGCTTCAGTTTGGAAAGCCCGAGAGCTCCTAAGCCTCTTGGAAGGCATACGAAAATATGCCCATCTCTACCCAGAGATGCAATTAGAGTTAGGACTTTACGAATACTACATCGCCTACTTCTACCGCAACTATGCTATCATGCGTCCCATTTTAGCTTTCTTTCCTGAAGGAAATGAAAGCCAGGGATTAGAGCGATTAGAACGATGCGCTAATGATTCTCTCAACTACACGCGTTTTGAGGCGATGTATTTTTTAGGTTATATTTACCTCTATCAAGCTAAAATCCCTGAAAAAGCGGAGTATTGGCTACGCAAGCTCAGTACAAAATTTCCTGAGAATCCACTCTTTCGCCGCATGTGGTGTGAAGCCCTCTATGTACTTGGCAGATACATGGAGGCTCGGGAACATGCGTTAGCTTGGCTGAATAAATATGAGGAGTCCTGTCATATGCCCCCCTGTCATTTAGTATATGACCGATACCCCAGTGCCGAAGCTGCTCAAGCCTATGCATTAGTGGGCATGACCTACCGAGAAGAAAAGAACTATGCTGCGGCACAAAGCGCCTTTGAACGGATGGACACGCTCCTGGCGAAGCTCCCTCGCCTGCCTGCACCGGTCTGGGCAAGGCTGACGCGAGAAGCCGCCCTCTTAGAGAAGCGAATGGGTAAATCCGAAGCAGCTTCTCGCCGCCTTAAGCTCCTACAGGAGCGAGATGATGTACCTTTGTACCTCAAAGCCCCTTTGCCTGATTGAGGATGGATTTGTCTGTAGTGATTCCTGTTTATAACGAAGCTCAAAGCCTACCCGAGCTAGTGGAAAGGCTACATGCCACGCTTGCATCTTTACAACTCAAGTATGAAGTGATTTTCGTGGATGATGGTTCTCGGGACAGCTCGCCGAAGGTACTGCGCCAGCTCGCCGAAGAATATCCTTGGATAAAGGTGATTCTACTACGGCGCAACTATGGACAGACCTCAGCCCTGCAAACAGGCATACAGCATGCTCGAGGAGAAATAGTAGTTCTGATGGACTCGGATTTAGAAAATGACCCTGCGGATATCCCTCGCCTTCTGGATAAGCTAAGAGAAGGATACGATGTAGTAAGTGGCTGGCGCCAAAATCGTTGGCAAAATCAATGGTTCACTCGCAGACTACCCTCCATGACTGCAAACATGCTCATCAGTCGGCTATCGGGTGTGCATCTGCATGATTATGGCTGTACGCTCAAAGCCTATCGGCGAGAAGTTATCTCCTCTGTACGGCTTTATGGACGCATGCACCGATTCATACCCATCTACGCCAAGTGGGAAGGCGGTCGCATCACCGAAATCCCTGTTTCCTACCAACCTCGTAAGTATGGCAAAAGCCATTACGGCTTCTCTCGGATTATCTCGGTATTGCTAGACCTTCTGCTAATTATATTCTTGGACAGGTATATACAACGACCCATGCAGTTCTTTGGGGGGGTGGGGCTGGTCTCTATCCTGTTGGGCGTCTTCTCTATGGGCTTAGCCATTTACTATAAGCTCACGGGCCAAAAAGACCTCGTTCAAACTCCCCTGCCTATTTTCACAGCTTTATTTATCAGTGTAGGTGTGGTCCTTCTACTGAACGGCATCATAGCTGAGCTGCTCATTCGGGTCTACTACGAAGCGGCTGACCGCCCCTTAGTACAGACTCGGGATAAACTCAACTTTGAAACGCCTCTGCCTAATCCTTCATAAATATGTGTGGCATAGCGGGATTTTGGGGCAGAGGGGGAGAAGAGGTAGGACGCAAGATGATTGCTACCCTCCGACACCGCGGACCTGACTACCAGGGCACTTGGGGAGAAGGAGAGGTTGTGTTAGTCCATGCGCGTCTAAGTATCTTAGACTTAGACCCCCGAAGCCATCAGCCTTTTCATTCTGCAGATGGCCGGTATGTCATCGTCTTCAACGGTGAGATATACAACTTCGCTGAGCTACGAGTAGAACTGGAAAAACAAGGATATACCTTTCGCACTACTTCGGATACGGAAGTCCTACTATACGCATATAGCTGCTGGGGAGAAGCCTGCCTGCAGAAGCTAAGGGGCATGTTTGCCTTCGCGATTTATGACCGCATAAAGCAGAGATTCTTACTCGCCAGAGACCCCATGGGTAAGAAACCGCTTTACTATACCTTCCGCCCCGGCCTTTTTGCCTTCGCCTCAGAAATCAAAGCGCTATGGGAACATCCTGACCTTCCACGCGAGCTTTCATTATCTGCTCTGCATGCTTATCTGGTGCTGGATTATGTACCTACTCCCCTCTCTATCAGTGAAGGCATCTTCAAGTTAGAAGGGGGGCATTTCCTCGTGGTGGAACGAAATCAACTTATCAAAGTAGAGGCTTACTGGCATCCTCCTTTTCCACGCGCAGAAGCTCCCGCTCTATCCCAAGCTACCGAACGCCTGGATAATCTCTTACGAGAAGCCGTAAGGCTGCGCATGGTAGCAGATGTACCAGTGGGGGTATTTCTCAGCGGAGGTATAGATAGTTCTACGGTGGCTTGGTACGCCAGCCAAATCAGTGAATCCCCCATTCTCACCTTCTCTATTGGCTTCACGGAAAAGTCTTATGATGAGAGCGACTATGCCCTCCAAGTAGCTAAACTCCTCAAAACAGACCATTACATGGAGATACTTACTCCTGAGAGGGCCCTGCAACTGGTAGATGAAGTCTTTGCTCGGATGGACGAACCTTTTGCCGATGCTTCTATTTTGCCTACCTACTTTCTTTGCCAAGTAGCTCGCAAAAAAGTAATCGTAGCACTGGGGGGAGATGGCGGGGATGAACTACAAGCAGGGTATCCCACTTTTATCGCTGAGCGATACGCTCCCTGGTTCCGATGGTGGCCCCGGTGGATGGTACAACTGACCTTAACAAGTGCCACGAAAATCCTTCCACCCAGTGATGATAATATCGCTTTAGATTTCAAAGTTCGGCAATTTCTACGAGGTTTTACTGGAAGTACCACAGAGATGCATACACGATGGTTAGCTTCTTTTCTACCTGAGGAGCTTCCTCATCTTCTACAACCTGAAGTTGCCCGGCATTCCCAAGGCATTCTGCCAACTATTCTCACCCCTTATTTACAGCGTGCGCCTGCTGATGCAGACCTGTTCGCCCTCAGTAGCTTTCTTTACTACAAAACCTACCTGCAAGACGACATCTTAGTCAAAGTGGACCGAGCCAGCATGTATCATGCCTTAGAAGTGCGGGCACCGCTGTTAGATAAGCATGTAGTGGAATTTTTAGCGAGCCTACCTCTCCCTTATCGCCGCCGAGGGGGTCAGACGAAATATCTCCTCAAGCGTTTGATGACAGGAAGACTACCCGAAGCTATTTTGCATCGCCCTAAGAAGGGCTTTGGAATTCCTTTGCCACGCTGGCTGCGCGAAGACCTCAAAGTCCCTATTGAAGCCGAGCTTCTGCGACCTGATCCATGGTTTCGCCGAGAAGTCCTTCAAAATCTCTGGCATAGCCACCAAAACCGCAAGGCCAATCATCGCAAACTTCTCTGGAATCTCTACATATTCAAGCGTTTTGCTCGCCAGTGGAACTTCGGGTGAGCCATAGCTTTTTGCTTACCTTTGTTTGCGCATGAAGGAAAATACCTATAGCCCGGGATTAGAAGGCGTTATTGCCGCAGAAACGAAAATATCCTTTTTAGATACGGAGCAGGAAGAGATAGTGATTCGGGGGTATAATCTACTGGAGCTTATCCGCAAGGCCAGCTTCGCAGATGTAGTGGGACTTCTTTTGGATGAGAAACTCCCTGATGCTGCTCGCAAGGCCGAGCTGGAAAAAGCTATGGTGAGTTCGCCCGTGCCATCTGCTGTATATGAAATCCTACAAAAGCTGCCTGCCTCCATGCATGCGATGGATCGGCTACGCACCGCGGTATCGGCCTTAGCGGCGTTTGACCCCGAAGCTAACTCCGTAGACCCCAACTCCGAACATGTCCGAGCCCCTCGCATTATTGGACAGGTCTCCCAAATCGTAGCGAATCTAACCCACATCGCTCAAGGCCGAAAGCCCGAAGACTTCTCTCCTAAATACAGTTATGCTGAAAATTTCCTCCGAGTTATTGTGCGAAGGGATGTGCTTCCTGCCGAAGTTCGGGCTTTTGAGCAGAGTCTTATTGCGTACAGCGAACATGAACTACCTAACTCTACCTTTGCGGCGCGGGTAGTGGCTTCTACTTTGGCGGATGCATACGGGGCGCTTACCAGCGCTGTCGCTTCCCTCAAAGGCCCCCTCCATGGCGGCGCAAACGAAGCCGTCATGTACATGCTCTTAGAGGCTAAAGATGTCCCTGGGTTAGAGAAGCTCATGCGGGATAAACTCGCCAAGAAGGAAAGAATCATGGGGTTTGGGCATCGGGTGTATATGCGCCGAATGGACCCTCGGGCTGCCCTCCTCAAAGAAGTACTCCATGAGCTTATCCGCGCCCGCAGCAAAGGCCAAATCTATGCCGATATGTGCCAAAAAGGCGAAGACATCATGCGCACCGAAAAAGGGCTTTATCCTAACTTAGATTACTATGCAGCCCCTGTGTATTATCTGCTGGACATACCGATAGAGCTATACACGCCGATTTTCTTTGCGGCTCGGAGCTCCGGGCTGATGGCCCATATCATAGAGCAACATCGCGAAAATCGTCTCTATCGTCCGCGGGTATTGTATCGGGGGCATCGGGGTTTGCGCCTATGAGCCAGTATGATAGCGTTCTGGAAGAAATAGCCGATTACATCACGGCACGCCCTATTTCAAGTCAGGAAGCGTACGATACCGCACGCTTAGCCCTCATGGACTCCTTAGCTTGTGCGTTCATGGCATTAGAAAAGCCAGAATGCACAAAGCTAATTGGACCTATTGTCCCTGGTACTATTGTGCCTGGAGGGGTACGCGTGCCGGGAACTGCGCATGTTTTAGACCCAGTACAAGGAGCTTTTGCGATTACTGCCCTGATTCGCTGGCTGGACTATAACGACACCTGGTTGGCTAAAGAATGGGGACACCCCTCTGATAACCTGGGCGCCATTTTAGCGACGATGGATTACATGAATCAGCGCCGCCGTCTGCGAGGCGAACCTCTCTACCAGGTACGGGACATCCTCACAGCCATGATTAAGGCGTATGAGATTCAGGGAGTGTTGGCTTTGGAAGTGAGCCTCAATCGCAGGGGCTTTGACCATGTGCATTTTGTGAAAGTGGCGTCTGCGGGAGTAGCAGCTTACCTATTAGGTGGCGGCAAAGAAGAAGTACTCAGTGCGCTTTCCCATGCGTTTATTGATGGGGCGGCGCTGCGTACCTATCGCCACTTTCCCAATACAGGT
>JANWZJ010000052.1 GCA_025054525.1 Bacteroidia bacterium | reverse complement strand
GGTATGCTCTGGTGGGTGGTTCAAGATAGACGAAAAACTATACGACCCCTAGAAGACTCAGTAGAAGAACACCGCAGACTCGTCTCCATCCTCAAAAAGCGTGCCCTCACTAACCCTGACTTAGCCGCTCTCTTAGAAGAAGCCGGCATCGCCCTGCCTAAGCAATAAAAGATTTTCCTTATCTTGGCTTAGTGGTGCGAGCATACCTTTTTCTGATAGTTTTGCTTCAGGCTCAAACCCCAGAAAATACCCCTGTGCCTTTCACCTTAGCAGACCAATATAGACTCATTCGCTTAGAGGCCCGCATAGAGGCTCTGGAAAAGCAGATAGAAGGCCTAGAACGGCAAATAGAGGCGCTCTAGACCCCTTACATCGCTCTTTTCAGCGCCTTTGTAGCATTAGTAGTCGGGACTATGGGTATGATCTGGTGGGTGGTTCAAGATAGACGAAAAACCATAGCCTTTTAGAAGAGTCGGTAAAAGAATATCGTCAGGTCATAGTCGCTCTCAAAAAGCGGGCTGTCCATCATCCTGAACCAGCTGCTTTCTTATTTGGAATCAACCCCGCACTTTCCAATAATAACAATCCCATGCTCAATACATGGGCTATATATGCTAACGGACGAATAGGCGCTTTGGGGAACAAACTTTTCTTCATAGACCACCCGCCGGACCCTGCTAATAAGTTTTTAGCCCACTATACAACAGAAGGGCCTGAGCCCTGCAACATTTACCGAGGGGTAGTTACTACGGATGCCTCAGGATGGGCAGTAGTACAGCTTCCCTCGTACTTTGAGGCGCCTAACCGACCCGGGGATTACCACTACAGCCTAACTTGCATAGGCACCTTCGCCCAAGCGATAGTGGAGGAGGAGATTCAAAACAATCGCTTTGTCATTCGCACCGATAAGCCAAATGTCAAGGTAGCATGGACGGTTACAGGTGTGCGCAACGATGTATATGCCCGTCACTTCTGGATGCCTGACGAGGTAGCGAAGTCTCCAGAGGAGAAAGGGAAGTACCTCATCCCTGAACTTTTCGGGAAAGGTCCCGAACATGGCATTTTCTCTTCTCGCCTGCGTGAGGTAAAAGGACCCGAAGTATAGGAGCTGGAAGTCAAACCAGTGAGAGCGGTCGAGCGGCCCGAGCTCAAGAGCCTACCTACGCTTACGATGCCCGATAGAAAACTACCCGATACCCAAAAGTAGAAAACCCTAAGACCGAGAGCAAGCGGCAGGAGCTGCTTGCCCTTTTCTTAATTCCAGTTTGGACTGAGTCTATCTTCCTATCTTTGCCTGCATGCAGCGCAGCGCATGGCTGACAGCCCTCTTAGGGGTAGTAGTGATTGGGGGGGTAGTAGGCTTATATGCCCTTCACCGAGAGAATCAAGCCTTGCATCAAGAAGTAGAACGGCTCTCTCATATTATTGCTGAGCGGCCGGTGGAGCTCTCTACCTTCATGGCGAGCTATGAGCGCTTCGCCACGAAGCTCTATCAAGCCGGGCATGCCCAAAACTGGTCCTTAGCCGCCTTCTATGCCGAAGAACTCAAAGAAACCGCCGAGCAGTTAGAGCGACTCAATATTTCCGAGGAAGGCATTCCCATCAGCCGCATGATGGAAACTAACCTCATCCAACCCGTAGAAGCTGTAGAAAAAGCCATCGCCCAGCAGGATAAAAAAGCCTTTGAGCAGAGTTTCACCCAGCTTATCATGCACTGTAATAACTGCCATGCCGCTGTAGGCAAGCCCTATATTCAGTTTTCCGTGAGGGAGGTAGGCTTGCCGCTACAGCAAAATTTTCAGCCCAAGGGTAGGTAACCCTCCGAATGTGGCGCATAGGCTGGGCGTACCAGCTTTACCTTTTCACCTTTTTTCAGGTTACGAGGCTGGCATTCCTGCTATGGAATAAAGCGTACTTAGAGAGTGCTCCCCCTTGGACAGAACTCTGGCTAAAAGGCTGGCTTTTTGACACGATAGCGCTAAGCTGGCTTCTGCTGCCGATGTGGGTAGCCCTGCTGCTTGGCCAGCGCAAAGTAGCCTTCTGGCTCTGGCTCGTCTCGGGGCTCATGGCTTTGGCTGTAGAAGTCATAGATATTGGCTACTTCCGCTACACGCTTAAGCGCTCGGGCCTATCTCTGCTGCATATGCTGAGCTTCTGGCGAGATAGCTTACCTGCCCTGAGCAAATATGTCCGCGACTTTACAGCGGGGTTTTTCTTCTGGGGACTGCTGGCCGGGGGAGTCTGGGTGGGAGGCCGCAAACTCAGCCGCCTTCGTCCTGTGCAGGGACCAGCCCGCTGGGTAGGCTGGGGGCTGAGCGGGATTATATTAGGATTAGGGCTGCGGGGCGGCTGGCGCCTGAAGCCCCTCTCCGCCATAGATGCCGCCATAGAAGGCTGTCCCTCCTGCACTCCCTTTGTGCTGAATACCACCTTCATGCTTCTCAAAAGCATAGAGCAACCCCCTTTGCCTCCTTGGCCAGAAGCTCCTCCTTCTATTTCTCCTTATCCCCGTTGGTACGTCCCTCCCGCCTCACCAAGCCCTGCCCCTCAGTACAACGTGGTAATCTTTATTCTGGAGAGCTTCTCCCAAGAGTACATAGAGCAAGGCTATGCCCCCTTCCTACGACAACTGCTCAGCCAGGGACACGCTGTCCGCTGGGGCTTCGCTACGAATACCCGCTCGGCAGAAGGCATTCCAGCCATTCTCTCTGGCATGCCCTCATGGAGCGAAGAACCCCTTATTTTTACACCCTATATCACCAGCATTCGGTATAGCTTGGGCGAACTGCTAAGCCAGTGGGGCTACACGACCCTTTTCTTCCATGGCGGCAATAATGGCACGATGCTTTTGGACAGCTATACTCGTCAAGCGGGCTTCCAGTATTATATCGGCCGAAAAGAATATCCCCGTCCCGAAGCAGATTATGATGGTACTTGGGGTATCTGGGATGAGCCTTTTCTCCGGTTCTGTGCAGACAAAATAGACTCCTTGCCCCAGCCTTTTCTTGCCGTGGTCTTTACGCTCAGTTCCCATCACCCTTATGCAATACCCCCTTCGCTACGAGATAGCTTCTTGCCAGGCACCTTACCCATTCACCGATGTATCCAATACACCGACCGAGCATTAAGGAGTTTTTTTGAGCGAGCGGAAAAAGCGCCCTGGTTCCGCCGAACGCTCTTTGTATTCACAGCGGACCATACTGGTCCTTCGGAAGCGCCCTATCACCCTGTGCGAACCTTTTGGGTACCCATCGGCTTCTACCTTCCTACAGGAAAGTTGCCCGCAGGAGACAGTATAGGAAGTCACATAGACATCCTTCCTTCCATCTTAGAGACCATAGGCTATCCTTACCGAGTGCCTGTCTGGGGAAGAAGCCTATGGCATTATGACTCGCTGGCTTGGACGGCACAGAAACCGATGCCCTTCGTATTTCAGGCGGTAGGACGAAAGGAGGTGGTGTCTCTGCCTGCTGGAGGGAAAGCGCAGGTTCTGCGATGGGAAGGGACACCATGGCACACGCAGAGCGACACGGCTCTGCCAAACTGGTGGGGTGAATGGCTGGCCTACTTGGCGGGATATGGGAAATGGCTCACTGCAGGAGGGATAAAGTAAAGAGCCGAGGGCGACTCCTCTCGCAAGTCAAACCAATAGGACATGTAGATGCCAAGGGATTAGGCGGCGGGTTGAGGGCAGCCGCCCCTCCCACCCCCAAAAACTCAGCGCCTCTCATTTCCCCCACAGCCCCCACCCTACCAGCCCCAACCACGCTATAATCACTAAGCTCCCTCCTACCGGTGCTATCTTCGTTGCACTCTCCACCCCCCCTAAATACCGCAGATAAATCGTTCCTACGAAGATTAGATTACCTCCCAAGAAGGCTGCACTCAGCCAGGTCAGGAGAAGAGAAGGTGTTTCTCGGCTCAGCCAGAGCAGCACGGGGGCATGGAAAAGGGCCATATAAGCCGCTTGTCCTAAGGCAGGGATAGGGCGCGCATGCGCGTACAGCGTAGCCCCGATGACCCCTAACGCACCTAATAGCCCTCCGCTTACCACAAGCCAGCGCATCTCTCAAAGCTACGGAGAAATAGAAGTTCGTACCTTCTCCCAATAGTGTCTTCGGCGCTGTTCTGCGCCCTTGAGCATGAGCCATTCTGCCCAAGAAAGAAGAACCGGAAAGAGTGAAACTATGCGAGCGGCTATGCTTTTGTAAAGGGGCAGGGTTATCTCTTTAGGGCGTTTTCGGATAGCCCGCTCAATCGCCTTAGCTACAGCCTCGGGCTCCAATACACCACCCATAGAAAAGGCATAAGCACTCTCGGGACGATGTAGGACGTTCCATATCATGGAGGTACCTACAGGACCTGGGCAGATCACCGTAACGGCTACACCTCGGGGGCGCAGTTCTGCATCCAACGCCAAACTCAACCCCCTCACACCAAACTTAGTAGCGGTATAGGCAGTTATGCCAGGGATGGGGGCTATGCCTGCTAAAGAAGCCAGATTGATGATATGACCTTCTCCGCGTTTGGCGAAGTGCCGTCCATAGACATAGCAGCCATAAGCTAAACCCATGAGATTGATAGCTGTCTGTTTTTCTATGTCGGATACGGGAGACTCTACGAACCACCCTACTTGCATTATTCCTGCAAGCTGGATAAGTACATCTATATCGGGGAAGTGCGCAAGGGTCTCTTCCCAGGCTTCTAAGCGCGTTACATCTAAGGCGTGGAACTTCCAAGAAGGGTGGGCTTCGGGATAAGCCTGCGAGAGAAGTCGTTCATCATAGTCGGTGAGGATAAGGTGGTAACCTTTTTGGTGGAGGAGATGGGTGGTAGCTTTGCCGATGCCACCTGCTGCCCCTGTAAGGAGTACCTTAGGCATGGACAGGTAAAGGATGCCGGCGAAGAATGCGATCTAACTTTCCTGCGTACTCATACCAATCCACCTCCCAGAGGTGCCGAGGACTATCGGCATAGCGCTTGGAATGCTGCTGCCAGTATGCGTTAGCCTCCTCTGGAGCCGAAGGGGGAAGGCGATAACTGCCCACGATATAACGCGCTGCAAGCATCGCTTGTTTTTCTGCTAAATTCCACAGACAGCCGTTGGGCTGAATGAGACCGATATAGAGAAGGGTGGGTTCGTCTAAGTAGAAGAGGTGGAGATAGAGTTTGCGCACTTTATCTCCTGTGGGGACGAGGGAGGAGTCTAAGTAAGGGAACGCTACTTCATATCCTGTGGCCCAGATAAGCGTATCATACTCACCCCAAGTTCCGTCGGTGAAATACACACGACATCCCTCTAAACGCTGAAGGCTTGGACGGATGCGTACTTTACCATGGCGCAGCTGATAGAGGAGTTCGCTATTGACAAGGGGATGGGTGTAGAAGAGGGAGCCTTGGGGTTTGGGCATGCCGTAGCGGCGCATAGAGCCTCGTAGTAGGTATAGTGTAGCGGTCGCCATAGGCTCTCGGAGGAAGCGAGGCAAGGGCGCCACTAACTTTTTGTAGAGGAGGTCTGACGGTTCGCCCAGCCATCCAAACTTCGGCATAATATGATACCCTCTGCGCAAGGATATTTCTACCGAAGCGGCTACGCGTGCCGCATCTACTGCAATATCCGCCCCTGAGTTGCCCACGCCGACAATCAATACGCGTTTGCCTTGAAGCTGTGAGGGGCTCTTATAGGCATGCGCATGATAACACTCACGCGTGAAACTACCCGGATAAGAAGGCAAAAACGGCTTCCAGTGATGACCCGAAGCCGCAATCAAATAACGGCTCGTATAGATTTTCCCCGAAATCGTTTCTATCTTCCAGATTTCTCCTACTTTTTGGGCGAGGCGCACTTCTTCTCCAAAGTGAATGTGCTCCAGCAGCCCAAACTTCTCCGCATAGGTCCGAAAGTAGCGCTGCACTAAGTACCAAGGAAGATAGTCAGGCCACTCCTGGGGAAAGTCATGGTCTGAGAGGCGAGAGCAGGCTTTGGAGGTAATGGTAACCAAGGTATGGTAAGCGCTGGAATGCCCTTCTGCTTCTTCTAAGAGCCAGACGCCCCCTACATCGTGTCTTTTTTCTAAGGCGAGGGCTTGAAGCCCAGCTTCTCTCAGATGCTTGAGGCTCACTAAACCCGAAGGACCTGCCCCTACGATAAGGGCATCGTACCGTGCCATAAGTTCAAATTTAGATAATAGAGCGGACAAGGAGAGGCGTTTTACTTCAAGTCATACAAGAGAATGAGCCCCCATATCCACCCCATCATGAAGAAATTGAGCCATAGACCTCTGGTGCGCATGTAGGGAAGGGGTATTTCGGCGAGGGTGTAGGCTAAGGCATTCGGTGGAGTAGCCACAGGTAGCATGAAAGCCATGCTAGTAGCAATCCCTATCCAGATAGCCTGATACGGAGAGACAGGCAGCTTTTCCAGCACGGGAAGGAAGATAGGCAGGGCTAAGGAGCATAAGGCGGTATTGGAGAAGAGTTCGGTGAGCCAGAGGGTGGCCCCTACTATCAGCATCAGCCATAGAGTGGGGGGGATATACCCCAGTAGCGGTACGAGAGAGTCAGTAAGACGACGGGAGAGCCCGGTTAGCTCCATGAGCCGAGACAGTGCCAGCCCTCCCCCAAAAAGCCAGAGAATACTCCAAGGAATGCGATTGCCCTCTTCTAAGGTAAGGAGAGCGCCCTGAGGTAAGATCGGTAGAAAAAGAAAAATAGCACCTACCAGTGCCACTACCCAGGGCGGCACAGGGAGTAGCAGCCATGCCATGAGCATAGCTCCCAAAAGCCCCATCACTACCTTGCCAGAGGCATGCAGGGTAGCCGAGACGGAGGTAGGGGACGAGAGGATAGTAAGCTTCTCACCTGATTGTAAAAGAATATAAGCCCCTACCAGTCCCACCAGCGTCACAGGCACCCCGTAGAACATCCACTGTAGAAAAGAGACTTTATACCCATGGCTTTCCAATAGCTCAATCGTAATTGCATTTGGTGCGGAGCCTATCGGCACAAGCACACCGCCCAACGAAGCTGCCCATACCACCGCTAATCCGCCTCTCCAGCGAGAGACACCCGGCGGAAAAAGCTGGCGCACCGCCGTTAGTAGCAGTGCAGCTACGGCTGTGTTATTCAAGAAAGCGGAAAGTAACGCTGATACCCCCATCAGCCCCCCTATAATGAGGGCGGGTTTTCCCTTAGCTCGTCCTATCACCCAATTGCGCAAAAAAAGAGCGACTCCATGTTTTTCCACGGCTCTCGCCAGCCAGAATGAGCCTAAAAATAGTCCTATCACAGAACTCCCATAACTCTGCCATAATACCGCAGCATTTATGGCGCTGACCTTCTCTAAAAGGGGGATACTCAAAAGCGGCAGCAAAGCCGTGATATAGAAGGGCACGGCTTCGGTTATCCACCAAACCGCCATCACAACGAATACCCCTATTCCTATCGCTTCTGCTTTCGTCCAGCCCGAAAAGTAAGCTATCCCCGCTAAGAGCCCTGCTGTCAGAAGCCCATACACTGCGCGCATGCTTTCAAATTTGCAGGTATCATGGGACTGGAAGTGGGCATAGTGGGCTTACCGAATGTAGGAAAGTCCTCTCTCTTCAATGCGCTGGCAGGTACGGCTCTAGCGGCGGCTGCTAATTATCCTTTCTGTACGATTGAGCCAAATCGGGCTATCGTGCCCGTACCTGATTCTCGCTTAGAAGCCCTCGCCCGTCTGGTCAACCCCCAAAAAATCACCCCCACTACCCTGACGGTAGTGGATATTGCGGGATTAGTGCGGGGGGCGCATGCGGGTCAGGGCCTGGGCAATCAGTTTCTCAGCCACATTCGGGAAGTAGATGCGATTCTCCACGTACTGCGATGCTTTGAGGCGCCGGATGTAGTACATGTAGAGGGTTCGCCTGACCCCCTTCGCGATAAGGAGATTATAGACTTAGAGCTGCAGCTCAAAGACTTAGAGACACTTAGCAGAACGCTACCTCGTATAGAGCGAGAAGCCAAGTTAGCCGCTTCTTCTGAAGCTAAGAAGCAGTTAGAGGTAATCCAGCGAGCCGAGGCACATTTATCGGCAAGCCAAAACCTACGCACGCTTACTCCCCTAACCCCCGAGGAGCGAGCATTCTTGCAGACTTTTCACTTTCTCACACTCAAGCCTATAATGTATGTAGCGAATGTAGATGAGAAAAGCCTTCCTAAGGGAAATGCTTGGAGTCAAGCAGTGGAAGCGGTAGCCCGACAAGAAGGAGTTCCTTCGCTCACGCTATGTGTCCAAATAGAAGCCCAAATCGCAGGACTGAGCCCCGAAGAGCAAAAGGAATTCCTTTCGCTGTACGGATTAGAAGAACCGCTGCTACCTCGCCTCATCCGAGAAGCCTATCGGCTTTTAGGACTTATTACCTTTTTCACGGCAGGAGAAAAAGAGGTGCGGGCTTGGACTGTGCGAGCGGGTACTTTGGCGCCTGCTGCTGCGGGCAAGATTCATTCGGATATGGAGCGTGGATTTATTCGGGCAGAAGTGATTGCCTTTGAGGACTATGTAGCCAAGGGCGGCGAAGAGGGAGCCAAAAACGCAGGTAAAATGCGATTAGAAGGCAAAGAGTATGTCGTACAGGATGGGGATGTAGTGTATTTTCGGTTTGCAGTGTAAGGGGATAGGCGCCCTCACCTAAATGCCAAGTTTTATCTTTGTCCCATGAGCGAAGTCAAAACTCTGCGTCTTCCTGGCGGGCTGACGCGAGAGCAGATTCTCTATGATTACTACATA
>JANWZJ010000051.1:8678-8949 GCA_025054525.1 Bacteroidia bacterium | reverse complement strand
CAAAACGTCTATCCATCTCCGCTTTTTGCTCAGTGAAGCGCCTATCTATCTCTTCCTTTTGCTCTACGAAGCGTTTGTCCATCTCTGCTCTCTGCTCGGTGAATCTCCTCTCAATATCAGCCCTGTGTTCTTTTAGTATTTGAAGAATGAGGGCAAAGCGCTTATCCATCTCTTCAAAGCGCTTTTCCATGCCCTCTCGCAGAAGCGCAAAGTGTTGAGCTTGAAACTCCCGCTCCAGTTTGAAGCGCTGACGAAGTGTCCCTAACCCTTT
>JANWZJ010000051.1:0-8668 GCA_025054525.1 Bacteroidia bacterium | reverse complement strand
ATTCTCTCTAAGATGGATGAGGATAGTCTCTTCGGTAGAAGCACGCAGAGATAGCACCTCCGTCAGGAATGCCAAAAACGCCTCATCTACCTGAAGGCCGTGCCGCTGGGCCAGTTCTTTCAGTTCGGAGAGCCTCATCTTCTACAAAGATAAAAGCGACTTTCACTCTGCACCTTTGGGGAATATATTATTATCTTTGTCTTGTAGCTAAGCCTAAGCGGAAACCGCCTCTCCCCCCAGGTCTTGAATTAGGAGAGAAATTCTTCGGAATGCCGGGTGCGGACAAAGACACCACGGTGGCAATAAAGGAGATACAGATAAAGTCTGCCCCCATTCGCATTTCCCCCGATGCAATGCCGCGAATTATGAAGTTGGATTTACAAGAGCTATACAAGCGCTCAGACCCCAACTTTTGGAATCCTCGGTGGCATGAGGAAGCGTACGAGGTAATCATGGGAGGAAAAAGCCCTTTCCCTATTCGGCAAGTAGGAGAGTTTCTCCGAGAAGGCACGGAAGGATTGACATATGGGAGTACAGCCACAGGGGAGGGACGAGAGATTCTGGGGGACTGAGCTGGACCCCCAGGGGCGGACGGCTGGCTCATCCCCGCTATCAAGTATGCCCTGGGGATGTGATCATGAATAAAAGTGGAGTGGGTTCTGCTGGACGGTGCGCAGTCATACCTCCTAACTGGAAAGAAGAAACTGTAGTCTCTCAGCATACCATGCGTATTCGGCTTAGACCTGAGCCTGTCACCGAAAACGGCGACAATCTCTATTTGATGCCTGAGTATTTTATGATTTTCTTTAACACAACGATAGGGCTCTGCCAATACTTTCGTTGGACTTCGGGTGGGGTGACGACTGTACATATTGACTTCAACGAACTCAGGCAAATTCTCATACCTATTCCACAGAAGAAAGTACAAGAAGAACTCGCACAGATTTATTGGGAAAGCGTAGGGAAAGCTCATCAAGAAGCGATGCGTTCCTCTTCTTGGGAGGTGCGTCAAGGCTGGTTAGATGTTGCGCTGGGTATGATGGAGGTCCTTATTTTCCAAGCCGAAGAAGTACTAAGGGGTAGGCAAGTAGGATGGATTCCTCTGAAGACTTCTTCACAAAAAGTGGAGGGCGAATATCAAGTCTTAGGTACATATCTCCGGGAAGCTGACGAAGAGGGAAAGAGTTGGGTAGAGAAGCTATTTGGATTACGACTTTATCGCTTTCCTGGGAGGCAAGAGCTGATGTCGGAATTTCTCTCGCAGTTGGGGGCTCTGCGGGAGGGTTCTCTGAAGGAGTTCAAGCCTATTTTCTCTACTTACCTACTGAATGAAGCCAGTTCGTGAGAAGCCTGAGATAGCTGTAAGGCAGCTTTGAAAATGCTCAAACCTGAGGGCAAATTGGGGATTTTAGTGCCTATAAGTTTTCTCTCGGGAAGTGCTCATAGCCATGTGCGCGAGCGTCTTTTCTTAGAGGAGCTTACAGTGCATGTTATCGTGGAACTGCCTCGGGGGCTTTTTCCGCAGGCAGCCAGTGCGATGGCTGTCCTCTTAGGAGAAAAAGCCAAACCTCCCCCCAAGCATAAGCCCACTATAGCTATTATCCATCCCCAAGATCCTGGCGCTCAACTGAAACTCCTTCAAATATTGCTACCTTATGTCGCGTAAGAAAAGTCCTAAAAGCCTGCGGCAGTATTGGACTCCCCCCTTAATAGCCGACATGATGCTGGAAATGGTGGGTTATGAACCCGATTGGAAAGTCATAGACCCTGCATGCGGCGAAGGGGTTTTTCTGGAAGCGGCGGCGCGACGAGGCGGCACCCTCATAGCAGGTATAGATATTGACCCTAATGCCCTGGAAAAAGCCCGACAAAACCTCGCACCCTACGACATCACCCCTCGTCTATACCATCAAAACGGCCTGCTCCCCATTCAAGACCCAAATGGCTTTTGGCAGGGCGAGTATGACTTAGTCATAGGAAATCCTCCATTCGCTGCACGCGGTTACCGAGTAGACGAACCCGAAGTGCTCTCTCGCTTCACTCTTAGCCGAGAACCCCTGCCTGATACCACCGATAGTCTTTTCCCAGAACTGCCCGCCTATCGCAAAAAACCCTCCGTGCCGATTGAGGTACTTTTCTTAGAAAGAGCTATCCAGCTTGCAAAATGGAATGGGAAAGTAGCACTCATTCTGCCAGCAGGTATCTTCGCCGGAAAAAGCTTCATGTACGTGCGTGAATGGTTTCTCTTCAACTTCTTTGTCATCGCTATCATAGAACTTCCCGATTATATCTTCCACGAGGAAGTCACTCATGCGCGTACGATGATTCTTTATCTCATCAAGCGCCCTCCACCTCCCCAACATAAAGTAACTTTAGTTCTGGTAGAGAAGGGATTAGAGCGGGAGCCCCTTCATAGCTTCAGCGTGGAGGACTCCCAGCTGTGTAAATACATCGCTACAGTCATCCAGCTTATGGAGTATATGGATTGGCAGAAGGTTCAGGAGCAGGAGGCCTTGAAAAAGTAAGCAGAAGTATCCCCATCACTCTGCTAAAAAGCCGCGGTTTTGATTTTTTAGGAATCTACCCTGTCAGAATATGCGCTCATGCTGAAGGTTCTCTCGCATAGTGGCATAGCGCCCTAAGCACCGAGCGAAGCCCCTATCACACAGCTTATAGGCAGGTAGATAAACACCGCCTAACTTCTAACTTTGCGTAATCTCATGGCCTGGATATTTCTGCAGGTTTTGACGGGGTACCTTTTGGAGGGGGGGCAGCCTATTTCAGGAAGCAAGGTAGGTTGGGGGGGAATAGGTTTTCTAACCCAGACTGATTCGGCTGGGCGCTTTACTTTCCCTCCGCCACCGCATTTCCCTGCATGGCTTGTCTCTACTGCTGGGCAAGATAGTCTGCGAATAGATAGTCTGCCCTCTGGGCCGATTGTGTGGGACATAGCCCGCAAGAAAGAGATAGAAACCCAAGTTATTCAAGCAACCCGAGAAGGGGTACAAGCCGAAGAGGCTTGGAGTCAAGCCGAGCTCAATCGGGCCCCTTGTTGTGTGGTATCAGAGGCTTTTGAGAGCACAGCCCAAACAGATATTATCCTCACCGATGGAATCATAGGACTGAAACAGGTACGCCTTATGGGTCTGGAGCCACATCATACGCTACTTCTCTATGAGCAAAAGCCCTTGGGAATGGGGCACTATCGCCCTTGGGCTCTTCACTTCACCCCCACCCTATGGGTTCGCCAGCTCTCTCTGGCAAAAGGCATCGGTAGTGTCTTCTCTGGCTATGAAGGAGCAGCCGGACAAGTAGCCTTGAGCTACGAAGAAGCCCAAAGTTGTAGCGACTCCCTGACGGGAAGTATAGAGACCTTTGCGCGCAGTACAGGAGAGTTCTGGCTCATGGGAAGGGGAGAAATGCCCACTCGTTCCCCTTGGCGCTTCCTTCTGCTGGGCTCTGCTGGCTGGACGCCTTTCCAAACCGCCTTCCTCCAAGACCACAATCACGATGGCTTTTTAGATATTCCTCTCTATCGGCACGGACATGGATTGATTCGCCTCCACCGCAGAGAAGAGGACGGAGCGATGACCGAGATAGACATAGAAGGGCTTCATGAGTACCGTTGGGGCGGTGAAGTAGCCTTTCGCTCTCCTGAGCAGATACCTCGCTTAGAAGCATGGGGATTTTATCAGCGGCTGAGTTGGGGGCAAAGCAGTCTACGGAAAGGCTGGGTCCTCTCAGAAGGAAAAGGGCTAAGCCTCTTAGGGCAAGTGCGTATACTGCGTCAAGAACTTACTGCAGGTTTCAATACCTATTTCGCCCAGCAGCCCATCGGCTGGGTGCAAGTGATGTACAGACATCCCTGGGTAGAGAAGCGAGTAGTTTTCATGATAGGCGCAAGCACTAAGGCTACCCTATGGCAAGAGCGCCTGACCACTTGGCATAACCTGAGATGGCATGGAGACCGCCGAGAAATCGTTGGCAGTTTGATTGCCGAAGCAGAGTTCCGTCCCAAGCCTACACTGTGGATATTGGGTGGGATACGCATAGATGGGCATAGCTACTGGGGTATGCAAATAGTACCTCGGTTGCTAATGCGGTGGAACGCCCCTGCCTTAGGCACGCTCCGCTTAGCGGTAGGACGCTTTTGGCGAGTACCAGACCCTGTGTTGGAAACCTTACCCTTCTTGCAGAGTACCCGAGTTTGGGTGCTTCCTCCTTCGCCCTGGGTGCCCTTAGAGCGAGGTTGGAGCACCGGCACCTTCTGGCAACGAGAACTCTATTGGGGACGCAGAGGTCTGCGAATCACAGCCGATGGGCTCTACAGCTTCCTTCGCTCTCCCCTCCTCTGGAACGCCGAAAAACCCTGGCGCATAGCAGTACAATCCGCACAAAGGCCCGCCCATTACTTCGCTTTTCATAGCGAGATAAGGCTGATTGGAGAAGGTAACTTTCAGGCTTCTCTGAGCTACAAGTGGCAAAAAGTTCAATGGCACATAGAAAACCGGTATCAAGTCCGTCCGCTTTTACCTCAGCACCGAGCTGTCCTCTGGCTCACCCAGAAAAACGCTTCTAACTCCTGGCAAGGAGATATAATCATAAGCGGCTGGGGCACTCAACGGCTTCCTTCCATTCGGGAGGAACCTCTCTACACGCCTGCTTACCTCATTCTCACCCTGCAGCTCACCCGCAGAATAAACGGCTGGGAAATACAAACTGCTATAGAGAATCTAACTAACTATCGCCAACCTACTCCTATACTGGGTGCTGAGCGTCCTTTTGCTCCGGGGTTTGATGCAGCCCTGATCTGGGCTCCCATCATGGGACGCATGGTCAGCCTAACTCTGCAAAAACAGCTCTAACTCTTCCGTCCTTTTTGTTTTAGTTTGAAGCATGCAAAAACCCTCCTTCCTCACCGCCCAGGAAATTGTCATTTGGGATAAGGTAGAAGCGGGCGAACCCCTCACAGACGAAGAAGCGCTATTTCTATACCACTCTCGTAACTTAGGACTACTGGGCATTCTGGCTACCATCGTAAGAGAGCGCCTCCATGGCAAAATCGCCTACTATAACCGCAACTTCCATATAGAACCCACTAACATTTGCATCTATGAATGTGCTTTTTGCTCTTTTGCACGCAAGCCTGGGGAGCCGGGCGGTTGGGAATATACCCCCGATGAAATAGAATCTATTGCCGCCTCCTATGTAGGAAAGGGAGTTACCGAGGTGCATATCGTAGGCGGCGTCCATCCCAAGCGAGGCATAGAGTATTATGCAGATATTATTCGCCGAATCAAGCGAATCCTCCCTGGCATCCATGTGAAGGCCTTCACAGCAGTGGAACTAAAAGTAATGTGTGCGCGCTCTCGGATGAGCTATCGAGAGGGACTTTCCGCCCTCAAAGAAGCGGGTTTAGACTCTTTGCCTGGGGGAGGCGCCGAAATCTTCCATCCTGAAATCCGCCAGCAAATATGTGCTACCAAGGCTTCCACCGAAGAATGGCTGGAGATTCACCGAACTGCCCATGAACTGGGCATACCCTCTAATGCCACCATGCTCTACGGGCACATAGAGAAATATGAACATCGCATTCACCACATGCGCCTTTTGCGAGAGCTCCAAGCACAAACAGGGGGCTTTAACTGCTTCATACCCCTCAAATATCGCAAGGAGAATAACGCACTCTCTTATGTAGGTGAGGTATCCATTATTGAAGACCTCAAGAATTATGCAGTAAGCCGTCTCTATCTTCATAATATCCCGCATCTCAAGGCTTACTGGCCCATGATAGGGCGACACACTGCGCAAATTAGCTTATCGTTCGGAGTGGATGATCTGGATGGCACGATAGACGATACCACGAAGATATACAGCATGGCCGGTGCCGAAGAACAACACCCTGTTATGACGACACAAGAATTAGAAGAACTCATCCGTTCAGCGGGATATGTCCCTCAGGAGCGTGATTCTTTGTACCGGCCCATCCATACAGCAACGGTAAGCTAATGTGTCAGTTCTATTTTTTCCTCAGGCATGCCGCCACCGAAGATAGGACGCATCTTTTAGGTCAGAGCCGGAATCCCTCCCTCTCAGAGGAAGGACGCAAACAAGCTCAACGTTGGCAAGCTGTGCTTAGCTCCATTCCCTTTCAGGTAGTGGTAAGTAGTCCGGCAGCCAGAGCCCAAGAAACTGCAGAAATCATCCGCGCTCCTTCCGTTCCGCTGCTTACCCTTCCAGAGTTTCATGAGATAAATTGGGGAAGTTGGGAAGGCTATGCTCGCTCAGAAGCCGAACCGCTCTTAGCTGAGCAACGGCGCCGTTGGACTGCTGGAGACTCAGGCTGGAAACCTCCCCACGGCGAAAGTCTGCAGGAAATCATAGACAGAATCACAACAGGCTTGGCACAAATCATCACTTCTTATCAGACAGGTAGTCTTCTTATCGTGAGTCATGGGGGACTGCTCAGGGTGATTCTATGTTACCTTTTAGGCTATCCATGGGCGGAAACTCATCGCTTCTATCACCAGGAAGCCCAGCTTTCTTGGCTCGTGCGCATACCTGCGGGGCATTTTTATGTAAGACGCTTGGCGGTAGATGCGGATACGACTTTTTGACTTTCTGAATGCCTTTCCTTATCAGAAAGTGCTCCAAGAAGCAGGCTTAGCATACGAGCTCTATCCGGACCCTAAGTCAGTCCTCTGCGCCTGGCAAAAGGACCATGCGGGAATAGCACTGATTCCCTTAGCAGCCGTACCTCGGCACAAACGCGCTTGGCTCATGGAGTGGGGCATAGCCAGCCAAGGCGCTGTGAAAAGTGTATTACTTCTGAGTGAATATCCCCCCAATCAGTGGCGATATATTGCGTGTGATACGCGCTCTCTTTCCTCTGTGGCACTTCTGCGACTGAGCATGCAGCGGGGTCTGCTGCCTGCTCTGCCCTTAGTCTCTTCCGAAGAGGGAAAAGGTGCCCATCTAGTTATAGGCGATGAAGCTTTGCGTTGGAGAACTCGCTACTTATACTGCATAGACTTAGGAGAAATCGCTTGGAAACTGATACCGCTTTCTATGCCTTTTGCAGTGTGGTGCAGCTCTCCTAAGCTTCACCACTACCTTAATAGAATCCTACAAGGATGGAGGCGAATCCCGCTCTCATGGAGCGAAGAAGCGGCAAATCGGTATGCTTTTCCACTATCGGTTGTACAAGAATACTGGGCAAACTTACGATATAGCTTTTCTCACAGGGCTAAGGTTTATTGGCATCGGCTTCTGACTTATGAGGTGCCACAGTGAAGGTTCTGTAAGACACTATTTGGGCGCCCTGGCGATACGGCACACCCTCTTGTATGCGTATGGGCTGCCAGAAAGCCTCTCGGGCAGAAAGCCCCAGCGCAGGATATGTACCGGGTGGAAGCCAAACGCTATCTCCTGCCTCCACTACTAAGGGGTAGCCCGACGCTGTATAAACTCTCCACACTACTACCCCCGAATCCCGAGGCAAGCGCAAGAGAAACTTACTTGTAGGTATAGTTATGCTAAGAGTCTCCCCCCGGAGAGTGCGAAGCTGCACTGCTACCTTGCTAGAGAAGCCCAAAGGAGAAAGCCAAGCTTCATCTCCCTGAATGCAAAGGAGTGCCCCCCCAGAAGTATCTTGAACCTTAGCTATCCAGAAAGTATCTCGGGCTTCCATGAGAGGCTCGGTGGCTCTTAGATAGAGAACTGGCGTGCGTGCATTCACCTCCTCCACCCATAATAGACGCGGACGATAGGCCCGAGTATCTGTCTCTGCCACGTGAAACTCGTACCGTATGGAGTTGCCCGCCGAGTCAGCTATTTCCGCAATACTGCCTTCTGTCATGCGGATTCCGCTCTCACCCAGGGGTTCAACCTGACCTTTATATCCTCGCAAAAAAATAGGCTCTGAGAAGAAAAACACACCCTCTCCTACCCCGCAGAGAGAGGGTAAAGGCACTTTCGGTGGGAAAGTATCTGCTTTCCATACGCTCCATTCGCTTGAAAGGATCGTATCTGGCGGATGGACGTAGGTAGTTTCTAAAAGCCCTACCGTTTCGCTAATATCCCAGCGATTGTTTTGGTCTTCATCCTGCCAAAACCATGCATGATACGCTCCCAGAGGCAGCCCCAAAGGGCATACCTTATTCTCCCATACCAAGAAGCGAAAAATGATAGATTCCTTTCGGAACTCAGCCCATATAAGCGCATTAGATTTATTTGAGAGGGCTGGGAAGCTCAAGGTATCACGAGTACAGAGGGAATCACCTGTGTGCAACAATAAAGTTGGAGGAAGGGAATTTCCCTCAGTGAAGTCCTTTATGCCTGGTCCCCCCCATAAGAATAGAGGTCTGTCTTTTTGTGCGCTATCTATGCGCATGCGTACTTTCTTACCAGCTATTTTTGCACGGAAAGGCAAAGAGGGATTAGTCCAAAGACCTGGAGGCGTGAGCGAAGAAGCAGGAGAAAGATATTCATTCCAGCGAAGGGTGATTTTCCATGAGCCTCGGACGAAGCGGGCTTTTATGCGAAGGAGGTGAGGGGGCTGGCGGTCGGGTTCCCCTCCATCAGGGGGCTTGATAGAGGCACAAGCAGACAAGAGCGCAAGTAGGAGGAAAGCTGGGGTTTGTAGATTAGGTAGGGGTTTGGGGCGCCA
>JANWZJ010000050.1 GCA_025054525.1 Bacteroidia bacterium | reverse complement strand
CAGACTCAAGGTCATCGCATCAGTCGCGCCACAGTGTATAATACCCTGGAACTCTTAGAAGAATGTGGGCTCATCCGAAAACATGCCTTCAGCGAGGAGCGCACCCTCTATGAAAAAGCCCTCATCCGCGCCCAGCACGACCATATTGTGTGTATAGAGTGTGGACACATCCATGAGTTCTGCGACCCACAAGTCAGCCTCATCACCGAGAGTGTAAGCAGAATGTTTGCTATGAAGCCCCAGAGGCATGAACTGGTTATCTATGCCTCTTGTACTCAGAACCCTTGCCCTAACCGTCCTCTATCCTTACCTTTGCAGCGAAATGAACTTCAACCCTGACCTCAATATGCAGTATAGGCAAGAAACGATGGGCAAGGCCGTTGTATTTCATCTGGAGGGTTCACTCATGGGCGACAGCACTCAGCAGAACTTCAAAGACCTCATTCTCCGCCTTTTAGACAGTGGCCATAAGAACTTTATCTTAGACCTCTCGGCTGTGCGTAATGTCAACAGCTCTGGCTTAGGCTCACTTATTACCCTTTACTCACGCACACGCTCCATGGGAGGTGAGTTTATCCTGGCGGCTGTGCCCGTGAATGTGCGCAACTTACTCCATATCACTCGCCTGGACACTGTTTTCACTATCAAGGAGACATTACAAGAAGCCGTTCAGGCAGTGAGCTGAAGTGTCCCTTCAAATAGACGCAGTATTAGGGCTACAGTGGGGCGATGAGGGCAAAGGCAAAGTAGTAGATAAATTTGCCAAAGGCTATCAAGCTGTAGCCCGTTTCCAAGGCGGGCCTAACGCAGGACATACACTCTATCACCAGGGGCAAAAAGTCGTACTCCACCAGATTCCATCGGGTGTTTTCCATGAGCAAATAGACCTAATCATAGGAGATGGAGCTGTCATAGACCCCGAAGTCCTCTGGAAAGAAGCTGAAGGACTCACCCGTCTGGGCATAAATCTACGAGAGAGACTCTGGATCGGTACGGGAGCACACCTTATTTTGCCTATTCACAAATGGCTGGAGGAAGTCTCTGAGACAAGCCAGAAAATAGGCACTACACGCCGAGGTATCGGTCCTGCTTATGCAGATCGCTATGCCCGCCGAGGCATACCGATTGACTGGATAGAAGAAAAAGACTTTTATGAAAAAGTAGAGAATCTACACCGATTGTACGCCCAACATTATTCTCATCTTTCCCCGCCCTCGCCTTTATCTGAAGAGTTTCAGGCTGGTATCCAGCTCTTACGCTCCCTTCGCAAGGTAGATTTGCCCTCTGGTCTCTACCGATACGAACGCATTTTGGCTGAGGGGTCCCAAGGAACGATGCTAGACATATTTGCTGGGACGTATCCCTATGTAACTTCTTCTCATACGACGATAGCGGGTGTATTGGCAGGGCTGAAAGTATCTCCCCAAGCGATTGGCAAGGTATACGGTGTATCAAAGGTTTATACTACACGGGTGGGAGAGGGGCCTTTCCCCACAGAGATACACGGAGATTTAGCGGCATGGCTACAAGAAAAAGGACAAGAACGCGGTTCTACCACAGGCAGACTGCGCCGCTGTGGATGGTTAGACTTAGTTGCTCTGCGTTATGCCATTCAGATTAATGGAGTCTCTGCCCTTATTCTTACCAAAGCCGATGTGCTGATTGGACTAAGGGAGGTACTGGTGCGCACAGGCGGTACGGATAGTCAGCCCACTTATACTGCTTTTCCCGGCTGGCAAAGCCTAAGCGACCCTGCTTTCTATACATTCGTTCGCTGGATAGAAAGGGAGCTTGCCGTACCAGTCTCTGCGATATCTACAGGACCTGAACGAGAAGCCTGGGTAAGTCTAACAAGCCGAAGCTAAAAGCTCGCGAGCAGCGGCTATTGCGGCTTCTCCAGCAGCTTCCCCTCCCAACAAATGCGCCACTTCTTCAATCCGCTCTTCTAATGAAAGAGGCTTGATATGTGTCTCTACGTGTCCATCAGGCGCTACCTGCTTCCAGATGCGAAAATGTTTGCCTCGCTGAGCAGCGATGCTGGGTAGATGCGTAATGAGAATAATCTGAAACTTTTTCCCCAGTTTAGCCAGGAATTCACCCATGCGCCTTGCGCTTTCTCCACTGAGCCCCGTATCTATCTCATCCAAAACTAAAGTGGGCATTTGGACCTTCTCAGCCAAAGCTGCTTTGAGCGCAAGCATGATACGGGAAAGCTCACCGCCCGAGGCGACCTGAGATAAGGGAGCCAATGGGTAATCCCGAGCCGTACGCAGCAAAAAAGTAACCGAGGAAAATCCATAAGGCGTAAGCTCTACTGGCTCCCCTTGCCATGCAAGCACACTGGCGGAAGAACGCAGCCGCTCCACAGCGATATGAAAGTGTGCATAACCCAGTGCCAGTTCACTGAAGTATGCCTGCACATGATCAGCTAAGGTTTGCGCGGCTGCGATCCGAGCCAGTTCTAACTTGTAAGCCCGCTCCAAAAGCTCCTGCGTGAGACTCTGATATTCGCTTTCCAGGGGCGCCGCAGAATCCCGCTCTTGACAAAGCCGCTCATATTCATCTTTATACTGCTGGTATAGCCCTACTAAAGCATCCACAGTAGGCAGCCGATATTTGAGTAACAGGCTATTGTAGAGATCATAGCGCTGTTGATTGCGCTCGGCTTCTGCAGGGTCTGGGTTGAACTGGCTGAGAAGGATTTCTATCTGGGCGGAGGCTTCTTGGATGAGGCTGCGAGCTTGCTCCAAAAGCTGCACTATCGCTGGTATTTCCCCCAGAGGCAGGCGCTGCAAACTGCGCATGGCTTCCCGAAGAATAGAAGGCGGCGCATGAGGGGATTCGCTCAGGTGATGCTGCCACTGCGAAAGGGTCTGAATAGCCTGAGCCTGGTGTTCCATTCGCCGCATCCACTGCTCTAAAAAAGCATATTCCTCTACCGAAAGCCGAGCCGCAGACAATTCCGCTAAATACCCCTCTAACTCTCGCTGTCTGGCTTCTACATATTCCCGCTGCCGATACCATGCCTCTATTTTTTCCTTAAGCTCTATCCATCGCCGATATTTTTGCTGGTAGGCTCTGAGTTCCTCATTCAAATCAGCATAACTGTCTAATAGTTCCCGCTGAAAACTGCTCTGAAAAAGCTGTTGTGTTTCGTGCTGACTATGGATTTCTACTAAGTAATAGGCAATTTGGCGTAGATTCTGGGAGGAGGTGGGGCTGTCGTTGAGGAAGTATCGCTTTCTACCGCTGGGAAGCAGTTCGCAGCGCAGTATGAGGGAAGAAGAGGGTTCTTCTAATAGAGTCTGGACTGATTCAGGTATTGGCTCAAAAGTCGCTTCTAAAACGGCTTTTTCTTGAAGAGGGGGAAAGCTACCTTTATACCCCAGAAGAATCCCCAAAGCTTCCACAAGGAGGGATTTACCTGCGCCTGTCTCGCCCGTGATAATGTTGAGTTCTCCACCCCACGTAAGCTGGGCAGTGCGCAGGAGGGCAAAATTCTGAATGCTGAGCTCAGCGAGCATACCTTTGATAACTGAACAAAGTTCGTAATATTGCACCTTGATGAGGAGGTATATCCTACTGAGTCTAGGGCTGCTGTGGGCACAGAGTCATCCTGTATGGCGGACTCTCACCGAGGATGACTATGGAAGCTATACGCAGGTGCGCACAATCGCCCAGGACCCCACCACGGGTATTATTTACATCGGCACTAATCAAGGCGTTACGGAATACGATGGACAACGCTGGCAGTTCCACCCTACGCCGAGTCTAATTCGGGCGCTGGTCATCTCTCCCAATCATCGTATCTGGGTAGGTGCCCGTGGAGACTTCGGGGAAATGCGCACCGAAGCCAACGGCTCACTTGCCTATGTCTCTTATAGAAGTTACCTCCCCAAAGAGCAGCAAGAAGTAGGGGATTTAGAGTGGGCTTTTGCAGATAAGGAGAATCAAATCTATTTGGCAGGTGCTCGTGCCGCGGTGCATATAGACGGTTCTATGCTCGCCGTAGCCCCCCGTGTCTTCAAGCTCAACGAAAATACTCTACTCACGGGCGCAGGTAAAGTCAAGGATGAGGTCTGGGTCAATCTACAGGGAGGTGGAGGCTTACATCGCTTCACGCCGAATGGATTCCAGCCTCTTCCTGGCGGTAAACTCTTTGATGAGAAATACATCGTAGGAATCGTAGAAGTAGAAGGACAAGTTTATCTTTTCTCCGATGACGGCTCTATCTACGAAGCTCAAGTAGGCAGCGCTAACTATATACCCATGAAGCTGAAGGATGAAGCTTACCTTAGAGAAAATCGCATTTATCGCGTAGCCCGCTTAGGAAAAAATCTACTCATCGGCACGCTCAACGGAGGCGTTCTCGTGATAGACCAGCAGGGAGTTACCATAGAGAAATGGAATAACTCCGCTGGCTTCCCGGATGATGATATTTACGCTGCATTTGTAGATCAGGCAGGCAATGCGTGGGTTTCGCATGGGAGGGGGCTTACTCAGGTATTGAGTGGGCTACCCTTGAGGACATATGCCTCTCAGAAAGGATTAGAAGGAAAAATAACAGACATTCAGCCGCTGGAGAAAGAGATATATATCACTACGGTGCGGGGTGTTTTTCGGATGCGCCTCTCTGACAGCAAAATCACCCAGATCGAAGGCATCAAGGGTGAATGCTGGCGTGTACTTCAACTTCAGGGTCGTGTCCTCGTAGCCAGTTCTCAGGGGTTGTATGATGTGACTGGGGGAGCGGCTGTACCTGTCATCCCGGGGCGTGCTTTCGTAGGCATTCAGCCCTCTCGCAGTCAAGAGAAGGAAGCATATGTCTACGGAAGAGGGGGGCTCTATCTACTCCAGTATGAAGGCGGGCGCTGGAAAGAAGTCGCCCCTCTGGTAGAAAGAGATGTACAGAGCTTAGTAGAAGAAGGAGAATACCTCTGGTTAGGCACTTCCACAGGCGTACTGCGCTACAACCGTCCCAATCGTCAAACCGAAGCCTCTGATGAGCAGCTCGGACTGGAAAAAGCCAGTTATTATGTGGGAAAACTGGAAGAACGAATCTTAGCTCAGAGTGGTAAAGGCGTATATGTATATAGAGAAGCCTCTGGTAAGTTTGAGTTAGAGCCTCATTTATCTCAGCTCTTCAGCTCGGAACGAGTAGATAAAATGCTCGCTCTAAGTGGAGAGGAGCTTATAGTGCGAACACGGGAAGGATTGCGAGCTTTACGCAAAACTTCGGAGGGATACTCGCTATTTGCCGCCTCTGACAATCAATCCTTCACTCTTAACGCCTTAGGAAGAAGACCCGATGTATTATGTTTGGAGGCAGATAAGAGAGTATGGGCTGCCTACAAGGATGAACTGATAGGAGGGGAGCTACTTTTCAAGCCTGCCTTTCTGCCACCCACTCTCATACGCGCCGCAATTTTAGGGGAGGACTCCCTCCTGTGGGGAGGACGCTTCTACTCCATGGAGGGGATGAAGCTGCTATCTGAGCAGCCTCAGAATGCAATACCTCGCATTCCTATTCAGCTGGCTTCTGGCCGATTATGGGTGGGATGGCTGGACCCGTATGGCGGTTTAGGACGCACCTCTTTCCGCTATCGTCTCTCAGAAGGCAACCAGGCCCGAGAGTGGAACTACCTGGAGTCAGGCGCATCCATAAACTTCGCCGAACTATCAGAAGGAAATTATACGATGGAAGTAGAAGCACTCACTCCCTATGGTATCCCTGTGGCTTCTGCCAAATATCAGTTTGAAGTTCTCCCTCCCTGGTGGCGGACGCTATGGGCATATATTCTTTATGGAATATTAGCTATATTCTTAGTCTTTGCGATTATCCGACTGAATGCTGCTCGCTTAGAAGCCCGTAACCGAGAGCTGGAAGCAGTCGTACGTGCCCGTACAGCGGAGCTTCAGCAGAGCTATTCCCAGCTTGCTGCTGCTAAGAAAGATTTAGAAAAAGCCTATGAAGACCTCAAAAACACGCAAGAGCAGCTTATTCAATCGGAGAAAATGGCTGCTTTGGGTCAGCTGATTGCAGGAGTAGCCCATGAAATCAATACTCCTATCGGAGCTATTAGTGCCGCTGCCTCTAATATCTCAAAAGCTCTCCCTCAAACTTTGCAGCAGTATCCGGAGCTTTTATCTCTGATTGGCGATCAGTATTCTGTATTTCAGCAGATGGTAGAACGCACTTTAGGCTTCACTGGCTCCCTCACCTCTCGGGAAGAGCGTCAATACCGCCGCCAAATCTCGGAATGGCTGGAGCAAAATCAAGTACCTAATGCTTCGGCTATTGCCCAGTCTCTCATCAAGGTAGGGCTTTTTGATAACTTAGACCCTTTCCTCGTTATTCTCAAGCATCCGAAAGCTCAATTTATCATAGAAATGGTGGGCAACATAGGGAAGTTACGGCTCAACGTGGATAATATAGAACTTGCTGTAAGCAAGACGCAGAAAATCGTCTATGCTCTCAAGACCTACGTCCGTAAAGGTACGGAAGATAGACCCGAATACATGAAGATACCCGATACGATTGATACCGTACTTATCATCTACCATAATCAACTCAAATACGGCATAGAAGTAACCAAAGAGTACGAGCCCGACTTGCCTTCTATCTTAGGGGTGCCTGATCAGCTCTCCCAAGTATGGACCAATATAGTAGCGAATGCTATTCAAGCCATGCAAGGCAAAGGTTCGCTGGCTATCAAGGTTTGGCGGGAAGGGGATGAGATAATCTCCAGCTTTACCGACTCAGGTCCAGGCATACCCAAGGAGATTCAACACAAGATATTTGAAGCTTTCTTTACTACAAAGCCCCCTGGAGAAGGTACCGGCTTAGGCTTAGACATTTCCCGCAAGATTGTAGAGAAACACGGCGGGAAAATTTACTTTGAGAGCGAACCGGGCAAGACTACCTTTTATGTGCGGGTGCCGGTTCGCACGCCTTTTGAAGCGGCTGCTTCTGAACAAAAGCAACCTGTCCAACAAACAACTTGATAACCTATGAGTGAAAAGAAACGAAAACGTGCCATCCTCTGCGTAGACGATGAGAAAATCGTCTTAGATAGCCTCCAAGAACAACTCCGAGCTACTTTCGGGGATAAGTTTGAGTATGAAATCGCGGAAAGTGTGGATGAGGCATGGGAAGTAATAGAAGACCTCGTCTCCCAAGGCTATGAGATGGTGCTGGTTATTTCGGACTGGCTCATGCCGCGCATCAAGGGGGATACCTTCCTGATAGAGCTCCACCAGAAATACCCCGAAACCGTAACTATCATGCTCACCGGGCAAGCCGACCCCGAAGCCGTAGAGAATGCATTCCAAAACGCCAATTTGTACGCTTACATCCGCAAACCTTGGCGCGAAGAGGACCTGATTAACTATGTCAATAATGCACTCAAGAAGCTCGGGCTGATGGAAGGCTAAATATGTTTACCAAGCGACCTGTCATTATATGTGTGGATGATGAGAAGATTATCTTAGATAGTCTGCAGGAGCAGATTCTGAACCGCTTGGGGGATCGGTTTGATTGTGAAGTCGCAGAAGGAGGCGAAGAAGGGCTGGAGGTCATAGATGAGCTACGGACGGACGGGCACGAAATAGCTGTCATTATCTCAGACCAGCTCATGCCCGGCATGAAGGGAGATGAATTTCTGATAGCTGCGCACCAGAAGCTACCCGAAGCATACAAAATCTTGCTCACGGGGCAGGCAACCTTAGACGCGGTTCGTAATGCTATCAATCACGCCCGTTTGTACCGCTATGTGATGAAGCCCTGGCGCGAAGACGACCTCATGCTTACCGTGGAAGAAGCGGCCGAAGCTTACCTTCAGAAAATTCGCCTGCACTACTATATGCGCCTTCTGCGTGATATCAATAACCTCAATCAAAAGCTCTCTGGCGAGCGCGAAGTCAATCGCCTCATAGAAAGATACTTTGAGAGCTTGGCTGAAACTATCGGTTTTGCTTCTGCCAAGGTCCGCATAGATTACCCCCAGTTTGATATTCGCATTCAGGCCCGAGCCAATACCTCAAGTAGCTACGGCAAAAAGCTCCAGGTAGAATTCGTAGAAGGTGACGAAGAGAAGAAGCAACAGCTTCTGGAGGAGATAGAGCAGGCGATTGAGCAGGCTTTATTAGAAGAGTCCGAGAAGAATATCTTTATAGAGCCCATCCGCCTTCAACAAGGAGCTCGCGAACTCGGTCATGTGGTATTACAACGCACAGAAGCCGCTGACTATCTCCGAGATCAACGGGAAATTCAGAATACCCTTCGCACACTTACGAGTCAGCTTGCCATTTCTTTAGAGAACGCCGCATTATACAAGACTATCCTTGAGCAAAAAAAAGAGTTAGAGGATAGTATTGTATATGCTCGACGCATCCAGCGGGCACTTATGCCCGGCATGGACATCATAAGGTATTATCTTCCCGAGACTTTCATCCTTTACCTCCCAAAAGCCGTAGTAAGTGGAGACTTTTTCTGGTTTGCAGAACAGGCAGGTCGTTATGTATATCTGGCAGCAGTAGATTGCACGGGACATGGAGTACCCGGCGCCTTCATGAGTGTTTTAGTGAGTAGTGCCCTCGCTTATGCCATCAATGAGATGCACATTACAGACCTTGCTGCCATTTTGCAGGTCGTGGATGTGCAGGTACGGGAAAAACTCCAACGGCAAGCCCAAGGTGAGACTATTCGGGATGGCGCAGAAATGGCTCTTCTTCAGGTTGACTTAGAAACAGGAAATATGTACGCTGCGGGTGCGAAACGACCCATCGTTTATTTCCGGGATGGTGTCAAATATGACATCTCCTACACTCCCAAAGCTATCGCTGATGATCCCGAGTACTTCGGCCACATCACCTTTCAAGCACACCATATTCACTCTAAGCCTGGGGATATGTTCTACCTTTTTTCGGACGGATATCCTGATCAACAGGGAATGAATGGACGACGATTAGGCAGTCGCCGCTTCTACGAAATCCTCCAAGAAGTCCATAAACTGCCCATGGAACGCCAGCAGCGCATATTAGAGCAGCGTCTGCGCGAATGGAAAGGTAGTACCGAACAAACAGATGATATTTTAGTCATAGGTTTCCGCTACACCTCTCGTACTCCCGGCGCCGCGTCTCCTTCTTCCCTATGAGCTATAAAGGGGTCCTTTATACTTGGCACCCCCCTTCTTCTTTCACTCCTTTCTCCAGTTCGGAGGAAATACCTGAGCCTATCCAAGCCGCCCTGCAACGCCGAGGCATCACCCCTTCCCAAATCCATCAGTATTTCTCACCTAACATAGCCAACCTACCTTCCCCTTTTTCCCTACCCGACATAGACAGCGGTCTCAACCTCCTGCAAAAAGCACTCAAGCATAAATACCTCATCTACGTGACATCTGATTATGACGTGGATGGTATCACCTCGGCTACCCTTTGGTATCTCTTCCTTAAGGCACACCAGCATGAATCTTTCCATATTCACATACCCGATCGGCATACAGAA
>JANWZJ010000004.1:14091-68783 GCA_025054525.1 Bacteroidia bacterium | reverse complement strand
AATATCGGGTGATTAGTAGGCACAGGGAGAAGTTGCCCTTCGGGTAGAATTTGCTGGAGGGCTTTTTTCGCGTAGGAGTGCATTCCATAGTCATCATCTAAGAGCAAAAATCCCCCATGCAGGAGGTATTTGCGCAGATTTTGGGCTTCCTCGGGGGTGAACTCTATGTTTCCATGGCCCGAAGCATACAAGAGAGCATACTCGGAGAGGTTGGGGTCAGAAGGTCTAACTACTTCTTCATGCGTTTGGAGGGGTATGGGGGCGTGGGTGCGGGCATACTGAATGAGGTTAGTTAGGGCGGTGCGGTTACCATACCAATCCCCTCCACCGCCATATTGGAGTTTTCCGATGCGCACGAGGGGGCGGTTTTGTGCCCAGAGCAAAAGCCCTACCCACAGATACCGAAGCATTTCACGAATTTAGGAGAAAGGCTGTATTTTTCCTGGGGTGAGTTGGCTAAGAGATGAGGTACTCCGCCGGGCAGACATCGTAGAAGTCATAAGCGAGTATCTGCCCCTCAAAAAGCGCGGCGCTAACTACTGGGCCCTTTCTCCCTTCAAGCCAGAGCGTACGCCTTCCTTTGCAGTCAGCCCCATCAAGCAGATTTTCAAATGCTTCGCCAGTGGTAAAGGAGGAGATGCTATTCGGTTCGTGATGGAAATAGAAGGCATTTCCTATGGAGAGGCCCTACGCAAACTCGCCCAAAAATACGGGATAGACATAGAGGACTCGCCCGAAAAAAGCTACACCTCCAAAGAGAAACAGCGCTATTTGGCTCTGTATCAAGAAGTAGTACGATTCTATCGCCATTGCCTCAAAGGTAGCCCCGGCGAACTCTACCTGCAAAAACGGCGACTCTCTGAAGAGATTATAGAGCGATTCAGCTTGGGCTATGCCCCCGCTGGGGGAGATGAACTTACGCGCCACCTTTTGCGGTTGGGTTATGCGGAAAAGCAGCTCATAGAATGGGGCATCTCTCTGCGCCAAGAAAACACCGATAGGCTTTATGATAGATTTCGGGGACGGGTGATTTTCCCCTTGGCTGATGAGCAAGGGCAGATTGTGGCTTTGGCGGGCAGAATCGTAACGGATAGCGACCAGCCCAAGTATCTCAACTCTCCCGAAACCCCCTTTTACCGTAAGTCGGAACTGTTATATGGTCTCTTTGAGGCACGCAGTGAGCTGCGCAAAGGCAAACCTGCTCTCATCGTAGAAGGTTACATGGACGTATTGAGCTTGCACCAGATGGGCTTTAGACATGCGGTGGCTACTTGTGGGACTGCTCTCACAGAGGAGCACCTCCAGCGGCTAAAGCGCCATACAAAAGAAGTGATTCTACTTTTTGACTCCGATGAGGCTGGACAAGCTGCAGCCGAAAGAGCTATTTTTCCCGCTTTATCAGTAGGGTTCTTCGTACGAGTAGCTCAAGTACCTAATGGCAAAGACCCTGATGAGTACATTCAAAGCGAAGGGGCCTCCGCTTTTCAGCACCTATTAGAAGGCGCCACGAGTTGGGCGCTTTTTCTCGCAAGCAAACTCCCCCCAGAGCCTTCTCCCCAGCAGCGCTATCAGCTTCTGCAAAAGTTAGGACAAGGACTCCAAAGCTTACCTGATCTGTATTTGCGTAGAGCTTATGCCGAAGAGATAGCCCAACACTTGCATATTCCGCTAGAGTTCTGGGAGGGTTTCTCGCCCCCGCCGGTTTCCTCGCCCTCCCCCCAAACCACCCAACGCATCACTGCCGAGAGGGAACTCCTTCGGATATGGTTTCTCTATCCTGAAAGGACCTACATGGACATGCCCATAGCCCGCTTTCTCTCGGAAGAGGTACGCCATATGACCTTTGCCGACCCCACGGCCGAAAAAGTACGCGCATGGCTCTGCAGAGAAATAAATGAGAAAGATACCCTGCCTTCTCTTCAGCAGCTTGCCGAAGAACTCGGCCCTGAAGCCCAAGACTGGGTGGCAGGCTTGCTCATGGAAAAATACACCCTCAGTCCCCACTGGCGCAACTGGGATGACAGTACTTTGGAAGAGGACCCTATCCATATCTTAGAGAGTAATCTATACCTTCTTCACTTGGCTCAGTTAGACCAACTTCTCTCAGAAAATCTCCATCACCTTCAGCGATTGACCCCGGAGGACCCTGCTTATGAAGAAACGCTTTCGCTTCACCAGTTTCTTCTGCGTCAGCGGAATGAAATCGCCCGCCGACAAGGGGTGCTGCTACCCTACCGCAAACCTCAAAAGGAATAGGCCCGCGCTAATATTCCTCCTACTATTTGAACTTCCAGATCAGACCTTCTCGCGTTACTTTGAAACTATTCTTTGTTTCGCACAGCAATTTCCTACTCAGACAGGAGAACCTACCTCCACAATCTCGGCTAATCTCAAAGGAGCTCCGGCACAGTCCTTCAGAGAGCGGGTAAGATCAAGCCCCCTTACCCCAAGGAGTGCTATTCTCATTTTATTTATCTTTGGAACATGAAGCAGTGGAAATATGGGCTGTTTCTTTCTGCTCTTAGCGCCCAGCCGCTTCTGCAGACGGTGGACAGCCTACTCAAGCAAGGAAAATATGGTTCCGCTTTAGGGCTGTATGATTCTCTTTTTCGCACGCAACCGATGCCTGACACTCTACAACTACGGCTCCATCTCAAAGCCGCCGAGGCGTGGGGGGGAGCAAACAAGCCCAAAGAAGCTCTCATTTGGATAGCCCCAGTAGAGTCACTGGCACTTCGCTTACGAGACACTCTTGGGTACGCGGAACTATTAGGCTGGCGAGGACTCTACCATTACCAAACCCGAGCCTATGCGGATGCGGAGGTAGCTCTCCAGCAAGCAATCCAAATAGTGGAAACCCAAAGTGCCCAACAAACCTTACTATATGCCACCCTTTGGCGACGTCGGGGGTTAATAGCTCATGACCAGACTAAATATGACCAAGCAGAGGAATACTATCGCCAATCCGTTCGCGTCTTAGAGTCTCTTGCGCTTACTGAACATTCGGCGTATGCTAGCGTGTTGTATAACCTAGCGATTCTGTATCGGGAAACAGGTCGGTACGCCCAAGCCGAGTCGTTATACCTGCACCTAAAAGCCATCCAGCGGAGAGTATTAGGCACCGGACATCCCGAGTACGCTCGTACGCTCAACAACTTAGCAAATGTGTATTCGGACCAAAGTCGCTATGCCGAAGCAGAAGCGCTGTATTTAGAAGTAAAAAGGATTTGGGCGAATGCACTAGGCCCAGAGCATCCCCGTTATGCGTGGGCTCTTAATAATTTGGCAGTCCTGTATCAAACTCAAGGACGATATACAGAAGCAGAAGCGTTGCATTCGGAGGTGAAAGCCATCCGGGCAAAAGTGTTGGGCACTGATCATCCTGATTATGCCAGCACGCTCAACAACTTGGGCATCGTCTATCGGGCTCAAGGACGGTATGGAGAAGCGGAAGCATTATACTTAGAAGCGAAAGCAATTTGGGCGAGGGTGCTAGGCCCCGAGCACCCCAACTATGCACTTACGCTCAATAACTTAGCGAATGTATATTGGGCACAGGGGCGGTATGCAGCTGCCGAAACCCTACACACAGAAGTAAAAGCCCTTAGGGCGAAGGTGTTAGGTACTGAACACCCTGATTATGCTCATACCCTCAATAATCTAGCGAATATATATGTGGCGCGCGGGCGCTACGCAGCCGCAGAAACCTTACATAAGGAAGTTAGAGCTATTTGGGCAAAGGCGCTGGGTACCGCACACCCTGACTATGCTTGGAGCCTCAATAACTTAGCAAGCGTATATGAGGCTCAAGGACGATATGCTGAAGCAGAAACGCTATACTTGGAGGCGAAAGCGGTCTGGGCGAAGGTATTAGGCCCTGAACATCCCAATTACTCTCTTTATGCCCTTCCCAACTTAGCTCGTCTATACCAGCTTCAGCAGCGTTATAGGGAGGCGGACACTTTGTGGCAAACTATCGTACAAAAGAGTTTTGATCGCATTCGCCGAGAGTTTCCCACCCTTCCGACCGCCGCCCGCCAAAACCTACTGGAAAACCTTTTGGAAAGTCGTCTATCGGACTTCCAGCGATATGTGGCGGAACGCCGAGACCGCCTTGAAATCATTCAGTTGGGCTATCGCGCGGCCCGCAGCTTCAAAGGGCTTCTCCTTTCCTCCACCGAGGCGATGAAGCACCTCATAGAAACCAGCCGAGATACCCTACTTCATGCCCGCTATCGCCAGTGGAGACATATAGCAAACTTGTATGCCTTACTTACCCTGCAGGAAAACTATCCAGTCGCAGACTCTCTCTGGGGGGTGTTACAGAAGATAGAGCGAGAAATTGTGCTACGGCTGCCTGCCCTTAGAGATTTCCTACCTGACCCCGCAGGAGAACCGCTGTTGCCTTCCTTACGCCCCGATGAAGCACTGATAGAAGTCGTACGGGTGCCTTCTGGGAAAAAAGACAGCCTTCTGTATCTCTTTTATCTTCTTTTGCCTACGGGCAGGAAACATACCCTGTACTTACATGTGCATCAGGTGGATACACTCTGGGAGCGACGAGTAAGAAACTCTTATCGGATTTTACACTCCCCTCGGTCAGTACCGTCCGGGCTGCCTTATGAGCGGTTGTGGGCATTTTTAGACTCTCTTTTGCCCCTGAAGGTCCGAAAAGTCTATTTCTCCCCGGATGGAGTATACCACCTCGTGAATGTGGCTACGCTGTATGACTCAGAGCGGAAGCAGTTTGTGGCTGACCGCTATGAAGTGCGTTACCTTGCCAGCAGTCGGCGGCTTCTGCTACGGCGCAGGCGCTTTCTCACCCAGAAGCCTGTAGTAATAGGAAACCCAGACTTTTCTACAATACCTGACACAATCTCCGAACCTCGGATGAGAAGCTATCGGCTCTTTGAAGGGGGTATTCCCCCCTTGCCGGGGGCTGAGGTAGAAGCAAAGGGGATAGCCCAGCTCTTGGGAGTCTCCCCCGTGATAGGCAAAGCAGCCACAGAGAATTACCTGAAGCTTCTCCGATCCCCCAAGGTGCTACATGTGGCAACTCATGGCTATTTCATAGGAGGAGAACGAAATCCGCTATTAGCAGGCGGATTGCTTCTAGCGCAAGCAGCTTTATGGGATAGCCTTTTTCCGCCGTTGGGTGGAGAGGATGGACGACTAACAGCCCAAGAAGCCTGTAATCTCAACCTCATCGGCACAGAGTTGGTAGTTCTTTCCGCCTGTGAGACGGGCCTTGGCGAAGTGCGAGGAGAAGGGCTCTATGGACTCCAGCGAGCATTTCTGGAGGCAGGCGCCCAGCGCGTCATCGCTACCTTATGGCAAATAGATGATGAGGCAACCAGAGAACTTATGCTAAGCTTTTATCAGAACTCGGTGAAAAGAAAGCGACGAGAAGAGATAGAAACGGTGTTTTATCACACACTGAGTGCCTTCCGAAAGAGGTATTCTCATCCTTACTACTGGGGGGCTTTCGTGATGATGCAGTAGGGATATGCCACCGCGAGTAGCCGAAGAAACAATCCATATCTACCCTAAATTTGACGCAAATGGACGCAGAAATTATCCCTCCTTTTTCTCTACCACCTATTTATCACCACTGGCTGGAGCGAGTGCGTAAATATCCCATGTTTGATATTTGGCGAGGGGGAACCCTGTGTGCAGTACGACTCACTTATATCTTAGAACCAGTAGAGGGCGAACGCAACATTTTCCTTCACCGTCTCCGGCTGCGCATAGATTCTCCAGAAGAATACTTACCTTTGGGGTATGATACCTTTGGGAATCTGCTGGCATGGAATGTACGAGAAGGGGGCGTATATTTTTTCTGGCACGCAGAAGGTTTTCCAGCCTATCGGGTGGCGCCTTCTTTAGAGGAGATGTGCCATCGTTTATACTATCGACCCCTTAGCGCATGAAGATTTCCAAGCTGCTAAGATGGGCTGACAAGTATCCTTACTTCTACTTTGTATTACAGAATAGTCCTTACGATGACCTATCCCATTATCGGTGGGTAATGGGGATGGGTCGCCAGCCCCATAAAGACCTGGTTAGTGAGGGGAGCTGGTGCATGGGTGGCTGGTCCTATGAGATGCGCGCCCCTCATAAAAAGCCTTGGATCGCCTTTCCCCGAGCAGCTTTCTTCGTACCTGAGCTTGTAATAGCCATGCAAGAAGCCCCCACTTGGGAGCCTGAGCCTCCCGCTAATCCTATTCTGACCCCTCCCCAATTCTTACAGTCCTCCTTAGACCGCACTCAGTTCATAGAAGCTGTTGAGAGTATTTGCGACCGCATCTATCACGGCGAAGTCTATCAAGTCAATCTCTCTCTGGCTCTGCTGTGGCAAGCTCAGTTAGACCCCATCGCCGCTTATCTCTCGCTCCTTCAAAGCGTACCCACTACCTATAACTTTCTCTTCAAGTATCAGCAGAAGTATGTGATAGGGGCTTCTCCTGAGCGATTTTTCTGGCAGTGGCACGACCTAATCGCTCAGCAGCCCATCAAAGGCACCATCCGTAGAGGTAGCTCCTGGCAAGAAGATTATCAGCTCATAGATAGCCTTCGCAAAAGCTCTAAAGAAATAGCTGAGAATACGATGATTGTAGATTTAGTGCGGAATGATCTCAATCGGGTATGCAAGGCAGGTTCGGTACAGGTTTCTGCTTGGGCGGAAGTGCAGAGTTTTCCGGGGCTGCATCATTTAGTCTCCACGATATACGGTGAGAAAGAAAAAAAGGTTTCTTGGTGGGATGCGGCGATGAGCCTTTTTCCTGCGGGTTCTATGACAGGCGCCCCGAAAAGGGCTGCCATTTACCATATCAAACAGTATGAGCCCGTAGGACGCGGTATCTATGCAGGCGCGCTGGGGTATGTCTCCGCGGATGGAGAAGCCGATTTCGCCGTAGTGATTCGCTCATTAGTATATGACAAAACTACTCGTCAGCTTGTTCTGCAGGTAGGAAGCGGCATTACTTATGATTCGGACCCTGTAGCGGAATGGGAAGAGACTAAGCTCAAAGCCGAGAGGATTTTAGAGAGTCTGCGTCTCTCGGCTCAATCCTTACGCTCCTGAAGGATAGAGTGTTGCGAGCGAATCTTGTTCTGTAGCTCTATCAGAGCATGAAGTAAGACTTCGGGGCGGGGGGGACAGCCAGGCACATACACATCCACGGGAAGGAACTGATCCACCCCTTGGACTACCCCATACACTCGGTGCATTCCCCCCGTAGAAGCACAAGCCCCCATGGCAATACACCATTTGGGTTCAGTCATTTGGTCCCAGATACGCTTAATGGCATGCGCCATTTTGTAAGTGCACCAGCCGGCTACTATCATTACATCCGCCTGTCGCGGAGAAAAAGAAAATCGCTCCATTCCGAAACGGGCTATGTCGTATTTAGGGCCTGCGGCTGCCATCATCTCTATCGCACAGCAGGCCAGCCCCATGGGCATAGGCCAGAGAGAACCTGTACGAGCCCAGCTTATGAGGTCATCCAGCCGCGCTAATAGAAACCCCTGCTCATTGAGTACCTGCTGCATACCATTCCTAACAAAATTAGCTCACGCCCAAGGTGGCTTTTCTATGTTTTTGTTCCATGAGCCAACGCTCTGCCTCCAGCGCCGCCATACACCCTGTGCCCGCTGCCGTAACCGCCTGACGATATATAGGGTCCTGCACATCCCCCGCCGCAAATACCCCTTCTATATTAGTACGAGTACTCTTGGGTTCGGTCAAGATATAGCCAGCCGCATCTAAAGCAACCTGATTCCGAAATATTTCCGTGTTGGGGACATGTCCTATAGCTACAAAGAACCCTTGTACTGGGAGGATTGTCTCTTCTCCGGTGAGCACATGGCGCACACGCGCACCTTCTACCTTCTGCTCGCCTAAAATATCTACGGTGATGGTATTCCAGTGAATATGGATGTTAGGTGTGGCTCTGACTCTTTCCTGCATAATCCGGGAGGCGCGCATTTGGTCTCGTCGTACAAGCATATGCACTTCTGAGCAGAGCCGAGAGAGATACATGGCTTCTTCGCAAGCGGAGTCTCCTCCACCTACTACGGCTACGGGTTTGCCTCGGAAGAAGTAGCCATCACACACAGCACATGCGCTCACCCCAGCTCCATACAGCCGCTTTTCCGCTTCCAGTCCAAGCCACCGCGGCGAAGAACCGGTTGCAATAATTACTGCATCCGCTTCTACTGTCTCACCTCCACTGAGCCAAAGCTTTTTAGGAAAAGGGCGCAGTTCCACTTTTTCCACCACATCGTAGAGTACTTTCGTACCGAAGCGTTCTGCCTGGCGCCGCAGGTCATCCATGAGCTGCCCTCCTAAAACACCTTCGGGATAGCCGGGGAAGTTTTCCACTTCGCTGGTACGGGTAAGTTGCCCGCCGGGTTCAGGACCTGCTATCACCAGGGGAGATAATCCGGCTCGCGCAGCATATAACGCTGCCGTATAACCCGCAGGCCCCGAGCCAATAATGACGACTTCGTACTTCATATATGAGGCTGAGATTTTTGCTGCTTGAATTTTTCAAGTCCCTCCCGCAGAAAACTTAGATAGGCTTCTGCATCAAGGGTGAAGCCCATTGGCGGCACAAGTGGCTCTAAGTTTTCCCCTACGATGACATAGTATGGCTGAGCCTGCATTTTGTACAAGCTCTGTTCCAAATAGAGCCATCGGTCGCCCACCGTGCGTAGCTTTTTACCTTCTACCACAAGGGGCGTATCCAGCGGTGTGCCGTCATCTACAAATAGCGAGACCAAGACAAAATCTTGCTGAAGATGTTTCTTCACGGCAGGGTGGCTCCATACCGAACTTTCTACTTGTCGGCAGTTAGTGCAGGTGTGTCCCGTGAAGTCTATAAGAAGGGGCTTTTGGACTTGCGCTGCATATTGGCGTGCTTCCTCTAAATCATAGAAAGCACATAAATCAAGGGGGGTATATTTACGGAGCGCGTCTGCGTATTTACGATGGGACGGATAGGCGCAAGTAGGCTGAGAATGCCCAGAAGAAGTACCCCCCAAAACCCTCACACCCATCTCTTCATGAACTGGCGGGAGTAAGCCCGAGAACATTTTGAGAGGGGCACCCCACAGCCCCGTAAAAAGATATATCGCTAACGCAAAGCTCCCCATACTTGCCAAGAGACGCAGGACACCTATCTCTTGAGGCGCATTTCCTTTGAGCGGAACTTTGCCCAGAAGGTATAATGAAAGGAATAGCAGCAAAGCTATCCACAGGCTCAGATATACCTCCCGATCCAAAATTCCCAAGTGCCATACTAAGTCCGCATTACTGAGGAATTTGAGGGCAAGGGCCAGCTCTAAAAAGCCTAAGGTTACTTTGAAGGTCTCCATCCACTCGCCCGAACGAGGGAGGCGCTGGAGGAGTTTGGGCATACCTGCCAGCAGCGAAAATGGGAGAGCAAAAGCCAGCCCAAATCCAGTCATGCCCACTAAGGGTTCCCAGATTTTGCCGCCTACCATGTCTATCATAAGCGTCCCTACTAAGGGCCCTATGCAGGAAAAGCTCGCCAGCACTAACGTAAGCGCCATGAAGAAGATTCCACCTAAGCTATGAGGACTTGCAAATCGGCTCGTAGCCGTGCCCCAGCTCGCAGGCAGCGTAAGCTCAAATAACCCCAAAAAGGATAACCCAAAAATCAGGAGCAGCAGGAAGAAGATAAGATTGAGCCAGGGATTAGTAGCGAGATTGTAGGTAGCGCCCGCCCCGAAGAGCATCGTCAGGAGTAGCCCGAGTACCCAGAAGATTATCAGGATGGAGGCGCCATACCATGTAGCCAGCCATCTACCGCTGCGCTTTTCGGCGGCTTTCGTAAAGTAGCTTACGGTAAGCGGTATCATCGGGAAGGTACAAGGCGTAAGAATAGCCGCCAGCCCAAAAAGAAAAGCCTTGATAAAGGTCCATCCTATAGTCGTGAGGGAGCTGTTAGAAGGAGCTATGGATGCAGAAGTCACTGAAGTCGCAGAAGAAGGCGGGGTTTCAGTAGTCTTTTCCAAAGGCGGACTTGGCATGGAAGTGGAGGTACAGTCCTTCGGATTGGTCTCCGCTGCAGGAGGGGTCCTACGCACCTCAGCAGCAGAAACCGAAGGCGACTCAGCCGGCTCTTCTTTCACTTCAAAAGAAGCAGACACTTCATAAGTCTGCATGTAGCACTGTTCCTCGTCGCAATACTGGTAGCGCAAGAATCCCGAGACTGTCGCAGGGCTACCTGTTACAACAAAGGGTTGAATGAAGGTAACCTCTTTCTCATAGAAATACACATCTGCATCAAAAATGGTGTCATGCATTTCTTGCAGCTTTCCTTCCTCGGTGAGGGGGAGGGGCTTAAGACCTTGTATCTTTTCTATGACGAGCTGTGTGGGGGTATTAGCAGGGCCAGAAGGGGGGCGGCTGGAATAAATATGATAGCCTGGCTTGAGGACAGCCCACATGCGTAGATAGACCACATCGCCCTTTTTCACGGGCTGTGAGGGCTGGGTAGAGATATACCACTGAAGGGCAGCTTGTATCCACACGAACACCCACCCACTCCATCCCATAAGCGTATGCGAAGCTACTGAAAAAAAGTACTAAGTATTAGGGCGCCACTCGGGATGACGCAAGTACACCGTTTGCTCCCCCTGAGCACACAGCGTGCCTTCCCCTAAGTAAATATGAATAGGGAAAGTATATCGTCCCTTACTTCGGCTCAAGAGCGTGCTTCGGATGCTCGCCCACATCTCAGGAGGAATATGACAGGTGAAGTACATATCTGCACGCCCAGGACGCAGAAACTGAAGTTCTACCCTTTCCACCCACATTTCTATGGGGATATTTTCTTGGCGGCAGCGCTGCCAGATCAGCAGCGCATACCACGGGTCTATCGCCGCTAAAAGCGTACCACCGAAAGTGCTTTTCCAGAGATTTTGGGTAAGGAGGGAGCGCCGAATCTTTACATGCAGGGTGAGGCAATCCTCTGAGATACTTAGGGGAATCACCCGCTGAATGAAAAAGGGAGGATAATATCGCATCAGCCGCAAGAAGCGCTGAGGATTACTTGGGTATCGGTGCATCCATCGGTGAAGCCACTCAGAAAGGAAGCGTCTCATCCATACTCCACTTCCACTTCTGGGGTCAGAGGTATCGCTTGACAAGTAAGAATATAGCCTTTTTCTATCTCCCAATCGGAGAGTGCTTCGCGTACAGCCATATGCACTTTGCCTTTATAGAGCTTAGCGCGGCAAGTGCAGCAAATTCCCTCCTCACAAGCATAGGGCGGGTCCAACCCTGCTTCCTGCGCTGCCTTGAGAATAGATTGGCCGGGCTGGATGGTGAGCTGGTAAGTCTTCCCATCTAAACGCACTACTGCACGAGCTGCTTGATTGAGTGGAGCTGGTTCTTCTAATACCTGCGAAGGAAGCGGGGCAGAGAAGTACTCCACATGGATTCTCTCTTTCGGAAGGCGCGACTGTTCTAAGGTCTGCACCGCCGAGGCAATCAACTCACTAGGACCACAGATATACGCCTCAATCGGCAGAAGTCGCTGCCGAAGCTTTTGAAGGTTTTCCGTAATCCACTCTGGCGTAATGCGACCTGTACGCCCTGCCCATCCTGGCAGTGGACGGCTCAAGCTATAATACACCTCTAACCGTCCCTGAGCCTGCCGGTGTAACTCTTCTAAAGCGGAGTAAAAGATGATGTTTTCTTGGTTACGACTGCCGTACAAAAGTAGAATGCGGCTTTTGGGTTCGGCTTTGAGCAAGGAGCGAATCATACCATAAATAGGTGCGATCCCGCTCCCCGCTGCGATAAAGAAATACTGAATAGCTTTTCCTGCCTGGGGAGCTACCGTAAAAGAGCCCATCGGCGGGAAGACTTCTACAGAGTCGCCTTCTCGGATACGCTCCCAAATATAGTTGGAAACAATACCCTTTGGTAATCGCTTGATAGTAAGCTGAAGGTGGACATCTATATGCGGTGAGCTGGAAAGCGAATATGCACGGGGATACTTTTTGCCATCTATCTCTATGCGCACTGTTACATACTGCCCCGCCATATACTCAAAGCCTACTGCCGGCTTCTCCAAAAAGAGGGAGAATGTATCGGGTGTTTCCGCTATCTTTTTCAGAATCTTCAATGGTACGAACCGACTCATACCTTTTTAGGTACTTCTTGCCAGCGACCCATGCCGGCATATTTTTGCAGTCTTCGGTCTATCAGCTCGTCGGGAGCAAGGCTAAGTAAGGGGGGTAAGTCTTGGAGTATTTTTTCTCGCACCGCTCTAAATACAACAGTAGGATTTTTATGTGCACCCCCCAAAGGCTCAGAAATAATTTCATCTATGGTACTCAGCTTGAGATTATCTTGAGCGGAGAGGTGAAGGGCTTCCGCCGCTTTCTCTTTATATTCCCAGGAGCGCCATAAAATACTGGCACAGCTTTCAGGCGATATGACGGAATACCAACTATTTTCCAGCATGTAGATTTTGTCTCCCACCCCTATTCCTAAGGCGCCTCCCGATGCTCCTTCCCCAATAATAAAGACCAAAATGGGCACCGCCAGTTGCGCCATTTCATAGAGGTTGCGAGCTATGGCTTCTGCTTGTCCGAACTCTTCGGCATGCATACCCGGATAAGCACCCGGCGTATCTATGAAAGTAATGACAGGCTTGCGTAGCTTTTCTGCCAGCTTCATGAGGCGGCGGGCTTTTCGGTAGCCTTCAGGATTAGGCATTCCGAAGTTTCGGTATTGACGAGTCCGAGTGTCGCGACCTTTCTGCTGCCCAATCACTACCACCCCATACTGTTCTATTTTGGCGATGCCTCCCACTATCGCCTTATCATCTCCTCCACATCTATCACCATGTAGTTCTATAAAGTCTTCAAAGACAGCATGGATATAGTCCAACGAATACGGACGCGCAGGGTGCCGGGCTAACTGTACCCTTTGCCAAGGACTAAGATTCTTGTAGATATCTTGCCGAAGCTGCTCCAGCCGAGCTTCTAAGATTCGGAGATTCTCGGAAATGTCCAGCCCACTCTCTTCGGCAAGGCGCTTGGTCTCAGCAATCTTGTTTTCCAGCTCTACAACAGGACGCTCAAAGTCTAAGATTGTCTCCATTCCCTCAGGATATATGCGCCAAGAGTCTCTTTTCCAGCGCTGGTCCTGGGAGTGCTCCTACGATTTTGTCTATAGGGTGGCCATTCCGATATAAAATGAGAGTAGGTATCGCCTGAATATAGTACTGCATCGGAATAAAGGGATTCTCATCCACATTCATTTTAGCTATTTTGATTTTGCCTGCGTGCTTCTGGGCAATTTGCTCTAAGACAGGGGCGATCATGCGACAAGGACCACACCAGGGCGCCCAAAAATCTACCAGTACAGGAATAGGACTGCGTAAAACTTCCTCTGCAAAAGTAGAGTCCGTAACTACCACCGGGTGGTCTAAGGGCTTCGTGGGTTCGATTTGGTTTTGCATACCCATATACAACAAAAATACAGAGTATGTGTCATGCGGAGAGTACCCTATCCGTGTGTAGTACGATACCCAGCTTGCCAAGCTCCTCTGGAAGCGAAAACGCATATGACACGCGCCATTCAGTTTCCATTAGCAAAATATGTTTCCTTTGATTATGCAGGATAAAGTAGACTGGTATCTTACCTGGGTTCGCTTCAATAAGAGATTGGATGCTCTTCAGAGAGTCTTGGCGGATTTGCTGAATATCCCACTCTAAGTAGAGCGCATCATACAGAGATTGAAGGCGAGCATGCAAAGCTGAACGCAAGTCCATTACTTCTGAGAGTTGCCACTCTTCTCCGCCTTCTGGACGCTGCGTCCACTCCGCACGCAAAAAGAAAGGCTCTCCTATATGTCCCTGCAAACGATTTGCCCATTCCTCCCACTTCGTAGAGAAGACGGTAAGTGTGAAGCTGCCAGCTTTGTCTTCAAAACTCACACGAGCATAAGGACGCCCCTGTTTCGTGCGCCGTTCATCTATATCCATCAGGAGGGCTGCAGCTTCTACGCGCTTCTGAGAGGGGGCTTCTTCACCGTTGATAATCAAGCTGGCATCCCAAGCTATACTCACCTCCCTCAGTAGCTGCATAAACTCATCCAACGGATGCGATGAGAGAAAGAATCCGATATACTCTCTCTCTTGACGCAGGCGCTCAGGAAGAGAGAGCCGGCGCGAAGGGACTCTCAGAGTAGGTTTAGGCATCTCCTGAGGCGATACCGCATCAAAAAGAGACATCTGCCTGCTTACCGTTGTTCTATCTATCGCTGCAGCATAGTCCAGTACAAGTTGCAGGTTCGCCTTATCCAGTAAATACTCTCTTTGCCCCTGTACTAAAGCATCCAGCGCACCTGCACAGCTCAGCCCTTCCAAAGCCTTTTTATTCAGCCCGTAGCGATACAGTCGCTTCGCAAAATCAAAAACATCTAAATAAGCCCCCCCTTTTTTCCGCTCTTCTATGATTAGAGCAGCCATTTTCTCCCCCAAATGCCGTATAGCAGAGAGCCCAAAACGAATCTGAGTGGGCGAGGACACAGAGAAATGCACATCACTTTGATTGACACAGGGCGACAAGACTTCTATGCCCATCCGGCGGGCCTCCTGTAAAAAAAATCCTACCCGTTCCGCATCATCCGCATGATGCGTAAGTAAAGCAGCCATATAGGGAGCTTTATAGTTTGCTTTTAGATAAGCAGTGCGGTAAGCTAAGATACTATACGCCACAGCATGCGACTTATTAAAGCCGTATTCAGCAAAACGCGCCATCGTATCAAAGAGTTCTTCTGCTATCTCGCGGGGGGTATTATTCGCTACGGCGCGTTCCACGAATACGCTCCGTTGCTCATCCATGATTTCCTTCTTCTTTTTGCCCATCGCACGCCGTAGTAAATCAGCTTCCGCCAAGCTATACCCCGCTATCACCTGCGCTATCTGCATAATCTGCTCCTGATAGACCATAATACCGTAGGTATTCTCTAAGATAGGCTTGAGCCGAGGGTCTAAATAAGTAATAGGCTCTTCCCCATGTTTGCGCCGGACAAAAGCAGGAATGTTATCCATAGGGCCTGGACGATATAGGGCATTCATCGCAATCAAGTCCTCTATACAAGTCGGTTTGAGCATGCGTAGATACTTCTGCATGCCCTCCGACTCAAACTGAAAAATCCCCACCGTATCTCCTTCTTGAAAGAGTTTCCAGGTAGCCTCATCATCCAAGGGTATTTTCTCCAGGTCTATGGGCTTTTCCGAGCCTTCCATCTTTTGAATAAGCTCTGTGGCGGTTTTGAGGATAGACAAAGTCTTCAGGCCCAGAAAGTCCATTTTGAGCAGGCCGATGCTCTCACACTCAGGTCCGTCCCACTGAGTGATTGTTTGGCGCTGATCCTCATCCCGAGTCGCTATGGCTAAGGGAAGAAACTTCTGTAGATTCTCCGGCGCAATAATAACCCCTGCTGCATGAACCCCCGTATGCCGAGTTATTCCCTCTAATTTTTGTGCATATTCCAAGAGTTTTTTATGCAACTGAGAACCTTTCTCTATAGTCTCCTTCAGGATGGGAGCTTTGGGGTTCTCCTCGGGAGAAAGCGCCTCTTCCCAGGTGATATTGGGTTTATTGGGGATGAGGGAGGCGAGGCGGTTGACTTCGGAAAGAGGTACTTTGAGCACGCGTCCTATATCGCGAATCGCCGTTTTGACTCCCATCGTTCCATAAGTGATGATTTGAGCCACATTCTCCTGCCCATATTTCTGCTGGACGTAGCGGATGACTTCTTCTCTGCCTGCGTCATCAAAGTCTATGTCTATATCAGGGGGGGAAACGCGCTCAGGATTGAGAAACCGTTCAAAGAGAAGCTGATAAGCGATAGGGTCTACGCCTGTTATTCCGAGCACATAAGCCACTATGCTTCCTGCGGCTGAGCCCCGCCCAGGCCCCACCCATACCCCTCGGCGACGCGCCTCCGCCACGAAGTCCTGCACAATCAGAAAATACCCCGCAAACCCCATTTGCTGGATAATCTTGAGTTCATGCTCCAAGCGGGCTTGAATCTCAGGGGTAAGCTCAGGATACCGCTGACGCGCCCCTTCATAAGCTAAGTGCCGCAAATACGCATCCATGCTCTCAAAACCCTCAGGAATAGGATAAGCCGGCAGGATAAGAGGACGCTTGAAGTGGAGGGTGAGCTCGCACTTTTCAGCGACTTCACAAGTATGCGTGAGGCTCTCAGGATGCTCACGGAAAAGAGGCCTATCTAACATCTCGGCGGCGCTTTTGAGGTAGAAGTGGGTATTTAGACGCTGGTTATCATCGGTAAAACGCAGACGATCAGGATCGCTAATATCACTGCCAGTCTGCACCGCTAAAAGTACATCATGCAGCTGAGCATCTTCCTCACAAGTGTAATGTACATCATTAGTAGCTATTGCTTTGACGCCGTAGCGCTTGGCCCATTCCAGAAGGTACTGACTGGTGATGCGCTGCGCCTGCAGGCCATGATCTTGGAGTTCTACATAGAAATCATCGCCAAATACCTCTAAGTACCACCGAAAGCGTCGTTCTGCTTCTTCTATTTCACCTTCTAAAATTTTACTGTTGATTTCACTGGCGATACAACCTGTGGTAACTATCAGCCCTTCTCTGTACTGAAGCAGCAGCCCCTTGTGAATGCGCGGTTTGTAGTAGAAGCCCTGAATAAAGCTTAGCGAGGATAAGCGAAGGAGATTCTCCCAGCCTTGGGCATTCTTAGCCAAGACAAGGAGATGATAGTTAGTTTTGTCTCGGGAGAAACTCTCCCCTTCGGTCAGATAGAACTCACAACCGATGATTGGCTTGAGTCCGGCTTGTTGGGCTTCAGTATAGAATCGGGGTACTGCGAAAAGATTCCCATGGTCTGAAAGGGCTATGGCTTTCATTCCGAGCGAACGAGCGCGTCGCATTAGGTCAGGGATGCGCGAAGCCCCATCCAGCAGACTATATTCCGTATGGACATGCAGGTGCACGAAGTCCGACATGCTACCTCAAATTTGGCACACTTCGGCTGAGTATAGAATTTACTACCTTTGTTCGTCCATGAGCCTCTACATCGCCCCTTCTCTCCATACACCCGAGGTCCTCGCTAAAGAGAAACCCCTGGAGATTGTGCTGAGAGGCGTCTGCTTTCCAGAGGACAGTGTAAAGTTCTTTCGGGAAGTCAAGGACTTCTTTCAGAAGCTCTCGCCCGAACAAAAACAAGGGAACCTCACTATGCATGTAGAGCTCTCCTATGTCAACTCCGCAAGCCAGCGAGAACTGTATCAGATTATACACGGGTTTTTGAGAGGAGGCGGTGAGGTTCATCTCATTCTATACAGCGGTGAAGAGGAGGAGGAGATGGATGACCTTCATTACATCGTATATAGCCTGCGAGGGCAAAAAGGGTTAGAGGTAGAGCGTCGTCAAGGCTACTACGCTAAGAGCGTCGAAAGCGGCGCCAAATAAGCGGGAGGGAGGGTTGTCCTTTATAGAGCCATCCCACCCCTAAACCCTGATAAGTGACCCATTCTATAGAGTCTTTTGGCGAGAATGCCTGCCCCCGCAGGTAGGCTATGAACTCATCAGGCTGAAGTTCCCTCTGGGGGAAAGCCCTACTCATTCCGCCTATCATTAATGCAGCGGCATGAGCAGGACGGCTGTAATGAAGAAGAGGCAAGCCTTCACTTACTTCATTTTCCCAGTTTGGGGGGAGCAGGTGATGAGCACATTCAGTGAGTGCGTATAGCGTTTCTTTGTGCCGCACCGCTAATATGCCTTCAGGAAGCCTATACGGAGGGGAAGCACGAGGGAGCTGCCCTATAGTTCTACGGAAGGAAGTAGCAGGTCTTTCCCATGCGGAAATGAAAAACCCTTCGCCCGGTCCTAAATGCGGATAAAAGTAGTAGCCCTCGCCTCCTCCCTCATAAGTTACCACGCGCACCTCAGGGGGCGGGGATTCCCACCGTATAGGCTGCCAGCCTTGATTAGGTAGGACTGCCGCTAAGTTCTCTTCATTTTCTTCGGGAGCGAAAGTACAAGTGGAGTATATCAACCTACCCCCCGGGGTCACTAAACGCAACGCCGCATAGAGTAAGGCACGCTGCATTCGCTGCATTCGGCGGGGAAGTGCTGGGTTCCACTGAGAACAAGCGGCGGGGTTTTTGCGCCAGAGCCCCTCACCCGAACAGGGTGCATCTAATACCACGACATCAAATTGCTCTGGATACCGCTGCGCCCAATAAGCCGGGTGCCGCCCTGTGATAAAGTAGCTTGGCATTCCCCACCGCTCTAAGTTTTCTTTGAGGGCTTGACGACGCACAGGGTGAGGATCGTTGGCTATGAGCAGGCCACCCTCCATCCCTAACGCTCCTAGTATGAGGGTAGATTTGCCCCCTGGCGCTGCACTCAGGTCTATGATTCGCAGCGGACGCTTCTTCGGTAGGAAAACCTCTAAGCTCATCCCCGAAGCCTCCTGCACATAATAAGCCCCTGCATGCCAAAAAGGCTCTTCTTCAAAAGCAGGCCGTTCTGGTAGAATCCGTCCCCATTCACACCAAGGCACCCGAAGCGACTCGGAAAAAAGAAAAGCTCCTTTCAGTGGGTGCAACCGAATGGTCGTCGCAGGAGGGGCTTGTAAGACTTCTAAGAATGCGCTAAATTCCGCCCCCAGCCTTACGCGCATGCGCACTACAAAAGCAGGGGGGAGTTTCTCTACCACCGCTCTATACGCAAATACATGCTGCGTCCATAAGCATCCACCCCTTGTATCGTAAGCCGCCCTCGTACTTTGAGCAGAATTTCCTCGAGCTCCTTAGCAGAGGAAGGCACATAGTTATTCAGCGATACCATAATGAATCCCTCTGTCAGTCCGAGCTGAGCCAATACCCCTGCGCGTAGATTCTGGATGCGATAGCCTCGCTGTATGCCTAAGCGCTGCGCTTCTCTGCCGGTAATTGCTACCAAATCCGCACCCAGCTTTTCCGAATGATAAACCTCTCGCTTTAGCAGCGTGGTCTCCCCTTCTTCGTTCGTGAGCGTTAGATAAGTCTCATAAATCCGCCCTGCCCTACGATAAGTAATCTTCACCTTGTCGCCGGGGCGATATTGCGCTATACGCTCTAAAAGTTCCGGTTCTGTCTGCACGGGAAAGCCCTCTACCCTAAGGATTTTATCTCCTGCTCTCAGTCCAGCTTTTTCTGCCGAACCACCTGAATAGACTTTCAGTACATGAACGCCTTGTAGTTCTTCTGGAGAGGCATCGGTAGCGCCTTCCTCAGGTAAATCCGCTACCTCCGCATCCAAATAGGCCCGCTGAACCTGTCCGTACTTTTGAAGGTCTTCTACGACTTTTCGTACGATATTAGAGGGGATAGCAAAGCCGTATCCGACATAGGAGCCTGTTTGGGAGGCGATTGCTGTGTTGATGCCCACCAGTTGTCCGTTGAGATTGACGAGGGCGCCCCCACTATTGCCTGGATTAATAGCCGCATCGGTCTGAAGGAAAGACTCTGGAGCAGACTTCCCTTGGAGGAGGCGTAGGTTTCTGCCCCGAGCACTGATAATCCCTGCGGTTACGGTGTAGGTAAGATTATAGGGATTGCCCACTGCCAGCACCCATTCCCCTATTTGCACTGAGTCAGAGTTCGCTAAACTCAGGGGTATCAAGCCACTGGCTTTCACCCGAAGCAAGGCAATATCTGTGCTGGCATCAGCGCCGATGAGTTCGGCTTCCAGAATCCTCTTATCGGGGAAGCTGACCAAAATTTTATTCGCTTCTCGCACTACATGAAAGTTGGTAACGATATATCCGTCTCTGCTCCAGACCACTCCACTGCCTGCGCTGTAAATCCGTTGAGAGCGCGGCATCCAGAATTCCCAGAAGTTCCAGAAATCTTCGCTGGCTACTCGTTCCCCATACGCGCGTATGAAGACAACGGAAGCTATGGCTTTTCGGGCGGCTTCGGCGAAGTTGCCTTTCTCCTCTGTAAGCTCCTGAAAGCGCGTGGGCGTAATAGGCACGATTACAGGAGTTAGCGCTTGGGGACGAGCGGAAGTAAAGAGATACACACTAACACCACTAACTATGCCTGCGAAGAGCCCTACTACTATCAAGGGCAACCACTTTCGCACAGCGACAAATTAACGCATAATGCGACGACGACGAGGAGGCGGATAGAAACTCTTCTCTAAGCGAAGTCCTATGCCCTGACTGCTGCTGGTAGCCGTACCCCACAGGAATGTCTGGCGACTAAACCCTTCCACCTCTAAGCGCCACTGCGTCGGACTGATAATTCGCGCTGGCAAAATCCGATACTGGGCAGAGAGATTGCCTAAGTTAGCAGAACGCTGTCCTGATCCGATGAGGACCCCTTCTCGCTCTATGGTTAGTCGTTGCCCCAGCGAAAGATTCACTTGAGCAGAGAGCTGGTTCCACTGCCCTAAGGAAAAAGACACCCCCATATTGCTCCCTAAGGTTTGCCCTACCCAGCTACTTAGTTGAGCGGAGAGGAACTCTGCCAGCGTAGAACTTACACCACCCCCTACCTGCCTACCACCGAATCCCCGTTCCAACGGAACGAAACTCCCTAAAACCATCAGGGCAAAAGCTTGACGGTTTCGCTCTTGCTCATCAGAAGCTATTCTTCGCAAGAAGAGGCTGATGGCTGGTGTGGGAGTGCCTGTGAGCGAGGGGATTTCTATCTGGAAACGCATCGTAGGTGCAAGCAAGCTACCTTGTATTCGTACTTTGACTTCCACAGGTAGCGTATAGCTGAAACTGGTATCTATGGCCCTCAGAGAAGTACGAGTTTTATACACTGCTGTAAGGTCTAACTGCCCTCCGTAAATATCCCCTTGCCATCGGATTTGCCCGCCTGGCTCCAATATGAGTTTTTTGGAAATGACGCTTTGTAGATTGATATCATACTCGCCATTTTGCACCTCATAAGAACCCGATAAGCCAAGCTCCCCTGTAGGAGATAAAGTAAGCAATAAACGAGCCTCTCCACTGGCTATAATTTCATCTCCAGTCCTTTCATCAAAGAGAATTCTAAATCGCGCTTGAGGTACCGAAGACAAAGCTATGCGCAGAGACATGCCTCGCGGCGAGCCGGCAGGGGTAATAGTCGCAGCCTGGGTTTCCCTGTTTCCTACAAACCGAATGTGAGAAGTGCTCTGCTGACGCTCATACAGTTGTAGCGGTAAGGTAAGATAGGTTCTCTCTGCGAATCGGGCATCTCCTTCCACAGAGAGATTGCGCCAATCCCCTTGAATCACAATGTCCGCTTCATCTAATTCTGCTTTTCCATACACATAGGTCTCTGCCGAAGCAGGAATGTCTCCCACTGGGAAGGGGTGATCCAGTAGATTCAGGCGCAGATTGAGTAGAATATCCTGCCATTCTTTCAAGTGAATAACTCCTGAGAGTAAGGCTCGTTTATTGCCTACCTGTTCTGACTCTGTATATCTCAGCCAGAGAGTATCGCGTTGAAGGTAAAGGCTATCTCCCTTGATAAGTAGGTTGCCACTCAAGTTATAGACGCCTCGTAAAAACGGCACATAAAAGCTCACATCCTGAAGGGTTACCTTTCCGAGGATTTGAGGATTGGTCAAGCTCCCCCGAATCGCCACATGCTGGGAAAAGAAGCTTCCCTTCAGACTTTGTAGATACTCTTCGGTGAAAGGCTTGAGCCATTCTACCGGCACCCGCAAGCTGTATAAATCCAGAGAGAGCGGCGCAATCGTATCTTTGAGTTCATAATTCCCTAATCCCACGAAGTATGCGTGGGATTTATCCTTAGCCTCGCCGTGGATATTCACCCTGTCCCGAAAGACCGTTCCTAAAAGCCGCAAGGTAGGATAGGGCTGCTCGTAGTAATGTAGGGAGTCTATCTGGATAAAAAAGTCCGAGGTATCTTGGGTACTGGACCAGCGGCCCGAGATTAGTCCTACTACTGGTAATTCGATGCCTGTGGCTGCCAGCATAGCTTCCATCGGTAAGTTTTCCAGTTCTACCAAGGTTGTATCCAACCGATGGGAGAGATGAAAGAGCGAGTTTTCACTCTGGAGGCGCAGTTCTCGGAGTTCCCATTCTCTGGTGGGTAGGTTTATGCCTACATCGGAAGCCTCATATAAGCGCCACTGCCTCCCATGAAGCACTAACCGAAAGGCATGGGAGACCTCCTCCAAAGAAAGCCATATCCACGGCGAACCAGCACTGCGAGTCCAGCGCATAGGCAAAAAGAGTTCTCCTTCTTTATAGGGCAGCTTGTAGTAACCCGTGATATGTCCGCTCGCAGGTATCCCATCCAGCGATAGAAAGAGGCTATCATACTGAATGCCCGCTTTCCCCGCAGAGGAAGAAAAAACAAACCCCAACAGTTCGTCTTGAGTGTGGGCTTGAATAGCGGCCTGGTATAGATGGATGTTTTGCAGGTCCAGCGTGTCCCAGTGAGCCTCTAAGCTAAGATGGGTTGCGTGGGAGTCTGCATCAGCCAGCAGGCGAATCCACCACTGCCCTACATGCAAATCCGGGAAACCCGCTAATTCTAACCACTCCGAACCGCGCCCCCGCCCCTCTATCCTCAGAGCAAACTTCTCAAGGGCGGAGTCTCTTTGCCAAATACCTGTTTCTATCCATTTCTGCCATACCGCCCATTCCTGTCTGAGAGATTTCTGCCAGGGACCGATTCCCTCAAAAGCGAGCTGAACCCTCTCCCCCTCCACCACTAAGTGGTCTGTAGAGTAAAGTTTGATAGTAGCGGCTGGGAGGTTCTGAACAATATCTCCTCTCCGCCAGCTGGCGTTAGACAAAGTCAAAGTAAGGTCTCTAAGCTGCCATAAAGGAGCAGGCGCTTGTAGCCCAAAGTCGGCATTCACGCGCCCTTCTCCACCCCAGAGCGCAGCTTGTAGGTCTTTTACGTAGCCGTACCCCTTAGAGGTCCCCCGCCCCCCTAATCCAAGAATACCTGTGAAACTGATTTGCCCCTGAGGCAGGGCAAAGGACAGACTTCCCCGCCAGCTTCCCCGAAGTACTTCTCCTACGCTTGTCAATGCGTAAGAGTGTCCCAGACTATCCATACCGGTGAGAAAAACTTGTAAAGAGCTCTCAAGAGAGTCTAATGCGAAGCCATGCCCTTTCACACTAACCTTACCCCGAACCTGCCTGACAGGGCTATCAGGAATGAGATAATACACTGGCCAGCCCTCACAGCTCAACTCCATAGCATATCGCCACACCGCTTCCAGCGAAATATTCCCGATCACTTTCAGACTATCGCTCTCTATCTCCCAAGCATAAGTGTGAAGGCGGCCTGTATGTTTGCCGCGAAGGTTCAATCGTACTCTTTGATTCATCCATGAGGGAAAGTCTAGAAGAGGTAGTGTTTCCTTTAGCTTACCCAGCGAGAGAGAACTCTCCAAAATATGCGCTTGCCAGTGCATGTAGGAGGGACGGGCATACCGAAAAATGCTACCTTCCAGCTTGAGATACTCCTCCTCCGAAAACCGAATATGGGCATTTGGCGTATGAAAGTAGTAAAGGTCTCCTTCAATTGGAAGTTGTACATACCATGAGCCTTGAAGGGGCAGAGATGTTCCTGCAAATGCTGCTATCTCTTCCCACGTTATAGTCCCCTCCAAGTATGCTCGAAAAAACTTCGTCTCTGTATTCAAAAATAACTTATCCAGTCCTTCTTTCGGGAATATCCCCCTTCCCCTAATATGACTTTTGGGCAGTACGATGGAGAGGTCAGATATTAGGGTTCGCTGGGGGCTTACTTCTAATACCAGAGAGAGTTGCTGGATGTGCTGACCTGAGTTTCGCTCTCGCAGAGACAGGCGCGCGATGCGAGCGAATAAGTGCTTTTGATTCCAGCTTAAGCTGCCTGAGAAGGAGAGAGAGTCTATCCATAAGTGTGCATAATGCAAGAAACCTGGTTCTGCCCGAAGCTCATCAGATGACGCCGTGGAGTCTCTCCAAATAAGCGTACCGTCTTGGAGAAGCAGATGCGATAGATTTATTCGGAGAGGGGCACTTTCAGAGGTAGAAGTATCCGCTGGAAACAAGCGATCTATATTAGTGAGTCCTGTATTTTTCTCCTGATAAATCAAAACCTGCGGCTCGTAAAGCTCAATCGATGAAAGAGGAATATAGAGTTTGCCTTTCCAGATGCCGCGCCAGAAAAAGAGAGGTATCCAGTGAATCTTTGCTTCTTTTACGCGAATAAACGGCACACAAGCCTTATCGTAAATGGTAAGTCTTTTGAGAAGGATTTTGCCGGAGGGAGAGACCCACACATCTTCTACCTCTGCATCTGTATGTAGGGCGACGATGATTGCCTGTAGAAGATGATGAACGATATAACTCCTTCCCGTCTCACTGCGCAAAAAGAAGTTGAGCGTCAAGGCACTTATTTCTATGAGGAAAGCAACGCCCGCAAGGGTGAAAAATAGCCCCCAGACCAGCCTGATTAATAGTGCCCGGAGCCGGACTCGAACCGGCACGGAGTCGCCTCCACCAGTTTTTGAGACTGGCGCGTCTACCTGTTCCGCCATCCGGGCTCAGAGCAAAGATACAGCCAGAAGCTCATATATGTTAGTTTTGTGCGATGCGGCTACTTCTGGGAGCAGTGGTGGTGGGGGTTATATTGGCACTGCTCATTCTTCAGCTTCCTCGGGAGGTGAGTCTATACACAGATTTCCAAAAGGCAGCCCAGAAACCAGGAACTACCTATCATGTAGTAGCAAGCTGGATACGACGAGAAGATGCCTTCTATGACCCCACCCAAGACGCTTTCTGGTTCTGGGCGCAAGACACAGTGGGTACTATTCGTCGGGTTCGGTATCCCGACCCTATGCCCATCAACTTTGAAGCGGCTCAGAAGGTTGTTCTAATAGGATATGCCCAAGATAGTCTATTCATCGCTGAGAAAATTCTCATGAAGTGTCCATCCAAATACAAGGAAGAGTAGCTTGGGTTACGGGCGCTTCTTCTGGTATAGGAGAAGCGTTGACCCGAAAGCTCGTCGCAGAAGGATGGAATGTCGCAGCACTTGCCCGTAGCGAAGCCCCTCTTCACACTTTGGCGGGTGCCGCTCCTGATAGGATATTGCCCCTTGTAGCCGATGTACGGGATTACGCTGCTTGTGAAAGGGCTTATGCACAGATATTGGAGCGTTTTGGTAGGCTGGATGCTGTGATTGCAAACGCAGGTATTTCCCACCGCGCCACAGTAGAAGAGGTAGACCTTTCCGTCCTGCGAGAAGTGATGGAGGTAAACTTTTGGGGAGCAGTCCATGTAATCAAGACAGCACTCCCAGAAATCAAGAGGCAGCGAGGTTGGATTGTAGGCATTTCTTCCATTGCGGGGTTTCGGGGGCTGCCGGCGCGCAGTGGATACAGCGCTTCTAAGTTCGCCCTTAACGGGTTCTTAGAAGCACTGCGCACCGAACTCTATGGGACAGGCGTAAAAGTATTGATTGCGGCGCCAGGTTTTACACGCAGTGCGATTCGCATGAGAGCTTTAGATGCACACGGGCGTCCTCATGGAGAAACGCCCCTACCCGAAGAGAAACTCATGACCGCCGAAGAAGTGGCTCAACACATCTATCATGCTATGCTTACAGGCAAAAAGTACCTTTTGCTCACTACGCAAGGGAAACTTACGGTATGGCTGCATCGGCTTGCGCCCATATTCATGGACCGCATAGTGTATGCTTACTTTTCACGCGAGCGACTTCATTAATGAAAACTGGGGCGGCACTAATCTATTGCCGCCCCAGATGAGTATTGTTAGATAATCCTTAGAAGGGACGCCCCACCCTCACCATCGCACAGCGGAAACCTATGGTAGCAGAAGAGGAGTCCGCATGGAAATAGCGCCGAGCACCACACGTTACATAGTAGGCTATATCTGCCCACGACCCCCCTCGGTAAACTTTAGCTGCATCTGCATCCTTAGCATTTTCCTTGTTAGTCCATGGATTCTGAGTTTCGCCCAGTGCGCGGGGGCTATAAAGGAAACTTTCCTTAACGTCATACGCATCATCTGATTGTAAGGGGTCTGTCACCTGACCACGGCGACGGTACGTGTTCAAGTCTTCAGCGTCCTCATAAGAGAGCACACGATACGTATCTTCTGTCCATTCTGCGACATTCCCTGCCATATTATACAAACCATAGTCGTTAGGATAGAAGGCTTTCACAGGAGCGGGGATTATATAAGCATCATTAAGCCCCTCTACTAAGAGGGAGCCTCCTTTATTGGACCTACCTGCGTAGTCCCCACGACCTCGCTTGAAGTTGATTCGGAAACGCCCTTTCATATCGCGTAAACTGCGCCCTTCCCAAGGATAGAGCTGCTGCTCATACCCTGCACGAGCCGCATATTCCCATTCCGCTTCGGAGGGTAGCCGATAGTCGGGGTATAGAATGGCTTCTGGGTCCTTCTCAGATATGCTTTTATTCACAATACTAGTGCGCCACGCCGCATATTCCCGAGCCTGATGCCAGTTCACACCTACCACAGGGTACGTATGATAGCCCTCATGCTGGAAATAATACCTCACATAGGGATCATTGTAAGCCATTTCCCGAAACCAGACATTTGTGTCCGGGTAAAGCAGTTTAGCTTTGGTCTCGCCACTGTCTTTCTCTGTATAGTACAAGAACATCTTATACTCTATGTTCGGTACTTCCGTCTCATCCATGTAGAAGCTCGTCACAGAGACTTGGCGCACAAGCGCGTTTTGCTCAAAATCCAAGTCCTTCTCTGTGCCGCCCATATGGAAAGTACCGCCCTCTATGAAGACTAAGCCCGGCCCCGGGTCTAACTCTCTAAATCTCTTGAAAGACACACCAGGGAGAGTGGAGGAGCCTCCTTCTTGCCCCGGGTATTCTAACCCGGTTAATCGGCTACTTTTTCCTGGGTCATCTAAGTTCGGACCACGGCTGCACCCTGTAAAAACGGCAAACCCCACTACTGCAGCTACAGCAAATACGATCCGACTGGACTTACGCATAAGCATATGCAAAGGTATAGAGTTTTGTTTAGAACCTTGGACAAGGAATTTCCTTTCGCTTCTTCCCCATAGGCTTCCGCTCCTTGTCAAACTCTGCAATCACGGATATCTCATGGGACCCTGCCGTAATCCGATTCGTAAGAGAAGAAATAGTGTAATCATACGAGTAGCCTATCCTGAAAATACCTTTTTGCAAACCCACTAAGGCTATGACCGCATCTTGATTACGATACCATATGCCCAAAACCACAGGGTCAAAATTCACATAGCACCCCAAATCTAACTGTTGGAAAGGAGCTTGGATACGGTACATCACGGCGGGTCCGATGGATTGACGCTTTTTCTCTCCTATCGGAATTTGAGCGCCACCAAAGATATTTATTCGTATAGGCAACCGCGCATCAGCAGGATTAGCCAAGGACTGCCGATAAAATCGCTGCGTAGGCTGTGTAATGTGCATGATGCTGGTACCTACATAGAAGTTTTTATTGTAGTAGAGCACTCCGGCGTTTATATCTTCATGCAGTCTATTCTGAAAAAAGTTTGTTTCTCGGGTAGGAAGTACAAAGCCCGCAGAAGGGTCTATTTGGTCAGGAAACCGCAGACGGAAAAAGTCAATGCTGGCTTGCATAATCCCTCCGGCCACCCCTAAGCTTAGACTACTGGTCTTGCTTAGCTCTATATGGATGGCATAGTTGAGGAGAACAGAGAGCTTAGTTAGATTGCCTTCTCCGGCTTGGTCGCTCATAAAGGAAAGCCCTAATCCATTGCGTACCCTTCCAAAAAACACAGGCTGGTCGTAAGCCGCAGCAAAGGTGCGGTAATAGCCTGGTATTGCGCTCCACTGCATTCGGTATCCCAAAGCTATTCTGGGACCGTTTGTAATCCCTGTGAATGCAGGGGAGAGAATCACCTGCGTGGCATAAAACTGTGAAAACTGGGGATCCTGAGCAGCCAGCCAGCCGCTTATGATAGACGCCCCAAGGACGTAGCAGAGCCTCACAGATGCAAATATAGCTATAAGTAGCTCAATAGTTCCTCATAGGCATGGTCGGAAAGGGCGGGAAAGTTGGCGATGCGAAAAAAAGTTTTGCTTTCCCTTCCGTAGCCCCTGCCCAGATAGAATCCTTTTTCTTGCAAGGAAGCAAAGAGCGCATTTGTCTGATGATAGTGCGGGGGCGAAACAGAGAGCACCGTTATCGCCCGATAAGGCTCGGAAATAAGGGGTTTATATCCTTTCTGATTCAGCACTTGGTACAGCCAACGCTGGCGGGAAATAAGCTGCGCCTCTATTTCCGATAGAGGCGGACGCTCCCCTAAGCTGTGAGCCAGGAGATAAATATTGAGTAAGTTGGGGGTATGCGGTGGCTCGTGGTCAATCGCCCTTTGAATGAGGTAACACAAGGAGTTGTAACGAGAGCGCTCCCCCCTGCCATAATGGGCTATTGCTCTGGGAGAAAGTACAAGCACACCTAAGCCAGGGGGCAAGCCTAAACATTTCTGCACAGAAGCAAATACCATGTCTATCTTTTCCCATGGTAGACGCACGCCTCCCATGCTACTGGTAGCATCTACGGCTATCCAGGCCTCAGGATACCAAGCCCTAATCTCCGATATAAAAGGAAAGGCAGCTCCTACAGAAGTCTCCGTATGTACTATAGCTAAGTAATCCACCCCTCGGGGCAAAAAGCTAATATCCCTTTCGCTCATTCTAAAATCCCATGAATATGCCTTGGCTGAGGAGTTAGCCGCTCTTTGGAGAGCATGCCAGCGTTCGCCAAATGTACCCTGCGTAATATGCAGAGACCGCAAGCCCTGTGTGGCATCCACCAGAATCTGCCAGGTCTCCGTAGCAGAACTTGTAAATACAACAAGCCACTGGGGAGGTAGTTCTAAGAAGTGGGTTAGAGCTTTTTGGGCCTGGGTGAATAGTTCTCGCCACACAGGGTCCCGATGATAGCGAGTGAGTAATCCTTCTTGCAGGGCTTTTTGGATAAGAGAGGGGACATTAGGATAAAGCTGGCTGGGCCCGGGCTGGAAAGAATACCGAATCCCCACTCAGCGTCCCTTCCACTGAGGCGTGCGTTTTTCCATAAAGGCGCGCATTCCTTCCTTCTGGTCTTCTGTGGCAAAGAGCAAATAGAAATTACGACGCTCAAAATGAAGCCCTTCCTCCAAGGAGAGTTCGTATGCTTTCAGCACTGATTGTTTAGCCAGTTGGACGGCGATTGGCGGCATGGAAGCGATTTCTTCGGCGAGTTTGAGCGCTTCCTCTAAATAGAGTTCCACGGGCACGACTCGGCTCACCAGTCCCCAAGCTGCAGCCTGCTGAGCAGAAAAAAATCGTCCTGTTAGGATGTATTCCATGGCGCGAGATTTGCCTATGGCCCGTACTAAACGCTGAGTACCACCCGCCCCTGGAATAACACCGATTTTGATTTCTGGCTGTCCAAACTGGGCAGTTTCACTCGCTATGATGATATCACAAAGCATCGCCAGTTCGCATCCCCCTCCCAGTGCATAGCCACTCACCGCAGCAATCAGCACTTTTTTGAGACGCTTGATTTGATCCCAGCGCTGGAACTGGTCTAATAGCAACATATCTATTGCTGAGTCATTCGCCATTTCCTTGATGTCTGCTCCTGCGGCGAAAGCTCGCTCGTTTCCCGTTATTACGATAGCTTTTACTTCATCATCTTTCTCTAACTGAAGAAGGGTCTCTGTAAGCTCTGCTACCAAAGCTCGGTTGAGGGCATTGAGGCTTTCGGGCCGATTTAGTCGTAGGAGGGCCACGCCTGGGCGAATGCCCTTTTCTATAAGGAGAGGCTGCATGCCGCAAAAATATCGCTTATGCTTTTTGGAGAATAAACGATTTCCCTATCTTTGTAAAGGCATGGAATCGCTCCGAGAACGCTTAATCGCCTTTCGCGCGGCATATTACCGAGTGCAGGTACTACGAGGGCTTTTGCTGGTGGGCCTGGGAAGTCTGGGCATGTGGGCAGTGCTCAGCTTAGCTGAAGGCGTATTCTGGTGGGAATCTTCCATCCGAAAAATCCTCTGGGGGGCATGGATAACAGCTTCCGTAGGCATGCTAAGTGTATGGGTCGTTTATCCCCTTCTGCAGTACGGGCTGCGTCTGCGCGGCTACCTCTCCGACGAAGAAGCTGCCCGCTGGATAGGCAAACGCATCCCTCAAATCCAAGACAAACTTCTAAACACCTTTCAGCTTAGCCAGCAAAACCCCTCCCAGAATGCCGCTATCCTCCTTGCCATAGAAGAACGCATGCAGCAACTTTCCGTCTTTTCCTGGGAAATCACCCTACCTTATCCCCAAGTACGACAATATGCACTCGGGCTACTGCTACTGCTCATAGGAATAGTATCGCTCTGGATGGGACTTCCTACCACCTTCCGAGAGGGGGCTTATCGCTTCATGCAGCCACGCAAGGAGTTCATACGCCCTCTGCCCTTCACTCTGAAGATGGAGGGACTCAAGAAATTCTATCGCATAGGGGAAAACTTGGAGATATTCCTTACTTTTAGCGGAAAAGAGCTACCAGAAAGGGTTTGGATTGAGTCTGACCAAGGAGAAGTCCCTCTACAAAAAACTAACTTCTCTCATTATGTGCTGCGGATACCTTCACTACAAGAGAGCTTCAAGATGCGCATTTATGCGGAAGGCAGCCTAATAGCCGCACAGTTTATAGAAGTGCTGCGCCCGTCTCACCTTCAGACACCTATATTGTATTGCAATTATCCTGCTTACACAAACCGCAAGCCAGATACCTTGTACGCCCCCCAAATCCGCGTTCTGCGGGGGTCTCGCCTCCAACTTTCAGCTCAGGTGGAGAGTGACCGTCCGTATCGTCTGCATTTTTCTGGGGGGACTCTGCACACCACCGCTCCTCACCAGTGGCATGCCCAATTCACAGCTTATGAACCCCATACTTACCTTTTAGTCTTACAGGACTCGTTTTTTACTGATACTTTCTCTATGCAGGTAGATGTAACTTTAGATTATCACCCCACCGTACAACTCCTCACAGAACTCTTTCAATCCGAAACTTGGGAGCATACTCTCCGCCTTCAAGCTGCAGATGACTATGGCATCAGCCGGGGCGTGCTTTGGTACCGTATCGCAGAAAGTTCTGTACCCGGACGAACCCAGCAGCACTTTAATGCTTATCCTCTAACGCTCCCTTCTTCTACTTCCTTAGACCAGCTTATACAGCTAAACTGGAAGTATCTCGGTATTCAAGCGGGCGATAAAGTAGAGTATTATGCAGAAGTCTGGGACAATGACGCACTCTATGGGCCCAAATCCAGTCGCAGTATTTTATACACTTTAGAACTGGCAGATGAGGTAGCGAAACAGGAAACCTTCGCTCAAATGCAGGACTCCCTGCTGGAGATTATAAAGCATCTCAACAAGCAGGTGGAGCGCTCCGTCGGAGACACTCAAGCCCAAGAGTCTTCTTCAAAAGTATCGGACTTTATGGAGCGGTTTCGGGATGTGCGAAGTGAGCTGCGTTCTATGCAGCGATTGGCAACAGAGCAGCAGCTTTTTAGCCCGGAGCTTCTACAGCAGATGGAGCAGCTCCTCAAAATTTTAGAATCCTTCAACCCTCAAAAGTTAGAGCAGTTGGCAACTCAAATTCAAAGCAATCGGCATCAGGATTCATCCAGAATCGCGCAGCTTCACAAAGAACTGCAGCAAGCCTATCAAGAGTGGCAGCAAAAGATGGAGCGATTAGAGGCATTGCTGCCAGAGATACAGCAGCAGCGGCGGTTAGAGCAGCTCATGACACGGATAGCCGAGCTTTCCGACCAACAGAAGAAACTTAGCGAGCTTTCCGACTCTCTCCACAAGCAGCCCAGCACGCAAGAAGTTCAGCGAAACCTTCTGGACAAAACGGCTGAAGTCGCGAAGGAGTTAGACTCCCTAAGAAGACTCTATCAAGATAGGCCTATTCTACGGGATAGTTTGCGCTCTGCGCGGCAGTCCATAGAGAATGCTCTCCAAAAAATGCAAGAGGCGTTAGACCGACTTCAACAAAATCGGGGGAACTCAGCTCGTATCTCGCAGGAGAATGCCGCTCAAAACTTAGAGGAGGCACTATCTGCCTTGGATTCGGGTGCTATGGCACAGGAAGAGGAAGAGCAAGCAGAAGAGTATGAAGCCCTACGCTTGCTACTCAAAGCAGTCTTGTCTCTTTCTTTCCGGCAAGAGGACCTGCGCAAGAAGACGCAAGATGTAGCGAGTCTGGGGGTGATTACGCCGCTTCTCATCACCCAACAGCAACGCATTCGGCAGGATTATCGGCAGGTACATGATAGTTTGCATGCCATAGCGATGCGTTCCCCTGCTGTGGAAGAGCCCATCATGGACCTGCTACGGGAAATAGAGCGCTATTTTCAAGCGATGAGTTTCCAGCAGGCGGAAGTGCTCCTCCGCCGTCAGCAATATATTCTTCAAGGAATGAACCGCTTAGCCAATCTTTTCACAGAACTACTGGCCCAGTTAGAGTCGCAAAGGCAGAAGAGTTGTAATAGTGGGGCGTGTTCTAATCCTTTCCGCGTCCGCAGGAAAAACGCATCTTCTTCCTGCTCTCGGCCGTCTTCCTCAGGGCAACCGCGCGCCAACTCTACCCCGCCTTCTCGGAGCCGCTCAGGCATGCAACCTTCTTTACAACAGCTCCAGCAGCAGCTTAATGAACTACTGGAGCGAGCCACTCAACCTAACCCCGCCGCCGAAACTTCCCTACCGGCTCTTTCTCCCGAAGAGCGAGCCCGACTATCTACGCAGCAAGAACTAATTCGGCTGCGCCTGCAAGAGCGGCTACGACAAGACCCCGGTTCCGCTTCTCAGCTCCAGGGACTTATAGAAGAGATGCAAAAAGCAGAAAAAGATATTTTGATTGGCAATCTGACTCAAGAGCGACTCATGCGTCAGCAGGCGATTCTAACTCGTCTGCTGGAATACGAGCAGTCTCAGCATGAACGAGAATTAGAGCCTCAGCGGGAATCTCGCACAGCCAAACAATTTTTCCAGCGCGTTACCAGCACCTATCCTACGCCTCGGCCTTCACAGCAAGCTCCTGCTACTATACCTGCCCCCTGGCTCTACCAACCCTCTTATCAGAACCTAATCCAAAAATACCTCCAATACCGATGAGCCAAGTTTCTATTCAGCCTCAAGCAGACCATGTAGAAATCCGCCTGATGAGCCACTTAGATGAAATCGCGCGAATAGAGGGACACCTTTCCGCTTGGGCACGAGAAATGGGTCTTCAGGCGGAGAAAATTTCCCTATTCATCGTAGCCGTAACGGAAGCAATCAGTAACGCCATCTTACACGGCAACCGACAAAGCCCACAGAAAGAGGTACGAGTCCGCTTATCCTACTCTAACTTGCCCCCTGCCCTTGCGGTAGAAGTTCAGGATGAGGGCGAAGGATTCAATCCTGAATCAATACCCGACCCCACCCATCAAGACAACCTTCTTAAAGAAGGCGGTCGGGGCATCTTCCTTATGCGAAATATCGCTGATAATGTGGAATTTCTGGAAGGAGGGCGATGCGTAAGACTGCTCTTCTTCCGCAAATAAGATGCTACTACACCCCAGAAACCCGTAGGTGGAGACTACGCCCTGCCTCCCAATACAGACAGTGGATACAGATATGCATAGAACGGCTCTGCTTGAGGCGCCTTCAGAAAATCGGCTATTTCTTTATTCCCACATCACATATGTCGGCACTCCATGAAGAATTCCTACAAGACTCCTCTGCCACAGATGTGATGACCTTTGATTATGGAGATGCCTTAGAGATTTTCATAGCGCCTGCTTATGTGGCTTTACTTTGCAAGGAATATGGAGAGACTTTTGCGGAGGGTATTCGCCGAACGATGGTACATGGATTACTTCATGCAGCGGGTCGGCGGGATGATACTCCTGCCCACGAGGCTGCCATGCGAAACGAAGAGAATTTCTACTTGAACCTATGGAAAGAGATGTTTCACGTGAAACATGTCGGCAGAGCGGTTTGATGTGATTGTCGTAGGGGCTGGTCATGCGGGCAACGAGGCAGCGGCGGCTGCTGCCAACCTAGGATGTCGCACCCTCCTCACCACTTTAGACATGACCAAGATTGGGCAGATGTCCTGCAACCCTGCCATGGGAGGGATCGCCAAAGGACAACTCGTGCGCGAAATAGATGCCTTGGGAGGGCTTTCAGGAATCATCACAGACGAGACAATGATTCAGTTTCGCATGCTTAACCGCTCCAAAGGTCCTGCGCTTTGGAGTCCTCGGGCTCAAAATGATAGAGCTGCTTTCGCTGCGCGCTGGCGCTGGCACTTAGAGCAAATCCCCAATCTCTTCTTCTGGCAAGATGCCGTAGTAGGACTACTCCTTTCCTCAGATCGTCGTCGCGTTCAGGGGGTCTTCAATCGGTCTGGCAAAGAATTCCTTGCACATGCGGTCGTACTCACCACTGGTACTTTCCTTGGGGGGGTCATTCATATCGGCTTGAGGCAACAAGCAGGGGGGCGGATAGGCGAGTCTGCCAGCTATGGAATCACAGAACAACTGCGTGAGTTGGGCTTTGAGACTGGGCGGATGAAAACAGGTACGCCCCCTCGCTTAGATGGGCGCACGATAGACTATAGCCGTCTGGAAATGCAGCTCGGCGATGAGCCCCCAGGCAAGTTCTCTTTTGAGGATACCCCTCCCCTGCGTGAGCAGCTTCCCTGCTGGATTACCTATACAAACCCTAAGGTACATGCCATACTAAGTCAAGGGTTTTCGGAGTCGCCTCTCTATACGGGTGTCATTCAAGGGATAGGCCCGCGCTACTGCCCTTCTATTGAAGACAAAATTGTCCGTTTCTCCGAGCGGGAACGGCACCAACTCTTCATAGAACCAGAAGGGCGCCATACAATAGAAGTTTATTTGAATGGCTTCTCTTCTTCTCTGCCTGAACCTATACAGGCAGAAGCCCTCAGGCATATTCCGGGGTTAGAGAATGCGCGCATGTTTCGTCCCGGCTATGCTATAGAATATGACTTCTTCCCCCCCTATCAGCTTAAGCCCACTTTAGAGACTCATCTCGTAGAAAATCTCTTTTTTGCTGGACAAATCAACGGTACTACAGGCTATGAAGAAGCGGCTGCACAAGGCATTATCGCAGGTATCAACGCTGCCGCCAAAGTGAAAAATCTACCCCCCTTCATTCTGAGCCGAGATGAGGCGTATATCGGGGTACTCATAGATGACCTTATCACGAAAGGCGTGGATGAACCTTATCGCATGTTCACCTCTCGGGCGGAGTATCGGCTCTGGCTCCGACAAGATAACGCGGATATTCGCCTTACCGAAAAAAGCTATGCCATAGGATTAGCGTCCCAACGGCGATATGAACGAGTCCAGACGCGTAAAGCGCATATTGCTCGGCTGACGACCTTTCTCAAGGAGACCAAAATAGCCCCTGAGGCTATCACGGGCTGGTTAGAAAGTAACGGCGAGAGCCCTGTGAGCCAAAAGACCTCTCTGGCGACTTTACTGATGCGTCCACGCCTCTCTTTAGAAAAACTCACTGAAATTTCGCCTGCCCTTCGGGATTTACTCTCGCAGTTAGGCCCAGATGCTGTGCTCACTGCCGAGATAGACTTAAAATACCATGGCTATTTAGAGAAGGAGCGCCAGCAAGCAGAAAAACTCCGTCGTTTAGAGGAAGTGCCTCTACCAGAAAATATGGACTATTCTAAGCTGACCTTTCTGTCCTTTGAAGCGCGGGAGAAGCTCGCCAAGTATCGTCCTCGTACTATTCGCCAAGCCAGTCAAATCAGTGGTGTGAGCCCTTCGGACATTGCGGGGCTTCTTACCTACTTAGGACGATGAAGTGCCTCTGGGTGTGGGTAGTAGTAGTTTTTGCCCAGCCCGTACGAGATAAGGATTATGCCGCTGAACGCAAAAAGTTAGAGCGCCGTCGCCAACAAATAGAAGTAGAGCTGCGCCAGACGCAAGAGCTCCTGCTCCATACTCGGAAAGAACGACACCGCTCTCTCACGGAACTCTCCCTCCTGCGCAGACAAATCAACCTCCGGGAAAAACTCCTCCAAAGCCTACAGCAAGAAATGACGCTTTTAGACCAGGATATTTATCAGTTAGCGCAGCTTAGCCAGTCTTTGGAGAGAGATTTACGCCGCTTGTATCGCAACTACATCTGGACCTTGTACCTCTTGGACAAAACCCAGCGCCAGATGAATCCTTGGCTTTGGATTTTGAGCGCCGAGTCGTTCCGGCAAGCATACGAAAGGCTCTTCTACTTTCGGGCGGTTTCCCGCTTCCGACAGGAACAGCTTCAGCTCATCCAGCGCACCCATCGTTTCTTCTTGAGCCGCTCTGCTTCGCTCCGCAAAAGCCGAGAGGAGAAAAACCGCCTACTCCTTCTATATATAGAGCAAGCCCAAGCGCTACAGCGTTCCCAAGCAGAGAAGAAAGCCCTGTTTCATCAGCTTCGTCAACAAGAACTCTCTTACAAGTCGCAGATTCATCGGGCACGCCGAGAGTTGGAACAGATTCAACGCAAAATAGATGAGCTGATTCGGGCGGAACTGGAAGCAGCTCGCAAAGCCACACCCACCGTTGCGGAGCGACGCATCACCGGTGCTTTTGAGCAAAATAAGGGGAATCTCCCCTGGCCAATTGCCTCCGACCAAGCCGTCGTTACTTCCCCTTTCGGCACAGTAGAAGATGAAAGTGGGGGATTTATCACTAACCACGGGGTCTATCTCGCCGGGCCTAATAACACAGAAGTACGAGCTATCTTCGGAGGAAGAGTAACCGCAGTTACTACTATTCCTACCCAAGGTAAAGTCGTGATTATCCAGCACGGCACCTATCGCACTGTATATGCACATCTAAAAGAAGTATTCGTACAGCCAGGTCAAAATGTGTCTATTCTTACGCCTATCGGCCGCATAAGTTCAGAGAATGGTGAGCCTTGTCAGTTATACTTTCTGATTTACAAAGGGAAAACGCCTGTCAATCCCTTAGAATGGGTAGCCAGCCGCTGACGCTACGAGCCCTGCGGCAGTGGAGCTTGAATCAGCTTACGCCCATATATTCTGAAGCTGAAGCCCAAGCTATTGTACGCCGATTACTGCGGCACTTTATGCCTGATTGGGAGCAGCAGTGGCTCCTTAGCCAAGGGCAAGCACATTTTCCCTCGGAACACTGGCACTCTTGGCAGCAGGCTATTACCCGACTGCAACAAGAAGAGCCATTAGGATACATATTAGGTGAAGTCGCCTTCGGAGAACTAACCCTAAAAGTGCGTCCAGGAGTGTTTATCCCCCGTCCTGAAACAGAAGAATGGACTTCTTGGCTAATCCAGCGCAGACAAACACAGCCTCCCCGATCTATTTTAGATATAGGTACAGGAAGCGGCGCTATCGCTATACGATTAGCGTATCATTTCCCAGAGGCTCAAGTATATGCTATAGATAAGAGTCCGCTTGCACTTGCCACGACTGCCGCAAATGCCCTTCTCTATGGCATTCGTCTAACTACGGCTCAGGTAGAGCTGGGCAAAGAGCGGCTTCCTGTCACTTGGCCAGCGGAATGGGAGCTAATTGTGGCGAATCCTCCCTACATTTCCTGGAGCTACTGGGGGCAAACTGAGCGGCGCGTGCGTCTCTACGAACCGCCTGAAGCACTCTTCTGTAGAGATAAAGAGCTATACGAGGTCATTGCCAATTTCGCTTTACAGAGCTTATCTCCGACGGGTGAATGCATAGTAGAGCTATTCCCCCCCACTGCTTCTGCGGTGCAGGTGCTGTGGGAGGGAGTAGGCTTCAGTTGTGAAATATATTGCGATATCTCTGGGCGGCCGCGCTGGCTTAGAGCTGTTAGGAAACAGCGACTCGCCGTGTAGCGTACACCTGGAGGGCAGCTCGGAGGATAGCTACAGCCCGCTCTAAGTGCGGTAGGTCTAAGACATAGGCGATGCGAGCTAACTTTTTACCTCGGGAAGGGTCGGTAAAGAAGCCCGAGCCTGGCGCCATCATCACCGTGTAGCCCTCCTGCTCAAACTCCTCTAATAGCCAACGCGCAAAGGCATCCGTATCTTCTACGGGAAGTTGGGGCATTAGATAGAAAGCTCCTTGAACGGTGGGTACTTGTACGCCTGGTATAGTACGCAGTCCCTGAGTGAGGGTATCGCGACGCTTCTGAAAGGTCTCCCGTATGTGATCATAGTAGCTTTTCGGTAGGTTCAGTACAGCTAACCCCCCTATCTGACCCAATGTAGGTGGTGCTAATCGGGCTTGTGCCCATTTGAGCGCAGCCTCTACGACCTCCGTGTTCCGAGAAATAAGCGCTCCTACTCGCGCCCCGCATAACGAATAGCGCTTAGATAGCGTGTCAATCACAACCACGAAATCACTGCTATCCTCTATCTCTAAGGCTGAGAAGAACCTTTCTCCGTCGTAGCAGTAATCCCGATATGACTCATCACTGATTAAGAAAAGCCCATGCCGCCGGCAGATAGCGCCGATTTGACGCACTTCCGCTTCGGAATATAGTTTGCCTGTGGGATTAGAAGGATTGCAGAGAAGGATAGCTCGTGTCTTAGGAGTGATAGCAGCCTCCAACGCATCAGGCGCAGGCAGGGCAAAATCCTCGTGAATATAGCTCTGCACAGGAACGAGACGAATCCCCGTGGCAGTTCCCAAGCCAATGTAGTTAGCGTAAGTAGGCTCTATAACGACGACTTCATCCCCTAGATTGAAGAGCGTGAGGAAAGCGAAAAGGAGCGCTTCGGAGCCCCCCGTCGTAGTGAGGATGTGCTTCGGCTCTAAGGGGATGCCGTATATCTCCGTATAGAAGCGAGCATAAGCCTCTTTGAAGGCAGGCATGCCACCCGACTCAGTGTAGTCTAAAACTTGGGGTTGATTTTTGCGAAGGGTTTCCCAATACTCAGGGGGAGTGGGCAAGTCGGGCTGTCCAATATTTAGGTGAAGGACTTTTCGGCCACGAGATTTGGCTTGTTGGGCGATAGGAACGAGTTTCCTGATAGGCGATGGAGGCACAGTCTGTGCCCGTAGGGAAATTTGCGGCATGCCCAAAGGTAAGAAGTTTATTCTCTTATGAGGAAGGAGGGCTCGGTGCCCAGGGGAAGAGCTTTTTCTACCTCTACACGCTCTACTCGGGCTGCTGGCGAGCCCCGGTGCGCCCACTGCACGAATCGCTCTAAGTTCTCCTCCGAACCCTGCACTTCTGCGAAAACTGAGCCGTCTATTTCATTGCGCACGAAGCCAACCAGTCCCAAACTATTCGCTGTCATTTGCGCATACTTTCGGAAAAACACTCCTTGCACACGCCCGAACACTCTTATGCGCCAGCGCTGGACATTCATCAGAGCCGTTCAAAGATGCCCGCGATTCCCTGCCCCCCGCCTACACAAGCAGAGACCATACCATACTTTTCACCTCGGCGTTTGAGTTCGTTGAGGATTTGGACGGTGAGTTTCGCTCCAGAACAGCCCAGAGGATGACCCAAGGCAATCGCACCTCCATTTACGTTGAGTTTCTCTTCAGGAAACCCTGCCAAACGCACGACAGCCAAAGACTGCGCAGCAAATGCCTCATTAAGCTCTATAAGGTTTATGTCCGCTAAGCTGAGCCCTGCGCGTTTGAGGGCTTTGGGGATTGCCTCTACGGGACCTATCCCCATAATGCGCGGTTCTACTCCTGCCACGGCATACCCACGCATAACCGCTATGGGCTGTAGCTGATGATCCTTGAGGAAACGCTCGCTCACTACTAATACGAATGCAGCCCCATCAGAGGTCTGTGATGAGTTTCCAGCTGTTACTTGCCCGTTCGCAGAAAAGACAGGTTTGAGTTTAGCGAGAGCTTCCATGCTGGTATCGGGGCGCGGTCCTTCATCTGTGTCGTGCAGAAACTCTCGTACCTGCTTTTTGCCATTTTCCACTACGACCTCTTTGACCTTGAGAGGGACGATTTCTTCCCGAAACTTACCCTCTGCGATAGCTGCCACGGCACGCTGGTGTGATTGCAGCGCAAAAGCATCGGCTTCTTCCCGTTTGATGCCAAACTGCCGAGCTACTTCTTCGGCTGTCATGCCCATGTTATAGTACCAATCAGGGGCATGTAGAGCATAATCGTAGTTGGGTGCTATCCGAAAGCCACCCATGGGCACAAGAGACATCGTTTCAGCGCCGCCAGCCAAAATAGCGTCGGCATCCCCAGTGCGTATTTTCGCCACGGCAATCGCTATGGCTTCTAATCCAGATGCACAATACCGATTAATAGTCATGCCAGGAACTTCTTTACCTATGCTGCGCAGAGCGATGTAACGTGCCATATTGAGACCTTGTTCTGCTTCTGGGATGGCATTACCGCATATAAGGTCATCTATCTCTTGAGCGAAGTTTATTTGGGGCAAGCTTTCCTTAATCTTCTCTATGACTGATACGGCCATCTCGTCGGGGCGGACGGTTCGCAGCCTTCCGCGGGGAGCTTTACCTACAGCAGTGCGAAAGCCCGCCACGATGTACGCTTCCTGCATGTGGCAAAGATAATGCCTTTCTCAACGAGGCTGTATTGTAAGTTCTTCACCCACTCGGTGAAAAATTTCACCCTCTGGCAAAATCTCCATGCGAAGCAGTCCTATAAGGGTATACTTAATAAGGATACGCTGGGCTTTCCAAGCTGCCCCTCTCCCCAGCAGACGACGATAGGTAGGCTCGTCTATGAAGGAATGCTTCTTCAGATATTCCATGAGCCGGCTCTCTTCCCGCCGGAAAAATACATGCTGAGGATTCTTCTCTTCTCTCCATAGGGCTTCTAACAACGGCCCTGCCACCCGACTTTGATCCCCTACCCGAACATACGCCCGAAAGGAGTCATCTTCTTCTCTGACGAAAAAGGGTCGTAGCTCTCTTTGGACGGGCACGACGACTTCTAAAATCTGCCGCTCCTCCCACAAATGAACTTGTACAGAGAAAGAAGGCATCGGGCGCATGTACCGAGAAGCCGCTAACTCTATCATGTAGTATTCTTGCTCGGGGTCTATACCGCAGATTCGTCCGTTGTCTTTGACGCCGATGAGGAGGCTACCCCCCTCGGTATTAGCGAAGGCAGATAGGGTACGAGCGATTTTGCGGGCGCTGTCTATCCGCTGCTTGAAGTCCAACTGCGTTCCCTCACCTGCAGCGATACGAGCCAGCAGAGGGGAAGTGTCCCATCCCCTCATTTGCCCAAAAATAACGAATTTCCCCGCTCATGAGGAAGCCTATTGTGGCTCCTTCCCTTTTAGCTGCAGACTTCGGGCAACTGGCAGAAGAAATCCGAGCCTTAGAAGCCGCAGGAGCAGACTGGCTACACTGTGATATTATGGATGGGGTATTCGTCCCTAATATTTCATTCGGCTTGCCCGTGATGGAATCCATAAGAGCTACAAGCCACCTGCCACTGGATGTGCACCTGATGATAGTCCAGCCTGAGAGATATCTGCCTGCCTTCGCTGAAGTCGGCGCTGATATTTTGACCTTTCACTGGGAAGCAACCCCTCACCCCGATAGACTCGTTCGTCAAATCCATGCTCTGGGCAAAAGAGCAGGCATAGCTCTTAATCCAGCTACTCCAGTGGAGGTGCTTATGGATATTTTGCCGGAGATTGATTTGGTATGCCTTATGAGTGTCAACCCAGGCTTCGGAGGGCAAAAGTTTATTCCTTATGTGGGCCATAAAGTAGAGCGGCTCGCAGAACTGCGCCTTCAAGCGAAAGCGCATGCCCTCATAGAAGTAGATGGAGGGGTCTCTCCAGAAACGGCATCTCTTCTACCTCGTGCAGATGTGCTCGTAGCAGGAAGTAGCATAGTCAAAGCCCCTAACAAAACCCAAGCTATCTACGAACTGCGCCGAGCATGGATAACAGCCACTCACGACGCATAATTCTATATTTGCTTCATGTGCAGAGACTCTAAGCTATTCCTCCTGACTACGGTTTGTCTTCTGCAAGGACAGTCTCCCGAAGAAAATGCCTCCCCCCCTAAGCAGTGGCGACTTCAGTTATACCAAGAGTTGGGATATAATTACTGGATAGGTTTGCCCGCTGCGCTCCGAACTACCGTAACAGGCGCCGGCTCTATCAAGTTCAATCTCAAACTGCTGCCTTATATCAACATAGGAAAGTTCTACATAGGAATAGGAGGGGGAATGGTAATTCGGGAAGTGCGGTTTGAGAAGCCAGTTCTTCTCTTTGATGAAAACAACAAGCTAAGTTATGATACGCCTATGCTTCCACCGAAAACCCAGGCTAAAAGTAAGCTTCAGTTAGGATATTTTCATGTGCCTATAGAAATAGGGTTGCACTGGCGAAAACTTCACTTAGCTGCTTTTGGCTTCGGCGAACTCCTCTCCTGGAGTAAGTATAAGTTCAAATATCGCCAAGGCCAAGAGCTGACTCGCTACCTTGTGTTTGGGAACTCTATTTTTCACACAGAGTTGGTGCAGTACGGCGTGGGTGGACGAATCGGATGGAGGGGAATAGGCATTTTTGGAAGTTACAATCCCTCTGCCCTCTGGCATAAGAATGAAGGACCACCTGGCGTACATCCCCTTCAAATAGGCATATATATCTACAATTCTCCCAAAGTACCCAAGAAGAAAATACGCAATAGTAGTGTCACCTATCTTTGAGGATTCACCGCGATTTCGGGGGCTGCGCCGCAGACTGGTAGAAAAGATAGCTGCGCGCGGGATTACCGACCAAGCTGTACTTCGTGCGATGGAACGCGTACCGAGACACTTCTTCACAGAACCCACTCTTATTGAACATGCCTATGAAGATAGAGCCCTTCCTATCGCGTGCAAGCAAACGATTAGCCAACCCTACACCGTAGCCTATCAAACCCAGCTTCTGGCAGTGCAACCAGGGCATAGGATTCTGGAGATTGGGACGGGTTCGGGCTATCAGACCGCCATCCTCTGCGAGATGGGCGGCGAAGTATATTCTGTAGAGTTAGAACGGCTGCTCTACGAACGGGCTAAGGCTCTTCTGGAGCAGTTAGGCTATAAAGCCAGTCTGCGATGGGGAGATGGCCACTTAGGCTGGCCTAGCTTTGCCCCGTTTGATAGGATTCTGCTTACGGCTGGCGCCGAAGAGGTCCCCCCTACCCTCTTCGGCCAGCTCAAAGAAGGAGGACGGCTTGTCGCCCCCATAGGCAAACCACCCCAACAGATTATGCGGCTCTACATCAAGGAAAAAGGAAGGTTGATTTGTGAAGAAAAAGGACTATTTCGCTTCGTGCCGTTGCGGCGCCGAGAACTCAGCTAATCTAAATAACTCAGTGGCTGTTTGGGTCGTATGCTCCAGCACTTCTTCCAGATGCAGCCCTTTCAAAGAAGCTAATACCCGCGCTGTGTGAAGGATATAACTGCTCTCGTTACGCTTTCCCCGCAAGGGGACAGGGGCAAGGTAAGGACTATCCGTCTCTAAAACCATGCTACTCAAAGGAATCTTTCGTACCGCATCCTGTAAGGTCGTAGCATTCTTATAGGTAAGAACCCCTCCAATTCCTAAGTAAAACCCTGAATCTAAGATAGCCTTACCCTCCTCATATGTGCCAGTAAAGCAGTGAAAGACCCCTCGGATTTCTCCCCTTAGGGGATGAAGGACTGCTAAGGTTTCTCGGAGTGCTTCACGAAAATGAATAGAGAGGGGTAAGTGTAGTTTTTTGGCCCATTCAGCCTGGATGAAGAGCGCCTCTTCCTGAGCGGCTTGAGTCTCTCGGGTGTAATATAGGTCTAGACCCACTTCACCAATCGCTATCCAGGGCTCCCGATTAAGGTACATCTCAAGAGCAGAGAGTTCCTCTCTGTAGTTTTCTTTTACGTGCATAGGATGAAGCCCTATCATACCGAAGTAGAAGCCTGGGTACGCATGCAGCAATCTCTGGAGAGAGGGTAAGGTTTGCAGGTCTAAGTTAGGAAGGAGAACAGCATGGCAACTCTGCTGCGCACGATAGGTTATAGCATCTATGTCTCCTGAAAAGTCCTCTAAAAACAGGTGTGCGTGTGTGTCAATCGCGCGGGTCTCCATGTGATAGTAGGATAGATTTGCATGAGTTCATATTTCATCCGTTGGATGATAGGTGCAAGCGAATCCTCTTCACCTGCTACCTTGAAGTAAGAAGCTATCATAAGCGCATAACGGACCGAATCAGTGTAAAATATAAGGGCATGTGTGGGTGTTTCTCCGTAGATTTCGTAAAAGAATCCTTTGCCTTTTGGTCCTCGTATGAACTTCTCGCTAATCTCTGTGGCGCGGATAGCGTGCTTATAGATGAGTTTGCGGTATATTTCCAGGGCTTTACTGGAGGTAGTTTGGAGGGTTTGAAAGTCATGTGCGGTGATATGCCAATAAGCATCCAGTTCGGGAAAGTATAGGTCAAACCAGCATGAGTCACGGGGAATATAATGAAGGCGCGCATAAGCTGGATAAGCAAATCGCATGGGACACACTTCACAATCTAAAGTATCATAGCGTCCAGTATCAGGCAGGGTTAGACGCGGATAGGCTTTCGGACGAGGGACTGCTGGATCCTGGCAAGCTACGACGATAAGCACGCACCCGCTCAATCCGATGAGCCGTGCCTTCCAACACCTCAAACGCATAATCCCGATAGATGAGAGTTTCTCCTTTGGCAGGGATTCGTTCTGCCAGCGAAAGTAAGAACTCTGCTAAGTTCTCTGCGCTGCGCGCTTCCTCCTCGGAAAAGAAATCTACTGGCAGTTGAAGTAATTCCTGTACCAATAGAAGGGGCACATGGGCCTGGAAGCAGATAGAGCCATCGGCATACACTTCATATAGGCGCTGTTCTTTACGGTCTTCTTCTTCATATCCAAATATAACTTCCAAAAGGCGCTGAAGGGATACAACTCCCGCTACACTACCGAATTCATCTACAACGATACTCAAAGGGAAGCGATGATTTTTGAGGTATAGCAGATGCTCATAAGCATTTTTATTTTCGGGGACGAAATGGACTTTACGCAGCAGTGCTTGCCAGTTAGAGAGTTCTTCTTTATCCCAGTGCGGCAAAAGCTCTTTGACAAGCAGTACGCCTTGTATGTTATCTAAACTATCCTTATAGATGGGAATGCGAGTGAGTCCTACCTCTGCTATGGCAGTTTTGAGCTTTTGCCAGGGAAGGTCATAGGGGAGTGCTTTCATATCCATCCGAGAGACCATGAAGGCTTTGACGGGGAGCTGGCGCAAAAGCAGAAGGTTCTTGAGTATGCGCTTCTCCGCAGGAGGGGAAAGGTCTGTAGGGATTGTTTCTACGATGCGTGTTAAGCTTTCGGGGGAAGATTGTGTCTGCCAGCGTCTTTCTACACTTCTTCTAAGCTTGTCCATATACCATGATACAGGATAGGTAGCCCATAAACTCACCTGAATGAGCGGCGTAGCTACTTGAAGAAACGCTATCGGTTGCGTAATCGCCAGGCTCTTGGGTATAATCTCCCCAATCAGAATAAGCAAGGCTAAAGCTACCCCAGCGGCTATCGCTTCGCCTGAAGGGCCCCACTGCCTTCCTAAATGAAGCAGCAAGAGCGTCGTCCCTAAATTTACCAAGGTATTGCCGATAAGGATAACACTCAACAGTATCTCAGGTACCTCGCTAAAGTAGCGTATCCAGTGCACCCAGACTCGCCCTGGATGCCTGTGGATAAGGTCATTGAGTTGGGCTGGGGATAAAGAGAAAAAGGCGGTCTCATAGCCCGAGAAAAGGGCTGAGGATAGGAGGAATACCCCAACCCCCACCAGTGGAATAGGGTCCAACGCTTCGGCAAAGCTACGGAACTTGCGGATAATTGCAGGTGATGGGATGGTGGCTTCAACTCTGGATATGGAGTGCGGGGCAAGTCCTACCATGCCAAGCACATCTCTACCCTCCTCCCTTGAGAGCCGCCCTATATGATGTTGACTCCTTACTCAGAGTGGGTGGGATTAGGGATACCATAGAGCTGGTGGAAGGGCCAACCCCTAACATACAACTTCAACCGCTGTCAGAAAGGTGCCAACTCCGGGCTTCTGATTTTTTCGGGTGGGCACACGCACTTTACTTTCTCTTAGAGGCAAAACATGGTTTCCTCTTCCCTCATCCTAAGGTTATACTACGCATCCCCCCTGCGAAACCCCTGCATAAACTCCAAGTCGTGCCACGGTTCAGATACAGAGGATTTCACTTACACACTCAGCACCCCATAGAACTGACAGAAGCGCTTCACACCCCCTTCTTTCCTAATGCTGAAGCTGAAGTCAAAGCTTATATAGACTGGCTGGCTCGCAATCGTCAGAACTACTTTGAGTTCTGCTTACTGCGTACGGTTTCGCTGCGAGACTGGGTGCCTTACTTTCGTCGTATCGTAGCTTTTGCCCGAGAACGAGGCGTAGAGGTAGGCATAGATTTATCGTTACGCATGCAGCAGCAGCGGGCTTTCCAGCTTTTACCCTGTTATAGCTTGAAGAGTCGTAGGAAACGCTTATGGCAGGGACTGAGCCAAATTGCTTCCACGGGAGCGACCCACTTGAATGTAGAACTCACTTCGGCTGAGTTCGTAGGGAAAAACTGGGGGCGCTGGATAGATACCCTGCTTTCTTACGCAAAGGCTCTGGGCCTGCAAGTCATGACCCGCCAACATGTAGTGCCCCCAGAAGCCTACACGGTAGGCTCGTTCCGCCCCTCTCAACTGCCCAAAGAGGTTACGCTCTGTGTCCATTCCGTCATGTGCTATGGACTGCAAGATACTTTCACCCCCGTCTACCGCTGTAAAAGTTTTAGACATCTCTATGAAAGCCTTGTGGGCGAAAAGCCGCATCGCCGTGTGTGGTATTATCCCGAGACAGCCTATTGGGTAACCTTTGATAATAGCGTACCCGTATGGCTTCTTTCCTACTTGCGCAGCCGACTAGAAGACATCCTTTTGGTAGAAGGCATAGCAGAAGGACACTTGACCTTTTCTTCAGGATGGGACGCGGGATACTGGCTTTTTGATTGGAGTGTAGCTCGTTGGAGCTGGAAGATAGAAGGAGAAACCCCTTTTCCCGCAGAGGGACTAGTATGCCTTTTCGGGGGAGATACAGCTCGGTGGAATGCCATAGTGCGATTTCAAGATAGCTTGATGGTAGGCAGGGATGTACTCAGCCTTATCACGCCTACTACACCTATAGATGAGATAAGCTGGAATCGTCTTCCACCCTTTCAGCCCCGGCTTCCCGCACCTCCTTGGAAAATCGCCCGTCGCCCAGAGCGCTATCGTTCTATTTTGGAGTCTCGTATAGAGGGCATGCAGACCGCTTTAGCCAAGTGGGCTGCTTGGAATGCAGCTATCCCCCCTCTTGACCCAGAGAGAAGAGTATTATGGGATGAGTTAGAAGCAGCATGGGAAATCACTCGGCTGCGCGTAACTTTTCGCTACTACTGGCTACAAGCCCTGCTCCATCACAAAAGTTCCCTTTACATAGATAGTCTCCGGCAAACCCTAAGTCAAGCACAAGCAGTAGTTAAGCGATTACCTGTGCGTTATCCTCATGCAGAGCAAGCTCGTCTCTGCCATGCAGGCAAGAAGGGGTGCCAACATCCGCATCCTTCCTATCGGTTTGGCTACTTCTTTCCGGCTCGCACCTTACATTTTTGGGAGCGAGAACGAGGGCAGGTAGAGCGAGGGAAATGGAGTGTATTCTACCGCAACATATGGGATATCCCGAGGATAATAGGTCTATGGTAAAAGCAGTTTCTTGGGGATAGACAGCCTTGACGATAGAAGACTCTTTTCCGGATCCAACGCTCAGAGACTATGCCAAAAGTCGCATATATTTGACCATGCGTTGGATAGGAGTCGTTGTAGGGCTGTGGGTTTCGGGCGTCTTTGCCCAGCATAGTTCGCATGAGGATGAAGTGATTGGAGAGGAAGGCGAACAGCCAGCCCCCACAGCTTCCGTGCCTCGGCGAGAAGAAGCTATTATCACCGTGAACGGAAAGCCTTTCACATGGGCAGACCCGCTTATTATAGAGGGCGGGAAGACTTATAACATCCACATAACTGGGTTGAGACCTAATTCTAAGGTCATTATTCGGCTCTTCAAAGCAGGACAAAGCATAGGGCATGCGATTTATGACTCTAACGAGTTGGGCGAACTGGAGTTAGAGGCTACTCTCCGAGACCGAAAGGTCAAAGGCACAGCAGAAGTCATTTACTACCCATCGTCAGGGAAGGAGGTGCGGAGGCGGTTTGCAGTGGAGATAAAGTAGTGGGACGCAGCAGCCGGCGCGCCCAGAAGACTTCCAGAAGGATAAGCGCTAAGGCGATTCCCAACCACATCCAGTAGCTGCGCCAAGGGAACCCTTCTCTGCGTGAAATAGCGCCGCGCTCCTGAGATACCACTTCCACCGAAAAGCCATATCGGTTCCAGTACTCTATCTCGTATGTCTCAGGGGATGACTCGGCATGAGGAATATTTACCCCCAGGTAACCTTGCTTATCCTTGCCTATATAAACCTCATAAATCCCCGCTGGAATGGGCTCTTGCCCTAAATACAATATAGTCTGCTCCCCTTGAATAGCATGAGGAGGGATGTATTCAAATTTCTCATAGAGATGCCGCAGAAGCGGAGGTTCATTAGAGGTACTCCGAAGGGATAAAGTATGTTGGCTACCTAAATGTACCGTCCAACGAGAAAAATCGGTTGTCCCGCTGCGATACAGTTTGTCCAGTAGGGGCACAAGTAGGCTGTGCCGGCTGGCAAAGAGAACTTGGCATGGCACGCTGAAGAGATAGATTTTTCCCTTACCGAAGGGTATTTCCTGCAGGAGAATGCGCCCTTTTTCATCCCAGAGCAGGGGTAAAGCAGCTTTTGCACGGAAAGCATACCACTGTGTGAGATGGAGAGGTTCTGGGAGAAGAGCTCCTTCTCGAGCCGAGGGAAGGAATACCCCTTCCCAGAAGGCATGCTCTCCAGGACGCAAGCGCACACTTTCGTACCCTCTCCATACTTGTTCTAAGGTTACCTCATTGGAGAGGAAACAAGATTGCCACTGCTGAACAGTAAGCCCCGAAGGAGGGAAAGCGACAAGCGTGCCTCCCCCTGTGATCCACCGAAGCTCTGGCTCTGAGAATATGTCCTTTATTTCCCTTATCATTATCCGCAAATCAGGCGAGACATGTATTTTGTCTGAGAGTTGAGGGGTCAGTCCCATGATTTCATGGAGGCGTTGCCAGTCAGCTCCAATACAAGAGGGAAGCCGCTCCCATACAATCTGAGGCCTATCATAGCTGTAAGAAAGGGCACTACCTATAAAGAGACGATTATCTATGCTTACTGCATCCCCTTCTATCTGCAACTCTGTGAAAGGAACGCTTAGTTTGAATGAAGTTTGGTGCAGACCTGCAGACAGGAGATACTTTTGCGTTCCTACCTTCACTCGGCAAGAGGCAAGGTCATGCATTTTGAGGGCGTAGCTGAGAAGAATTCCTTCGGGTACTGGGCGTACGCTAAGGGTATCCACCCATGCATTAGGTCGGCGGGTAATAAGAGGATAGGACAAAAGAGTAATTGTACCTAACTTCTCAGGGGAAAGTTTCGCTAAATCTCCCATGGAGCTGGCTTGCTGGTCGGAGACGATATAAACTCTACGAGCTTTGTAGGAGGCGCCTTCAAAGAGAAAATCTGGTTGGCTAAGAACAGAAGCGATAGGATATCCCATGCTGGCGGGCTGAACTTGGCTGATTTTTTCAGAGAGGGCGCGGGCACTGACAAACCCTCCCTTGGGTATATGACTATCTGTGGTCAAAAGGCGATACTCATAAGCAGGTGGGTCTTGCTCAAGTACCTTCTGGAGTAGGGCACGGGCTGCTTCCATGTAGGGATGCATGGAGGGAGAGACATCCCACACTATTAGCACGGAGGCGCCTCGTTCTGTCTTTAGGGCATTTTGACCCCACTGGGGCTTAGCGAAGGCAAATACTATCGCTATTACTATGCCTATGCGTATCAGGAGAAGTATCCAGTGACGCAAGCGGAGATAAGGGCGACTGGCTTGCTTGAGCTTTTCTACTAAGAGCGTGCGGGAAAACTCATAGGGTTTCGCTCGGCGTAAGTAAAAGAAATGGACTATAATGGGCACAGCTATGGCGAGCAGCCCCCATAAAAACGCAGGAAAGAGAAAACTCATGTGCTTCGGGGCTTCACATGCCGCTCCGAGTGATAGGAAGAGCGCACTAACGGACCGCTTTCCACGTAATCAAAGCCCATTTGATAACCTATCTGGGCATATTCGTCAAACTCCTGCGGAGATATGAAACGAATAACAGGTAAGTGCGCAGGGGTAGGCTGAAGGTACTGACCCAGTGTGAGGACTTGACATCCATTCTCCAAAAGGTCCTGCATCAGTTCCAGCACTTCTTCGTGTGTTTCTCCTAAGCCAAGCATAGCGCCTGATTTGGTGCGAAAACCAGCCTCGCTCGTGCGGCGAATTTGCTCTAAGCTGCGTTCATACTTGGCTTGGGGGCGAACTTGCCGATAGAGCCGCTTCACAGTCTCCATATTATGGGAAACTACATCGGGCTTTTCTTCCAAGACTCGGTATAGAGCGTCCCAGTTCCCCTTGAAGTCAGGGAGAAGTACTTCTATGGTAGTCTCTGGCATACGCTGCTTGATAGCCCGTACGGTGCGCGCCCATATCTCCGCGCCACCATCCTTAAGCTCATCTCTATTGACAGAGGTGATGACGCAGTGCTTAAGCCTCATAAGCTCTACAGCTTGGGCTACCCGCTCAGGCTCTTCCCAGTCTAACTCTGTAGGCCTGCCCGTCATCACGGCACAGAATCCGCAGGAACGCGTACAGATGTTGCCCAGAATCATAAACGTAGCTGTCCCTGCACCCCAGCACTCGCCCATATTAGGGCAATGGGCACTCTCGCATACCGTGTGCAGGCGATGTTCATCTATGACTTTACGGACGAATCGGTAATTCTCCCCAGAGGGTAGCTTCACTCGCAGCCACGCAGGTCTCCTCGTAGTGGAGGTACTCATACAATCTCTTCAAATATACCACATCTTCATCCCTCCAAAACGCGGGCTATCTCCGAAACCACCCGACAAGCTACTTCCTCCTGCTGAGGAGGGAGGGATTTTCGCTCCAAGGCATATTCTACCCAGCGAAGGAGACAACCCTTTTGAGTGTCCCAGTGGAAAAGCGAGGCAGCTTTGCGAGCATTCTCTACCCATACCCCATATTCAGTATTCAGGAGGTCTGAATTCTGCAAGAACTTGGCTATATGCTCAGGATGCCAGGGAGACACAATCGCTCCGCACCGATAGTAACGCACTAACTTCTGAAGAAGGGGGGCTTCTCCTACTAATACTGGAATGCCCTGCTGAAGATAGTCAAAGAACTTATTGGGCATGGCGTAGGTGTGATTGAGACCGTGAGGCAGTTCCCCTGAAATACCAAATGTAGCCTGCTTGGTGTAGGAAGGTAGCTCTTCGGGAGAAACCATTCCCCAGAGTCGTACTCTCTCTTGGAGGTTGTACCGCTGGATAAGCTGCTCTAACTTAGGGCGAAGAGGCCCATCACCTAAAACCCACAAACTCCAACCTTCGGCATATGCCATAGCTGCGATTACCTCCTCCAACCCGCGATAAGGATGAAGCATACCTTGATAGAGAAGGAGCTTACGAGAGAGGGAGGGCTCGTTAAGGGTTTGGGCTCGGGGAGGAAGATTATAGACCAGCCAAGTGGGTTTGCGGTAGCGCTGCTGATAATATCGTGCGATAGGCGGGCTCACTGTGATAATATAAGCCACCCTGGGATACAATAGACGCTCTGCAAGTTCCCATATCCTGCGCACCAGAGGACGATGAACAAGGAAAGGGGTCTGCGTGAAAAGTTCTCGGCTATCTAAGAGGATAGGCTTTCTACGCAGAAACGCTGCCAGCCAACATCCCGGTAGAGCTGCTAAATCATAAGCTATTACTCCATCCCATCTTCTCCAGAGCAGAAACCAAAAGAAGCGAAAGTTGCCTATCAGGAAGAAGAGAGGCCCTCGCCGGATAGGTATAAATAGCCTGTGCATTCTATAGGGTCGCTGAGGTAGAGGGGACTCTTTCCCTCGGTTTATTCCTACCACCTCTACCTCGTACTTTTCGGAGAGCGTAAGCGCTATACGATGCAAACGCTGATCATGGAAAAGATTGTGGAGGATGCAGTGGATAATCTTGGGCATACCTAAGAAGAGAAGGTGGGCAAGAGGGTTAGCTAAGTTATAGAGGGTTTATCCTTCCCCTGCGTTTCCCATGTACTTCTTCACTTAATCCATAGCCCCTCTCATAATGTTTGTCCCTGAGAGACAGAGTAGTATTTTTGTTAGGGTAAGTATGTTCCACATATCCACAGCCCCACTCAACAGAGAACAAATTCAAAAATGGGTGGAGGAGTACGGGTATGTTCCTGTAGAGCCGCCTTTGGGGATAGACCTCTTTGCTGAGATAGAGCGTGTCAAGAAGGAGAAGAATGCTATTCTTCTGGCGCACTATTATCAGGATGCGGATATTCAGGACATAGCGGACTTTGTAGGGGATAGCTTAGAGTTATCGCAGAAAGCAGCGCAGACCCAAGCTGACATAATTGTTTTTGCGGGCGTTCACTTCATGGCAGAAACCGCCAAGATTCTCAATCCCACGAAGAAAGTCTTGATACCCGACCTAAATGCAGGCTGCTCTCTTTCGGACAGTTGTCCCCCAGAGCGGTTTGCTCAGTTCAAAGCCCAATATCCTGAGTACAAAGTAGTCAGCTATATCAATACTTCAGCCGCTGTAAAAGCGATGAGCGATATTATTGTAACATCCTCTAATGCAGCGGCTATTGTGCAAGCGCTTCCTGCAGACTGGAAGCTCATATTTGCACCCGATAAGAACTTGGGAGCCTATGTAATGCACAAGTCTGGACGAGAAATGGTGCTCTGGGATGGGGTATGTATGGTACATACGATATTTTCCTACCAGAAGATACGCCAGCTCCGAGAGAAATATCCCGATGCACTACTGATTGCGCATCCTGAGTGTGAGCCCTCGGTCTTAGAGCATGCGGATTTTATTGGCTCCACTTCTGCCTTGCTCAACTATGTAGTGCAGTCTCCCGCTAAGCAGTTTATCGTAGCAACAGAGCCAGGTATCTTACATCAGATGCGTAAGAGAGCCCCTGACAAAGACCTCGTAGCGGCTCCTTCAGAGTATTCGTGTAGCTGTAATACTTGCCCTCACATGAAACTCAACACACTGGAGAAAATCTACAACGCCCTCATTTATGAAGCACCCGAGGTGACTCTGGATGAGCAGACAATAGAATTGGCACGCAGACCCATAGAGCGTATGTTAGAGATGAGCCGAGCTTTGGGCATCCTCAAGAAGTGAGAGAAGAGGAACTTATTCAGAGGCTGGCAAGCCGTCTAAAAGGTTCGCATAGCCTTGTCATAGAGGGCATAGGAGATGATGCAGCAGTATGGGAGTGGGATGAGAAATACCTTGGACTTCTTTCTGTAGATACTCTGCACGAGCACTGGGACTTTGACAGGGTATATCATGCCCCTCAGTACATCGGCTATAAAGCTGCGGCCAGTGCTATCAGCGACATATGCGCTATGAACGGAGAACCTCTTTTTCTGGTGGTTTCCTTAGGAGTGCCCTCTTATGTGAGCCCAGATTACTTGGAGAAGCTATATGAAGGTCTCCGTAAAGTAGAGGAGAAGTATAACGTGGGGGTGATAGGGGGGGATGTCTCTTCTGCTAATGCTCTGTGGCTAAATGTGGGGGTGGTGGGGCGGGTTGAAAAAGAAAAAATTACCTATCGGAGAGGTGCTTCTGTGAATGAGCTGGTATGCGTTACGGGAGACTTGGGCGGAGCATATGCAGGTCTGAAAATCCTCCAGCGAGAAAAAGCGGTATTTCTCCAGCATCCTGAGATGCAACCTGACGTTGCTGAATTCACCTACATCATTAGTCGCCAGCTTAAGCCAGAACCCCGCTGTGATATAGTGGCTCGTCTGCGAGAAATTGCAGTAATGCCTACCAGTATGATTGATTTGTCAGATGGTTTAGCAGCGGGACTTCATGCGCTCGCTAAGGCCTCTAAAGTCGGGTTTCATATCTATTTGGACAGGCTACCTTTTCATGCACAAACGCAGCAAGTAGCGGAGCTTTTTCATATGCCGCTTACAGCGTTCCTGCTATATGGGGGAGAAGAATATGAGCTTCTCTTCACCGCGCCTTTGTCTGCTTATGAGACACTGCGGCGAGAGACACAAATTCACGTCATAGGATACGCTACAGAAGGGCTTGAGGTGATTTTAGAAGACCCTGAGGGAAATGTGATGAAGGTAGAGCGTTTGGGGTGGGATAGTTTGCAGGGGCGGCAGGGGGGATAAAGCGAATGGGGCTGGTCGGCCCCCCAGGTGGGGGCCACCCCCCCACACCACAAAAAAAAGAATCCACCAATTACCAAAGCGGGTGCCCCACCAAGCGTTCCCGA